>CAITPF010000165.1 GCA_903894155.1 uncultured beta proteobacterium | reverse complement strand
CTGCAGCCGCAGGAGCCGGCGTCGCGCTTTTCTGCGTGACGCCTGGCGTTGCCGCCGGGCGCTGGGTGGTCACGTTGGTTGACTGACGACCGGCATTGCCACCGCCGCCCAGGCGCGCGGCCTCGGTGTCAGTCGTGGCGACTGTAAGCGACACACCGCCGAGCACGATCAGCGCGGCGACCGCAAAACGCGAAAACTGACGAAACGACATAACTGACTCCTTGTGGCATTGCTGCCGCATCATTTGGCTCGGTCAGCGACCGATCAACCCCGGGACCTTACGGGAAGCTGAATCTTACTGGAAGCTGAATTAACTTGCAAAGGTTGTGACCGCAACGGGACAAACAATGATTAGAAACAACGACTCTGTCGCGAAACAATGAACTCTGTCGCAATTGTGGGGGCAAAGTTCCGACTTACAAGCTATTGAATTTGAGTGTGCCATGATGCCCGACATTTCGAATTTGACAAATTGGCGAAAGAATTCAGTTTGCGCAACAATCACTAAGTATTTTTTGTTTTTCTTGTTTGCAAGAAGGTCAACGGCGAAATTCAGCAATTTCAGCCGATGAGCAACTTGAATGTCGCGTCCCTACCAATCTTGAATGTGCGGTGCGCAAAGGCTCAGGAATGCGATTACCTCAGCACGCAGCTTGGCGCCCCGCCGGATGCCAAGATGCATCCGAACGGTCGGGATGAGCCCATCCAAATCCAACCCAACCAAGCCGTCGTTGCCCGTCATTTCAAACGTCGACCCACCGACAATGGCCACGCCGAGACCGGAAGCGACATAGCGGCGCATGATGTCGCTATCGGTGGTATCGAGCACGATATCGGGAGTCAGGCCGGCGCCGGCGAACGCCTCTTCGATCACGCTTCGCGACGCGTAGCCTTCGTGGTAGGTGATCAGTCCATGGCGCGCGATCGCTTCGAGCGTCAGCTTCTTTTGCCGCAGGAGTTCGTGATCCGGCGGCGCAATCAACAACCAGCGGTGTTCGAAGCAGGGATGGAATTTCAGGTCATGTTGCGCCGTGCGGGGCGCGGAGCAGAGGCAGAAATCAGCCTCTGCCCTGACGACTGCCTCGATGCTCTGGTGCACGCTTCCCGATATCACGCGTACGCGTATCTGCGGGCAGCGTTGCGCGAACTGTTGGATCAAGGCAGGAAAAAAAACGCGAGCCGGGGTGGGAGAGGTCGCCACCGTCAGCCCTTCCGGGCGATGCACCGCAAAGTAGCGCGCCGTGCGCTGCAGGTTTTCGAGTACCTCCACTGCCTGCACGGCGATTGGCAATATCGCCTTGCCTGCATCCGTCAATCCGAGCAGGCGACGCTTGTTCCGTACAAAAAGCGCAACGCCCAGTTCGGCTTCCAATGACTGGAGGTGCTTGGTGACGCCAGGTTGTGTCGCATGCAGCATCTCTGCCGCCCGCGTGATATTGCAATCGTTGCGGACGATGGCGTCGAACGAGCGCAGCTGATGCAACTTCATGGGCGGCGTCTCCGCGGAGCTGGTGCGCTCCTTTTGTGGCTTATAGCTAACATTCCAGTTTGGCATGTTATGGCAAATTATTGTTATTGGATACTAGGGGTAGTCACTCAATACAATGTTCTGCGCCGCGCCCTTGCAGCGCCAGGAGACAACACAATGAGAAAGCTGATCGCCTCCGCACTGCTGGCTTCGACCGCTGTGCTGTGCGGGACTGCCAACGCCGCAGACATATTCCCGACCCGCGCCATCCGCCTGATCGTGCCCTTTGCTCCAGGAGGCTCGACCGATGCTTCTGCCCGCATGCTGGCGACCGCCATGGCGCAGCACCTCGGCCAGCCGGTGGTCGTCGAAAACAAGGCCGGCGGGGGCGCGAACATAGGGACTGAATTTGTCGCGCGTTCGGCGCCGGATGGCTATACGATCCTGCTGGCCTCGCCGACCACCGCCATCAATATGGCGATCTACAAAAACCCACCCTTCAACCTCAAGAAAGACTTCGTGCCGGTGGCGGAGTTCGGGACCAGCCCCGTCGTGCTCTTGGTCAACGATAAATTTCCGGCGCGCACCCTGGCCGAGCTGATTGCGTTATGCAAGAAGAACCCCGATAAGTATTTCTTCGCTTCGGCGGGTACCGGTAGCCTGACCCACCTGACTGGGGAGCTGTTCAACGAATCGGCCGGCATCAAGGTCCATCATGTCCCCTACAAGGGCGCCGGCCCCGCCATGACCGATGTCGCTGGCGGGCAGGCACAAATGTTATTCGGTCTGGAGGTGGGCGCCGGCGCACTGATGCAGGCCGGCAAGCTGATACCCCTGGCGGTATCGGGCAAGCAGCGCCTTCCCGACCTGCCACATGTGCCGACGCTGGATGAGGCCGGTGTGCATGGCGTCGACGTGGATTCCTGGTACGGCATCCTCGCCCCGGCGCGCACACCGCCGGAGGTGGTTGTCAAACTGGAGCAGGCGATCGCGCTATCCACGAAGGACATCGACAGCAAGCTGAGCGCGGTGGGAATTCTTCCGGAAATGGTCGGTTCGCAAGAGTTCGCGAAACGGCTGGACGAGCAGGTCGAGATGTGGAAAAAAGCTGTCGACACGTCTCATACCCCTATGCAGGATTGAGGCGTCTCACAATGGCACTCCCTAATCAGGATGCACTGGCCGGCATTCGTGTGGTCGACCTGTCTTCGCGTTTCAGCTTCTACACCGCCAAGCTCTTCGCGGATATGGGAGCGGATGTCGTCTTGATCGAGCCGCCGGGCGGATGCGCGCTGCGGCGAGAAGCCCCTTTTCTGGGCGATCGAATCGACCGTGCGCTGGGCATACCCTTCAATTTCTATAACACCGGCAAGCGCGGCATGATCCTGAATCTGTCTTCGCCGCGCGATGCAGAGACGCTCCGGTCGCTGGCGCAACACGCTGACCTGATAATAGAAGACGGGCCTCCCGGGGCATTGCAGCAGCTCGGTCTCGGATTCGAGCGCTTGGCTGAGCAAAATCCCAAGCTGGTGATGACGAGCCTGACGCCATTCGGGCAGACGGGCCCCTATGCCCAATTGCCGGCCACTGATCTGACGTTGCTGGCGCTCGGGGGGTTGCTCAACATGATGGGCTATCCCGATGGCCCACCGACCCAAACGCATGGCAACCAGGCCGTAGCCATCGGATGCATGTTCGCTTCCGTCGGATCGATGATCGCGCTGACCGCGGCGCAGGCGGACGGAATCGGGCAGCGGGTCGACGTGTCGATCCAGGAGTCCGTCACGATGGCCACCGAGAATGCGGCGCAGTTCTACAATCTGGCGGGCACCACGCGCAAGCGGTTCGCCGGTGAGCAGCGCCATGCGGGCACCGGGGTGTTCGCTTGCAGCGATGGATTTATCTACCTGTTCGCCGGTGGAATGGCTGGCGCGCGTTTCTGGGCGAACCTGGTGACCTGGTTGCGAGAAGAGAACGTACCGGGGCACGAGGAACTGACTGGCGCACGCTGGCTTGATATCTCATTTATGGATGGGCCAGAGGCGAAGGCCATCTTTAACCGTGTTTTCCCGCCGTTTTGCGCACGTTGGCGCAAGGACGACATCTATCACGAAGCCCAACGCCGCCAGATTCCTCTGTGTCCGGTCAACGACGCGCGCGATGTGTTCAATAATGCACAACTGCAGGCCCGTGGAATGTTCGTCGGAGTGCCGCACGAAGTCTTCGGCGCTGATATCACGATGCCCAATGTGCCATTCTCGATGTCGGCTTCGCCCGGACGGTTGCACCATCGTGCGCCGCTCCCCGGCGAACACCAGGACAGCGTTCTGACAGATTGGCAAGGCGCGGCAGTCCAGGGGCGCGACACAGGAGCGGATCGATGAGCGCAAGCAGCAAGGGCCCGCTGGCCGGCATACGCGTTGCCGACTTTACCTGGATCGGGGCAGGGTCGTACACGACGAAGCTGCTGGCCGATTTTGGCGCTGACGTGATTAAGGTCGAATCCTCAACGCACATGGATACGTTGCGATCCACTCCACCGTTCAAGGACGGCATCAAGGGCATTGAACGCAGCGGCTACTTTGCGGACCGGAACACGAGCAAGCGTGGCATGCGGCTTAACTTGAAGCATCCACAGGGATTGGCGATTGCGAAAAGGCTGATCGCCTGCAGTGACGTGGTCGCGAACAACTTCCGGCCAGGAGTCATGGACCGCCTTGGCCTCGGATACGCAGCCGCACAGGCGTTGCGCCCGGACATTGTCTATCTGGCCATGTCCATGCAAGGAGGCACTGGGCCGCATACGAAATATGTCGGGTTTGGGCTGACCATCGGCGCGTTGGCGGGCATCCATTACAGCAGCGGACCATCGGATCGTCCACCTGCAGGCACTAGTACTAACTATCCTGATCACGTTCCGAATCCGGCGCATGCCGCATTCGCGGTGCTCGCCGCGCTTAACTATCGGCGCCGTACGGGGTGCGGCCAGTACATCGACCTGGCGCAGACAGAGCCAACGGTGGCGCTGCTGGGGACGGCGATCGTCGACTACGCGGTGAACGGACGGATCGCAGAGCGTCATGGAAACAGCCATCCCGTGTGGGCGCCGCACGGAGTCTATCCATGCCTGGGTGATGATCGCTGGATTGCGGTGGCGGTGCAGGATGATGCGCAATGGGGTCGCCTGGCTGACGCTTTAGCACTCGAGCCGACGCGCCGTGCCGCATGGGCGCATTCCGAAGCACGTGAGACTCAGCGATTGACCATCGACGAGTGGCTTACCTCCGAGACAAGGTTGAGAGAGCCGTTCGATCTGATGCGACAGTTGCAGGAGGCCGGAGTGCCTGCGGGTGTGGTGCAGAATGCCGGCGATCTCATTGAGCGGGATCCGCAGTTGGCGCATCGGCAGCACTGGCAGTACCTGGACCATCCGGAAATGGGCCGATCGATCTACAACAACGTACCGATCAAGTTGTCGCGCACGCCCGGGCAGCTTTCGCGGCCAGCGCCGATGCTGGGTCAGCACACTGAAGAGATTTGTACCAGCCTGCTCGGCCTCACGACCGACGAGGTCGCGCGGTTCGCGGCCGACAAGGTATTTGAATAGACAGAGGTGTCGCTATGACCGTGGAACTTACTATCGATGACCGTGTCGCTGTCGTCACCTTCAATCGTCCCGAGGCGATGAATTCTGTCGACCCATCGATGCGTGAATCGCTCTACCGCATTTGGGACCAACTGCGCGATGATGACGATGTGCATGTCATCATCGTAACGGGCGCCGGCGAGCGGGCATTTTCAACTGGGTCAGACCTCAAGAATACGCAGCCCCCAAGGGAAAGCTTCGCCGAATTGATGTTCATGCAAGATAATCCCGGGACATTCCTGCATCGGTTCGGGCTGGATAAACCGATCATCGCAGCGGTCAATGGTTACGCCGTTGGCGGCGGCATGGAGTTGGCCCTTGCATGCGATATCTGTATAGCCTCCGAGACCGCAAAATTCGGCATCACTGAGGCGAAGGTCGGCAGCGTGCCAGGATCGGGCGGGGTGCAGCGGTTGCCGCGCAGCGTAAGCAAGAGCAATGCAATGCTGATGATCCTGACAGGTGACCTCATCGATGCGCGGGAGGCGCAACAGATGGGCTTCGTCAGTAAGGTCGTGTCGCCTGCGGAACTGATGCCTGCTGCGCACGCTATCGCCGATCGCATCAAGCGCAATGCGCCAATGTCGGTGCGGGCGCTGAAACGCTCGATCCAGATGGGGCTTGATATGCCTCTGGATCATGCCCTGGAAATGGACAAGTATGTGTATGGTTTGATGCGCGACACGGAAGATCGGCTTGAGGGTCGCAAGGCCTTTCAGGAAAAGCGGCCACCGGTGTTCCGCGGAAAATGAAGCGCTGCGCGGCGATCGTCGCGATCGGACAAAGCGACTGGGTCAGCGAAAATGCGCTCGTGCGTGCGGGCGAGAAGCCATGCGATGCGCTCGGCTATGGGGCGCGGGCATTGCGCGATGCGCTGACGCAAGCGCCAGGGCTTCGAGGTGCAATCGATGGCCTGGTCGTAGGCCCGACGCTGTCGTATGAACGCACCGGCGAAGTATTGGGCATCGATCCGCGTTGGGGTGCGCAGGCGGGCGACGCAGGTCAAGCGCTTGCGCTCGCTTGCCTGGCAATAGAAACGGGGTCTGCCCAGTGCATTGCGCTCGTTCACGGCACCGACCAAAGGTCGGCCGGCACGCAGTACGGGGGCGCCGAGGCCGTCAGCGGCAACCGCTTTCTTGCTTACGTCTATCACGCACCATGGGGCTTCACTTCCCAGGGCGCCCTGTACGCGCTGATGTTCCAGCGCTACCGCCATCTGACCGGCTTTGGTTGCGAATCGCTCGGGGTCGTCGCGGTGGAACAACGCAGGGCTGCCCGACTCAACCCAAACGCGCTGTTAAAGAAACCCCTGTCGCTGGACGATTATCTAACTTCCGGCTATGTTTGCGAACCCTTGCGCTATCCGGACTATTGCCTGGTTAACGACGGCGGTGCAGTACTGATCGTGGCCGAATCCGGTCTGGCGCGCCGCCTGTGCAAGCAACCGATCTTAATCGACGGACTTGGCCGCGCCGACATGAATCGCGCTTCCACCAGCCTGGCTCCCCGCCTGATCGACTTCTATCGTCCCGCTCAACAAGCGGCAGCGCGCGCCAGCTTCGAAATGGCGGGCGTCGGTCCAGAGGACATCGATTCACTGCAGGTATACGACAGCTTCTCCTTGCATGTGCCGCTTGCGCTCGAAGGTTATGGGTATTGCGCGCCTGGAGACGCCGCGCGATTCATCGCCCAAACAGGCATTGGTTTGGCGGGCGGGCTGCCGGTTAACACGAGCGGTGGCCATCTGGCAGAGAGCTATATGCACGGCTGGAACCATCAGCTCGAGGCCGTGCGACAGTTACGCGGCACGGCTGGCGAACGTCAGGTACTTGGTTGCCGGCGCATACACTACTGTTCGGATGTCTCGGGAAAGGCAGTGTCAATCATCTACAGCCGCGATGGCGCTTGACGATCGAGAGAACGATGGGCAACTCTAGTCGCACCTTGTCGATGTACGACGTACCGCTGTGGGAAAGCATCAATGCAGGGAGCATGCGCCTGCAATGCTGCTCGAACTGCGGATTGTTTCGCTATCCTCCGGCGCCGGTCTGCGCCGCTTGCCTCGCCGAAGAGGTGGAATGGCGTGAGCTGTCAGGACGCGGGACGATCCTGTCGTGGGTCGTTTTTCATCGACGCTATTTCGATGACCACCCTGTGCCCTACAACGCGATTGCTGTCCAACTCGAGGAGGGTCCAATCATGGTCAGTAACCTGGTCGGCCCCGTGCCAGACACGGACTGGATCGGGCGCGCGGTGCGGATGGTGTATGAGCGGGTAACGGATGGGATGTTGCCGAGATTCGAACTGGCTTCAGTGGTCGAGTCACCGCCCTTGCCTGCAGCCACCCCGATCAATTTAAGGAAATAACGATGAATACCCGCTACCTCGGCCGGCTTTGTGTGGCGATGCTATCCGTGTGGTCGATAAGCTGGATGCATCCGGCAGTCGCGGCATGGCAGCCCACAGGCCCCATTACGATTGTCGTGCCGTCGGGACCTGGTGGCGGCAACGATCGCACCGCGCGTATCCTGGCCCACCTGCTGCAGGAAGAAAAGCTTGTTTCCAACCCGATTGTTGTCGTGAACAAGACCGGCGCGGGCGGTGTCATCGCGCAGAACTTTCTGAATGCGCACGAAGGGGACGGAACGTACGTGATGCTGAGCAATCCGACCCTTCTGACCAATCCGATTATGGGCGTCGGCGCGGCGCAGTATACGGACGTCACGCCCCTGGCGCAGTTGTTCACGGAGTATGTGATGACCGTCGCACGTACGCAATCGCCCGTGAAAAGCGGCAAACAGGTTTTGCATGACCTGAAGCAAGATCCGGATACCTACACCATCGGCGTTGCGCTCGGGCTGGGTGGCGCCGTGCACATTTCGATCGCCCTCGTTGCCAAAGCGGCCGGCATTGCGCCCACCAAACTCCGCATGGTGCCCTATCTGGCGGCTGGCGACGCCATGGCTGCGATGCTGGGCGGCCACGTCGACTTGCTGGTGACCACGCCGGCCAACGTCAGCGCTCAGCTTCAAGCTGGCCTGGCGCGCGGCTTGGCCATCTCTGCGCCCAAGGGACTCAGCGGATCATTGGCACAAGTGCCAACGTGGAAAGAAGAAGGCGCCGATGTGGTGTTTGGCAATTGGCGCGGTTTGGTCGGGCCGGCCGGCATGACCAGCGAACAAGTCGACTACTGGGAATCGACCATCAAAAAGCTGGTCGACAGCGATGCATGGAAAAAGGAAGTGGCTGCCGAACAAGGCGAACCGATGTACATGGATCATGTTCAAAGCGCCAAATTTCTAGCCGAAGACAACGTTCGCCTGACCGAGATCCTGAAAGAACTGGGACTGGCGAAGCAGTAAGACCCTGAGGGTTGGGGCGCCAGGCAATCCAGCCGAAGACGTTCGAGACGTCGTGCATTATTCATCAGGAGCCAAATCGTGCCATTGGAAGCCTTGCATTCCCTGTTGCCTTACGGCGGCTGGACGTCCGACGACGCCGCTGCCGTGACTTTCGAAGGCGCGGGCGACCCGGTCTTGCCCACACCCTACCGAATCGCCACCGCCGGCGCCGCCACGTTGGCGGCCACCGGGCTTGCCGTCTCCGATCTCTGGGAAACCCGTACCGGCCGTCGGCAGACGATCGGCGTGAACGTTCGCCAAGCCGCCGCGTCGCTACGAAGCCTGCGATACCTGACGGCCGGCGAAAACGAACTTTCGAGCAAGCGCCACGACATCATGGGCAACTACCCGACCAAGGACGGCCGCTGGATCAACGTGCACGCGAACTTTCCGCATCATCGGGCTGCCGCGCTTTCGGTACTCGGCTGCGAAGAATCGCCGCAGGCCTTCGCGAAAGCCGCGCTGAACTGGAATGCGCTTGACTTGGAGAATGCCATCATCGACGCAGGGGGGGCCGGGGGCATGGTCCGAAGTGCCGCGCAGTGGGCCCAGCATCCACAATGCGCCGCCGTCAACGCCCTGCCGCTGATGGAAATCACCCGCATCGGCGACAGCGATCCTGAACCGCTGCCTGCGGGTGAGCGGCCGCTCTCGGGCATCCGTGTCGTAGACCTTACTCGCGTACTCGCGGGCCCGACCTGCAGCCGCACGCTCGCCGAACACGGTGCCGATGTGATGAAAATCACTTCCCCGCATCATCACAGCCTGGGCTACCAGGAAGCCGATACCGGTCATGGCAAGCTCTCCGCGCATCTGGACCTGGCCAAGGCCGAGGACCTGGCGACACTGAAAACGCTGGTGAAGGGCGCGGATGTTTTCTCTCAGGGTTACCGCCCAGGGACGCTGGATACGCGGGGACTATCGCCTGAAGCCCTCTCGGTGCTGCGTCCTGGTCTGGTTTATGTGTCGCTGAGTGCGTTCGGCCACGTCGGCCCGTGGGCGTCGCGTCGCGGCTTCGATACGGTGGTCCAGTCTGTCAGCGGCATGACCCTGCGTCAGGCGCAAGTCGTTCCCGGAGTCACGCCCGGGCCGGCTTACCTGCCCGCTTCCGCCATCGATTACTGCGCCGGCTACTTGATGGCCGCGGGTGCAATGGTGGCACTGAACCGCCGCGCGAAAGAAGGGGGAAGCTGGCTTGTCCGCATCTCGCTGGCGCAGGTCGGTAAATGGATGGTCGATCTGGGTCAGGTATCGGCCGCTCAGGCGGCGAGCGCCGAGGCGGAGTTCACGTCAGAGGAGCGCAAGGCGTGGTCGATGGTCAGCGAAACACCCTGGGGGCTGCTGACACATATGAGCCCGATACTGAAGCTGTCCGAAACCCAGCCTTTCTGGGCCCGGCCGGCTGTCATGCCGGGGCATCATCCGGCGATCTGGCCATAGGTCTTTTTACAACATCGGCGATTAGCAATGGCGTCGATCCATCTGCGATTGCAGACCCGTTTCAATTCACGCCGGCCGACGGTGGCCCGCGCCTCTCATCCGAGCTTGACGCCCTCGTGCACGGCGGTCAGCCCCGCCGTCAGGTTGAAATACTGCACACGGGACAGGCCTGCGGCAACGAGCATCGCCTTGAGGGTTTCCTGATCGGGGTGCATACGGATCGATTCGGCCAGATACTGGTAGCTCCCCGAATCGCCGGCGACCTTTTTGCCAAGCCACGGCAACACCTTGAACGAATACCAGTCATAGACCGGCGCCAGCGGCTTCGCGATATGGGAAAACTCAAGCACCAGCAGCTTGCCGCCGGGCACGAGCACACGGGTCATTTCAGCCAGCGCACGATCTTTGTGCGTCATGTTGCGCAATCCGTAGGCCACGGTCACGCGGTCGAAATAATTATCCGGAAACGGTAGTTTTTCGGCATCACAGACTGCCAGTGGCAGGATGAGGCCGTCATCGGTCAAACGGTCGCGCCCCACGCGCAGCATGGAGTCGTTGATGTCGGTCAGCCAGACCTCGCCCTGCGGCCCCGCCTGGCGTGCGAACGCGCGCGCCAGATCGCCGGTGCCTCCGGCAATATCGAGCACCTTCATCCCGGGGCGCACGGCGGCCCGGCCAATCGTGAACGACTTCCAGATCCGGTGCAGGCCGCCGGACATCAGGTCGTTCATCAGGTCGTAGCGCGATGCGACCGAATGAAAAACCTCAGCCACCTTGCCGGCTTTTTCGGACTCGCCGACAGTCTGGTAACCAAAATGTGTTTTTTCGTCGGACATGTTTGACACCCAAATACCAGATCGACGCCTGCGCGGCGCATGCGCGGCACCCTCAAGCCGGGCGACCGCAATGTTGCATTATCGCAGTTGTCGGGCGGGACTGCGAAATCGGCGACGCCTGCGATGCGGCAATGGACCAGCGCGCCCCGCCGCGCGGCGCGCGCCTTGCAATTTCCCATTTCGGGAAATGTCATCAACATGACACATTCAAGCCATACTATCGTCACATGCGTCCGCAACAGGGCGTCAACGTCGCCTGAAAATCACCATGTCCAGCACGATTCTCGTTGTCGAAGACGAACCCGCCATTCAGGAACTGATCGCAGTCAACCTGTCGTTTGCCGGCCACAAGGTGTTGCGTGCCTTCGATGTCGGTCAGGCCGAGACGCTGATCCGGGCGGAGTTGCCAGACCTGATCATCCTGGACTGGATGCTGCCCGGCACGTCGGGGCTGGCCCTGGCAAAAAAGTTGCGCGCCGACGAGCGTACCCGCGCGGTCCCGGTCATCATGCTGACCGCCAAAGGCGCTGAGCAGGACAAGATCGATGGCCTGGAAGCCGGGGCTGACGACTACATCACCAAACCGTTCTCTCCCAAGGAACTGATGGCGCGGATCAAGGCGGTGCTGCGCCGCCGTGCGCCTCAGCTGACCGATGACCTGATCGCCGTCGAAGGGCTCACGCTCGACCCCGTCTCGCATCGGCTCAGCGGCAGGGGCCAGACGCTGCCGATCGGTCCTACCGAATTTCGCCTGCTGCACTTCTTCATGACACACCCCGAGCGCGTCTTCTCGCGCGGGCAGTTGCTCGATCAGGTGTGGGGCGACCATGTCTTCGTCGAAGAGCGCACGGTCGACGTGCACATCCGGCGCCTGCGCAAGGCGCTCGAGCCCAGCGGGCACGACGCCCACGTCGAGACGGTGCGAGGCAGCGGCTACCGGTTCACCGGTAGCCTCCCCGCAAACTGAAAGCCCGTTTCATGCTGGGCGGTGCGACAATTCACGCCATGAAATGGCAACGAACCCTCATTCTGTTCACGATCAGCGTGGCTGTCGCCATCGGGCTGCAATTATTCTGGCAAACGCCTGCGGGCTGGATCATCCTCGCGCTTGCGACCGGGGGGCTCCTGATCGACAGGCGGCGGCAGGCCTCCCGCGTGGCGCAGTGGGCTGAAGGCCCGGATGCCGATCCGCCGGCGGGCATCGGCGCCTGGGAAGAAGTCGTGGCGGCCCTTTACCGTCACAACAACAATCTGAAGCTGACCCGCGACGAGCTCCAGCAGACCAACGCGGCGATCATGTCGGCTGCCCAGGCGTTGCCGATGGGCGCGGTCACCCTGAACAGGGAGTTCCAGATCCGCTGGTTCAATCGCGCCGCCGAAAAGCAGCTGCGACTCAAGTCGGAGCGCGACATCGGCCAGAACCTGCTGAATCTGCTTCGCGCACCCGAATTCGCCGAGTACGCCGCCAAGTCCGACTGGCCTTCGCATGTCGTCGTCCGCCTGTCCTGGGGCTCGGGTCAGGATCAGACCGTCATGATGCAGCTGGTGCCGTACGCACTGGATCAAATCCTGCTGCTGACACGCGACCTCACCCAGATTGAAAGGCTTGAGACGATCCGCCGGGATTTCGTCGCCAACGTTTCCCACGAAATGCGAACCCCGCTCACGGTGCTTTCCGGGTTTCTCGAAACGCTGATCGAGGCACCATCCGACGCGCTCAGCGAAGACCGGCGCTCGCATTACCTGCACTTGATGCAGGATCAGACACGCCGGATGACGGCGCTCGTCGCGGATCTGCTGACATTGTCCGATCTGGAATCCACGCTCGTGGCCGAGCGCGCGACGCTGGACATGGAAACACTGCTTGGCCAGGCCCGGCAACAGGTCGAGGCTTTGTCCGCCGGCCGCCACCTCTTCAAGTGGGAACTCGACCCGGGCCTGTGCCTGCTCGGGCATGAGCCAGAAATTCAGTCGGCGGTTCTGAACCTCCTGACGAATGCAGTGCGTTATACGCCCGATGGCGGCCAGATCACCGTGCGCTGGGAGCCCACCCCGGATCAGGGGGCAACCTACAGCGTGACCGATACTGGCATCGGCATCGCCTCAGAGCACCTTTCGCGCCTGACGGAGCGGTTCTACCGCGTCGATCGTGGGCGTTCGCGCGAACTTGGCGGCACGGGCCTGGGCCTGGCCATCGCCAAGCACGTCGCAATGCGCCACGATGCGCACCTGGATATCCAGAGCAAGCTCGGCGAGGGCAGCACATTCAGCCTCACATTCGATCCGAGCCGGGTGATCCGAAAAGACGAGGGCTCGGCAACGGCAACGCAGGCGCCCTGAGGGGCAAAAAAGCATAAACTCACCACATCACGCCCTCGCGCGGTGCCGGATCCCGGCGACAACGCATGGGCACAACACTCCGGAGTCGTTCGATGAGTTCCCAGGCCGCCATGCCCCCCTTCCACCTCGCGTTCCCCGTGCGCGATATCGAGGAGGCCCGCCAGTTCTATGTCGGCGTGCTCGGATGCGGCGAAGGCCGCAGCGCCCCGGATTGGGTCGACTTCGATTTCTACGGCCACCAGGTCGTCGCGCACCTGGCACCGAACGAATGCGGTCACACGCAGACCAGCGCGGTCGACGAACACCAGGTTCCGGTGCGTCACTTTGGCGCGGTTCTGTCGATCCCCCAGTGGGAAGCGCTTGCGGACAAGCTTCGCCGGGCAGGCACCCAATTCATCATCGAGCCCTATATCCGTTTCAAGGGCGAAGTCGGTGAGCAAGCCACCATGTTCTTCCTCGATCCGTCGGGCAACGCCATCGAATTCAAGGCGTTCAGGAACATGGAATCCCTCTTCGCAAAATAGACTGGCCATGGCAACTGCGCGTCGGTCGAAGGCAAAGACGACGGTAACGCCCGCCTGGGCGTTCCGGCAACAGGGCGATCGTTGCCTGAGTCTGGATTTCGGCGACAAGATCAGCGTCGAAACGGGCCTGCAGTGCCTGGCTGCCGCCAGCGTCCTGCGTGACGCGCTGTTGCCGGGCGTGACGGACGTGGTGCCCTCCTACACGGCGGTCGCAGTGCATTTTCTGCCCGATCCGCAATCGGACGGCAAGGTCGGCGCGTTCGACGGGCTCTGCGCGCGCATCACCGAACTGCTTGGCAACGGGCTGCCGCAGGTGGCAGCCTCGTCGCGCGAAATCGACATTCCAGTCTGTTACGGCGGGCGGCATGGCCCGGATCTGGCCGATGTCGCCCGGGCTGTCGGCATGACCGAAGACGAAGTCATTGCGCTTCACACCGCGCCAGGCAGCATGGTGTTCACTTTGGGCTTCGCACCCGGGTTGCCCTACATTGGCGTGCACGACGCCGCACTGAATCTTCCCCGGCGCGCTGTTCCACGCACCGCCGTCGCACAGGGCTCGGTCGCGATCGCCAACCGCCAGACGACCATCTACCCCAACGTGCTGCCCGGCGGCTGGCATATCCTGGGCGCTACCCCCCTCATCCTGTTCGACGCCTCACGCGCGCGCCCGGCGTTGCTGATGCCGGGCGATCGCGTGCGCTTCGTGCCGATTTCCGAGCAGGATTTTGATCGGATCGCGCTAGAGCCGGAGGCGCGGCCATGACGCTGCAAGTCGTGCGCCCCGGCATGCTCTCGACTTTCCAGGATCTGGGAAGAGTCGGCCTGCAGCACCTGGGCGTTCCGGTCGCGGGCGCAATGGATGAGCGCGCGCACCGGCTCGCCAATTTGCTGGCCGGAAATCCGCCCGAGCTGGCAACGATCGAAATCACCATGACGGGGCCAACGCTGCGCGCCCAGACGCCCTGCTGCTTCGCCATTTCCGGGGCGGATCTCAGCCCCACCATCAACGGCCATCCCATCCCCCTGAATCGTCCGCTGATCATGCGCGCGGGCGACGAAGTCGCGTTCGGCGAGCGGCGCAACGGCACGCGCTGCTATCTGGCCGTGCATGGCGGCTTCGACCTTGAGCCGGTACTGGGCAGTACGAGCACGTACCTGCGCAGCGCGATCGGGCCGTGGCATGGCCGCGCCTTGCGGCGCGGGGACGAGCTGGGCCTGCGCCGCACCTTTGAGCCAGGACGCAACAACCGGGCGATCACAACGCTCGCGATGGCGCTCTCCGAGATCGAGGTCTATCTGCCGTCACCCGTGGCGCAAGCCGCGCGACGACGGGTCCGGGTGGTCAAGAGCGCGCAGTGGCGCGAATTTACGCCTGAAAGCTGCGTCGCCTTCCTGACCGGTACGTTTCGCATCAGTCCCGATTCCGAGCGCATGGGGTATCGCCTGCAGGGGCCGGAACTGTCGTTGACACACCCGCGCCAGATGCTTTCCGAGGCGACGACATTCGGCACGATCCAGGTGCCGTCCGGCGGCCAGCCGATCGTGCTCATGGCAGACCGCCAAACCACGGGCGGCTACCCCAAGCTTGCCTATGTGGCCAGCGTCGACCTGCCCCTGCTTGGGCAGCTCGGGCCCGGCGACAACGTGCAATTCGAAGCGATCCCGCTCGAAGCGGCTCAGCAACTCGATCTGCGACGCGCGCGGGCGTTCGTCGATCTTGCCGTGGCGCTCGAGCCGATCAAGACTATGCTGACCAATCACTGAGGATTCATCATGACCCTGCGTATCGACCTGAACAGCGACATGGGGGAAAGCTTCGGCGCCTGGAAGATGGGCAACGACGAGGCCATCCTGCCGTACGTGAGCTCTGCCAACATCGCCTGCGGATTTCACGGCGGCGATCCGGCGACGATGCGCAAGACCGTCGCGGCGGCGCTGCGCTTTGGCGTCGCGATCGGAGCGCACCCGGGCCTGCCGGATCTTCAGGGATTTGGACGGCGCAACATGGCGATCACCGACCAGGAAGCCTACGACATGATGGTCGTGCAGATCGGCGCGCTCGCGGGCGTCGCGGCGAGCCAGGGCGCGGAGCTGCGTCACGTCAAGGCCCACGGCCAGCTCTACAACATGGCGGTCAAGGATGAGGGGCTTACGCGCGCCCTGGCCCAGGCGGTGCACGATGTCGACAGCGACCTGGTGTTCTTCGGGCTGGCGGGCAGCGAAATGCTGCCGATCGCCGAAAAAATCGGATTGCGCGTGGCCAGCGAAGTCTTCGGCGACCGCCGCTACATGCCCGACGGCACCCTGTGCCCCCGGAACAAACCGGGTGCGATGATCGAGGATGTCAACGAATCGATTCGCCAGGTTCTGCAAATGGTCAAGCAGGGAACCGTCACGGCAATGGACGGCACCCTGGTCAACGTCCGCGCAGATACGCTCTGCATCCACGGAGATCAACCGGGCGCAGCCGAGTTCGCAAAGGCGATTCGCGATGCGCTGGTTGCCGAGGGCGTGCACGTAGGCGTTTAAGTGCCTGGAGCCCCCTCCGCCCGCAACTACACCAGGACCCGCTCGATCCCGCCCTGGTTGGCACGCGCGACGTAGTCCTCGAGCCAGTTGGCACCGAGGATGTGGCGCGCCATCTCAACGACGATGTAGTCAGCCTGCGAGCCGGTGTCATCCTGAAAACGCGCCAGTCCCTGCAGGCATGAGGGGCAGGACGTCAGTGTCTTGACTTCACCCGCGAAGCCGTCGCTGCGCAGCGTGGCCATGTTCTTGCCAAGCTCTTCTTCCTTGCGGAACCGGATCTGGGTCGAGATGTCCGGACGCGTGACAGCCAGCGTGCCCGATTCCCCGCAGCACCGATCGGTCTTGATCGCGCCTTCGCCAACCAGGGCGCGCACGGTTTTCATCGGATCCTGCAGTTTCATCGGCGTGTGACAGGGATCGTGATACATGTAGCGCACGCCCTGGGCGCCATCAAGCCGGATACCCTTCTCAAGCAGGAACTCGTGGATGTCGATCAGGCGACAGCCCGGGAAGATCTTGTCGAATTCGTAACCGGCCAGCTGGTCATAGCAGGTGCCGCAGCTCACGACGACTGTCTTGATATCGAGGTAGTTCAGCGTGTTGGCCACCCGATGGAACAGCACGCGGTTGTCCGTGATGATTTTCTCGGCCTTGTCGGTCATGCCATTGGCGCGCTGCGGGTAACCGCAACAAAGGTAGCCAGGCGGCAATACTGTCTGGACGCCCGCATGCCACAGCATCGCCTGGGTAGCAAGGCCAACCTGCGAAAACAGGCGCTCTGAGCCGCACCCCGGGAAGTAGAAAACAGCCTCGGCATCCGCGGAATCCTGCGGATTGCGGATGATCGGGACGTAGTCGGCATCTTCGATGTCGAGCAGCTTGCGCGCCGTATGCTTGGGCAGCCCGCCCGGCATCTTCTTGTTGACGAAGTGGATGATCTGCTCGCGAACCGGCGCGCGGCCCACGGTCGCGGGCGGCTTGGCCGTCTGCCGGCGGATCACGTTGGACAGGAGTCCGCTGACCGCGCGCTGCAGCCGGTAACCCACGCCGACGATCGCCTTGCGCGTCGCATTGATGGTCGCCGGGTCCTTCGCGTTGAGAAAGAACATCGACGTCGCCGTGCCCGCATTGAACGACTTGTGGCCCATGCGCCTGAGCAGCGCGCGCATGTTCATGGACACGTCGCCGAAATCGATATCGACCGGACAGGGGTTTAAACACTTGTGGCAAACGGTGCAGTGATCGGCGACGTCCTCGAACTCCTCCCAGTGGCGCAGACTGATGCCGCGCCGCGTCTGCTCCTCGTAGAGGAACGCCTCGATAAGCAGCGACGTGGCCAGGATCTTGTTGCGCGGAGAGTAGAGCAGATTGGCGCGCGGCACATGCGTGGCGCAGACCGGCTTGCACTTGCCGCAGCGCAGGCAATCCTTGATGGAGTTGCTGATGTCGCCGATATCGCTTTGCTGCATGATGAGCGACTCATGGCCCATCAGCCCGAAGCTTGGCGTCCACGCATGCCGAAGATCGGCGCCAGGCATCAGCTTGCCCGCGTTGAAGTGGCCGTTCGGATCGATTTCGCGCTTGTACTGCTGGAAGGGAGCCATCTCCGCATCGGTCAGGTATTCAAGCTTGGTCAGGCCAATGCCATGCTCGCCCGAGATGACGCCGTCAAGATCGCGGGCGATCTGCATGATGCGGGCCACCGCCTCGTTCGCCTCGCGCAGCATGTCGTAATCGTCGGAATTGACCGGGATGTTCGTGTGCACGTTGCCGTCGCCCGCATGCATGTGCAGCGCGACGAACACCCGGCTCTTGAGGACCCGGCCGTGGATGGCGTTGAGCTCCGCCATCACGGGTGCGAAATCGTTGCCACCGAAAAGGCCCTCGAGCTCGGCGCGGACTTCCCGCTTCCATGAAATCCGGACGGTGCGATCCTGCACGATATCGAACACCCGGGCGTCGGGCTGGCCGGTCAGCCGGTCGCGCAGCACTGGCATCAGTTCGCCCAGGCCAAGGCCCTCGAAACGCGCGAGTGCTTCGGAAAGCGGCATGTCAAGGTGATCGAGGATCCACTGCCACCGCGCCGACACCGTCTCGAGCAGGGCGAGAGCGTACCGGCGGCGATCCTCAAGGGCTTCGGCGATCGCCGCGCCGTCCTCGCTGACGCGGTCGAACTTCGCCAGCCCAAGGGATCCGAGGAGCAACTCGCCAAGCTCGACCAGCAGACGCAGCTTGTTGCGCGTGGACAGCTCAATGTTGATCCGCTCAATGGCATCGGTGTACTCACCCATGCGCCCGAGCGGGATCACCACATCCTCGTTGATCTTGAACGCATTGGTGTGGCGGGCGATCGCAGCGGTGCGCGAGCGGTCGAGCCAGAATTTCTTGCGCGCATCCGCGCTGACCGCGACGAACCCCTCGCCATGACGGGAATTTGCCAACCGCACGACTTCGCTCGTGGCGGCAGCCACCGCCGCTTCGTCATCACCGACGATGTCGCCAAACAGCACCATCTTGGGCAGCACGCCGCGCTTGCTCTTGGTCGAGTACCCGACGGCGCGCAGGTAGCGCTCGTCCAGGTGCTCGAGCCCGGCAAGCAGGGCGCCGCGCGCGCGCCCCGGGCCGTCCAGGTAATTCTTGATTTCGACAATCGACGGGATCGAATCGCGGGCCTGGCCGAAGAACTCCAGGCACACGGTGCGCGTATGACCGGGCATGCGGTGAAGCACCCAGCGCGCTGCGGTGATCAGGCCGTCGCACCCCTCTTTCTGGACCCCGGGAAGGCCTGCGAGGAACTTGTCGGTCACGTCCTTGCCAAGCCCGGCCTTGCGAAAGCGCGACCCCTCAATCTCGATGATCTTGCTGCGCAGCGGGCGCTCGCCGACGGGATACGCGCCATCGAACCACTTCAGTTCGAAGCGTACCAGCCCCGCCTCGTGAATTTTGCCCAGGTTGTGATCGAGCCGGGTGACGTCAAGCCAGTTGCCGTCGGGATCCACCATGCGCCACCAGGCGAGGTTATCCAGCGCGGTGCCCCACAGCACAGCCTTCTTGCCGCCGGCGTTCATGGCGACGTTGCCGCCCACGCACGAAGCCTCGGACGAGGTCGGATCAACAGCGAAAACGTATCCCGCGTGCTCGGCGGCCTCGGAGACCCGCTTGGTGACGACCCCGGCACCCGCACGCACTGTGGCGACCGGGGTAAGCACCCCGGGCAGCGCACCAACCTCAACCGGGCCAAGCTGGTCGAGCTTTTCGGTATTGATGACCACGGATTTCCAGGTCAGGGGGATCGCGCCGCCCGTGTAGCCCGTACCGCCGCCACGCGGAATGATCGTGAGCCCCAGCTCGATGCAACCGCGCACCAGGCCGGCGATCTCGTCCTCGGTATCCGGGGTCAGGACGACAAAGGGATACTCGACGCGCCAGTCGGTGGCGTCGGTGACCTGGGAAACGCGCGAAAGCCCGTCAAACTTGATGTTGTCACGGGCGGTCAGGCGACCAAGGACCCGGTTGACGCGCCGGCGCAATTGCGCCGTCTGGTCGAACGAGTCTTCGAAGGCAGCGACCGCGGCATGCGCCCGGCGCAGCAGGCCGGCGACTTTTTCGTCGCGGCCCGCGTCATCGGACACGCGACGCTTGTCGATCTCGCCCAGGCGGTGTCGCAGGGCCTCGATCAGCAGGCGCCGACGCTTGGGATTATCGAGAAGATCGTCCTGCAGGTAAGGATTGCGCCGGACAACCCAGATGTCGCCCAGGACCTCGTAGAGCATCTTGGCCGAGCGACCCGTGCGGCGTTCGCCGCGCAAGTCCGAAAGCAGCCCCCAGGCATCGTCGCCCAGCAGGCGGCAGACCACCTCGCGATCGGAAAACGAGGTGTAGTTGTAGGGGATTTCGCGCAGGCGCGCGTGCGTCTGCGGCGGCATCGCCGCGGCGAGAAGATGGCTGGCTAGCGGGGCATTCATGGGGAAGCGAGGATTGGGGTCAGCCCTTAAAGCGCCATTTTATGTCATCCGAATCGGGGATCCGGAATAACCCTATGGTCGGCCCAAAGCAAGGGCGCTGAATCGCCCTCAGCGGGTCGCCAGCAGCGCCGCCGCGCCGCACAGGGCAACGTAGCGCAGGCACTTGCCCACGGCCATGAACAGCACGCAACGCCAGAATGGCAACCGCATCCAGCCGGCGACCGCGCACAGCGGGTCGCCGATGGCCGGCAACCAGGAAAGCAGCAGAACGGCGGGGCCAAAACGCAAGGCCCAGTGATGCGCGCGGCGTTGCCAGATACCCGCGTCATTGGGGCCCGCGTCGGCGTGGCGCAGGCGCGCGAGCGCATCGTGCGCACCCCGCCCGATCCAAAAGGTGGTGATTCCGCCCAGGGTATTGCCGAGCGTGGCCACGGCCACTGTCGCCCAAAGCGCGCCCGGGTTCATCGCGACGTAGCCCGCCACGAAAGGCTCGGAGCCCAGGGGCAGCACGGTCGCTGCGAGCAGGCTGACGACGAACACGGCACCCAGCCCGACCTCCTGCAACGCCAGCCAGCCCAGCACCCAGGCAATCCAGTCTGTCGCGGATGACGGCATCGGATCGGCTTACCCGAGATCGCCGGGCAGGTCGACGTCGCGCACGCAGCCCGCGTCATCGACGGCAACCGACGACATGAGCGCCGGATCACGCCGCGCAAGCGCCGCAACGCCGGCCTCGTCGGGCAACTGCAGCAGCGCCTCGCGCAACGCCGAAGCGCAGGCCACCGGATGCCCGGGCTGCCCGCCGTGCGCGGGGCGCGCCAACCGGACGCCGGCGCGCAGCGCATCGCGCATTTTGCAAAGGGTGCCAGGCGTGATGTAGGGCATGTCGCCGAGCGCGAAGAGCCAACCTGCGGCGGGATCGGTTGCCCCGACGCCGGCCTTCAGGCTCGCACCCATGCCAAGATCGACGCGATCGGACTCGACCCACTCGAGCGGCAAATCGGCGAGCGCCGCGCGCAGGGGCGCACCGTGTTCACCCGTGACGACGACCAGGCGGTCGACCCACGGCAGCAAGTTCGCGCAACTGGCGCGCAGCACCGCGCGCCCATCGGGCAACGGCGCGAGCAGCTTGTTGCGCTGTCCCGTCGGATCAAAGCGCGTCCCCCGCCCTGCGGCGAGCATGATTCCGATGATTTCTTGCATATTTCCGGAGCGTTCATGAAGGATGGTGCCCGGGCGCACGGAATAATCCAGGCCCGATGCTCTCCTGTTGCCATGGGATAATGCCAGATTCGGCATCGTTGCAGCCGCAAGGCAGCACACCCATTATGTCCACGGATTACCTCAAGCGCATCCTGACCTCCAAAGTGTACGACGTCGCCGTCGAGACACCGCTCGAACTCGCGCCGCAAACCTCCGCGCGTGCGGGCAACACGATCCTGCTCAAACGGGAAGACACGCAAGCGGTCTTCAGCTTCAAGCTGAGGGGCGCGTACAACAAGATGGCCCACCTGCCCCGCGCGGTACTGGCCAAGGGCGTGATCGCCGCCTCGGCGGGCAACCACGCACAGGGGGTTGCGCTTTCGGCGCAGCGCCTGGGCTGCCGCGCCGTGATCGTGATGCCCACGACGACCCCCCAGGTCAAGATCGATGCCGTGCGCCGCTTTGGCGGCGAGGTCGTGCTGCGGGGAGACAGCTTCAGCGACGCGTACGCGCACGCGCTGACTCTCGAAAAAAAGCATCGCCTGACCTTCGTCCATCCGTTTGACGATCCGGACGTGATTGCAGGGCAAGGCACGATCGGGATGGAAATCCTGCGCCAGCATGCCGGCCCGATCGACGCGATCTTCGTGGCGATCGGCGGCGGCGGCCTCATCAGTGGCATCGCGGCCTATGTCAAGCAGTTGCGCCCGGAAATTCGCATCATCGGGGTGCAGACGTTTGATTCCGACGCCATGTTCAAAAGCGTACAGGCCGGACGCCGGATCACGCTGTCCGATGTCGGCCTCTTTTCGGACGGCACCGCGGTCAAGCAGGTCGGGGTTGAAACATTCCGCCTCGCCCGTGAATACGTCGATGACTACGTGCTCGTGGACACCGATTCGATCTGCGCTGCCATCAAGGATGTATTCCAGGATACGCGAAGCGTGCTCGAACCGGCGGGCGCGCTGGCGCTGGCGGGCGCCAAGCAGTACGCGCTTGATCACAAGCTCAAGGGCAATACCCTGATCGCCATCGCCTGCGGCGCGAACATGAACTTTGACCGCCTGCGGTTCGTGGCCGAGCGCGCCGATGTCGGCGAGGACCGCGAGGCGGTCTTCGCGGTCACCCTGCCCGAAGAGCGTGGCAGCTTCCGCGCGTTTTGCGAACTGGTCGGCAACCGCAACGTGACTGAATTCAACTACCGGATCTCGGATTCACGGCTGGCGCATGTGTTCGTGGGGATCCAGGTCAGCAACAGCGGGGAACCCGACCGCATCGCGGCGAATTTCCGCAAGCACGGCTTCGACACGATCGACCTCACCCACAACGAAATGGCCAAGACGCACCTGCGCCACATGGTCGGGGGGCGATCGGCGCTCGCGCGCGACGAGCTGCTCTATCGCTTCGAGTTCCCTGAGCGCCCAGGCGCACTGATGCGCTTTCTGAACTCGATGAAACCGGACTGGAACATCAGCCTGTTCCACTACCGCAACCAGGGTGCGGACTACGGTCAGGTCCTGATCGGCATGCAGGTACCTGCGGGCAACAAGAAAGCGTTCCGCGACTTCCTCGCGGAAGTCGGATACCAGCACTGGAACGAGACTAAAAACCCGGCCTATCGCCTTTTCCTGTGACCACCCGTTACGGCGGCCGGGTCCGGGGCAATGGCCCAAGCGGGACCTAGTCGCCCTCGAATTCGCAAAGGCTGTAGAAGGGCGTGCCGGTCGCCATGATGGCCTCGGAGCCTCCGAGATCAGGCAGATCGACGATCGCGGCCGCCTCGATCAGGTTGCTGCCAAGCTGCTGCAACAGGCTGATCGCGGCCAGCATCGTGCCGCCGGTTGCCACGAGATCATCGACCAGAAGCACGCGCTGCCCCGGTCGGACCGCATCCTCGTGCAGTTCGACCGACGAGTTGCCATACTCGAGCGCATAGTCCATCGAAACCGTCCGGTAGGGCAGCTTTCCTTTCTTGCGCACCGGCACGAATCCGACGTTCAGCGCATAGGCCAGCGCACTGCCGATAATGAAACCCCGCGCGTCAATGCCCACGACGAGGTCGATCCGGTGGCGCATATGGCGGTAGACGAACTGGTCGATCAGGAGCCGAAAGGCCCGCGCATCCTGCAGCAGGGGCGTGATATCGCGAAACATCACGCCCGGCTTCGGCCAATCGGGCACCGTACGGATCATGCCGCGGATATACGACACGGGATCTTCAATCTGCACGGGGACCGTCATGGTTGCTGCCTTAAGGTTTGCAAAACAGAATCGTACCGCTCAAGGTGCGGCGACCTTCACCGCTTTCGACGAGCGCAGGGCCTTGGCACGCGCCTCGTCGACTGTATCTGCCGCCGCGAGCGCAACGCCCATCCTGCGCTTGACGAAAGACTCGGGCTTGCCGAACAGGCGCAAATCGGTGTCCGGCTCGGCAAGTGCCTCGGCCACGCCGTCGAAAGCGACGCCGAGGGCCTCTACACCACCGTAGATGACGCTGCTCGCGCCCGCAGGCACGCGCATGCGGGTGTCGACAGGCAAACCGAGAAATGCCCGCGCGTGCAGTTCGAATTCGTTCTGCCGCTGGGTCACCAGGGTCACCAGGCCAGTGTCGTGCGGGCGCGGACTGACTTCCGAGAACCAGACCTGATCGCCGGCGACGAAAAGTTCAACGCCAAAGATCCCCTGCCCGCCCAGACTGTCCGTCACCTTGTGTGCAATGGCGCGGGCACGCTCGAGCGCGACGCACGACATCGGCTGGGGTTGCCAGCTTTCGACATAGTCGCCGTTGACCTGCAGATGCCCGATCGGTTCGCAGAACTGCGTCTGGATCGTGCCGTCAGAGGCACGGGCGCGCACCGTCAGCAGGGTGATTTCATAATCGAAATTGATGAATCCCTCCACGATGACCCGGTCCGCCCCGACCCGCCCGCCCTGGCGCGCGGTATCCCAGGCGGGCCCGACATCCTGTTCGCCCCGCAGAACGGATTGGCCCTTGCCCGACGAGGACATGACTGGCTTGACCAGACAGGGAAAGCCGATTTCGCGGGTCGCGACGCGAAGCTCCTCCAGGGAATCGGCGAAACGGTAGGGAGAAGTCGGCAGCCCCAGCGTTTCGGCGGCAAGCCGGCGAATGCCCTCGCGGTTCATGGTGAGCTGCGCGGCGCGCGCGGTCGGGGTAACCCGCGCAAGGCCCTGGGCCTCGATTTCCACAAGCAGGTCGGTGGCGATGGCCTCGATTTCCGGCACGATGATGTGCGGGCGCTCCTGCTCGATGAGCGCGCGCAGCGCGACCCGGTCAGTCATGGCGACCACGTGCGCCCGGTGCGCCACCTGGTGGCCCGGCGCGTCCGCGTACCGGTCAACCGCGATCACTTCAACTCCCAGGCGCTGCAATGCGATGATCACTTCCTTGCCCAGTTCGCCCGACCCGAGCAGCATGACCCGCAACGCGGATGCGGAAAGCGGGGTACCGATACGGGGAGCGTACGCGACGGGGCTGGCACTGGGGGTCGTCATGGCGAAAATCCGGATGGCTGAAGGCACAGGTGAGGGCTGCCCCAGAGTGCCACAGCGCAGGTCGCCGCGCAACTGCAGCGCAGACAGGCGACGAACCGATTAAAATCCGCGCATGTCGACATCTTCCCAGGATAAAAGTACCGCGGCGCTCGCCTCGGCGCGCCAGACTCTGCAAATCGAGGCGGACGCGCTCGTCAGCTTGCGCGAGCGGCTCGGACAGGAGTTCGCGGACGCGGTCGGCCTCATGCTGGACTGCCGCGGGCGAATTGTCGTCTGCGGCCTGGGCAAGACAGGCCACGTCGCGCGCAAGATCGCGGCGACCCTGGCCTCCACGGGCTCGCCATCGTTCTTCCTGCATGCGGCCGAGGCCATCCACGGCGACTTGGGCATGGTTGGCGCCGAAGATCTCCTGATCGCCCTGTCCTACTCGGGCATCAGCCCGGAGCTACTCACCATCCTGTCCTCCGTGCACCGGATCGGGGTCAGAGTCATCGCCATCACGGGTAACCCGCAGTCGGAACTTGCGCGGCTCGCAGATGTCCATATCGATGCCAGCGTCGCCCAGGAAGCCTGCCCCTTGAACCTTGCCCCCACTGCCAGCACCACGGTCGCGCTCGCGCTGGGCGATGCGCTGGCCGTTGCCTGCCTGCAGGCCCGCGGCTTCGGCCCTGACGACTTTGCAAGATCCCACCCCGGCGGAACGCTCGGTCGCCGCCTGCTGACCCGTGTGGCAGACATCATGCGCCGCGACGCGTCCGTGCCGACGGTACCGGAGGCAGCAACGATTTTCGAAGCGCTCGAGGAAATCTCGCGCAAGGGCATGGGGATGACAGCAGTGCTGGACTCGCAAGGCCGGGCCATCGGCATCTTCACCGATGGCGATCTGCGCCGGCTGATCGAACGCCGGGGCGATATTCGCGGGCTGACCATCGCAGAGGGCATGTCACGCAACCCCCGGCACATCGCCGCCGACGCGCTCGCCGTCGATGCCGCCCTCACCATGGACAACGGTCGGCTCAATCAGATGCTGGTCGCCGACAGCCAGGGGCGGCTGATCGGTGCGCTGCACATGCACGACCTGATGGCGGCCAAGGTAATCTGATCCCATGAACCAACCAACCTCCATTCCCCACCCGGCTGAAGCGCTCGTACTTGCGCGCATCCCCGCCGAAACGCGCAAGCGCCTCGCGCGCGTGCGCCTCATGGTTTTCGACGTCGACGGCGTCCTGACCGACGGCAGCCTCTGGTATGGCGAGCACGGCGAAACGGTCAAACGCTTCAACGCGCTCGACGGCCACGGTCTCAAGATGCTCGCGGCCAGCGGCATCAAGGTTGCGCTCGTGACAGGTCGGGAAGGGCCCGTGGTAGACCGGCGCGCAGCCGAACTCGGCCTTCGTGACGTCCTGCAGAACGTGCGCGACAAAGGCGAAGCGCTCGCCACGCTCGCGTCGCGACACCTGCTCAATCTGGATGAAACCGGCTTCATGGGCGATGACCTTATCGACCTGCCTGCCATGCAGCGCGCGGGCTTTGCGGCCTCGGTGCCCGAGGCACCGGCCTATGTCGCCCAGGCGGCGCACTGGATCGCCACGCGCGCAGGCGGCCATGGCGCCGCACGCGAATGCTGCGATATCATCCTTGCCTCGCAGAATCGGCTGGGTGCCTTCTTCCAGCCCGGGCGCTTCGGCCCGGGCGTGGTTCAGTAAGCAGGAACGCGACCGATGAAAGAGCGCTTCGCCATCATCTTTTCCCTGTTGATCATGGTCACCCTGGTCATGGGGACCTGGTGGGCGGCTGATTATTCCCAGCGGGCGGTCGCGATCGATCCGCCATCGCGCAAGACCCACGAAGCCGACAGCTGGACGAAGAATTTCATCCTGTTGCGCACCGACGCCACGGGCGTCGTGATCAACCGCCTCGAAGGCGATCTGCTCGAGCATTTTCCGGACGACGACTCCTACGATGTCGAAATGCCGCGAGCTTTCGGTCTGCGCGCGGATTCCCCGATGACGCTTGGCACTTCGCGCAAGGCCAGCATCTACGACAACGGCGATCGCATCGTGATGCGCGGCGACGCGGTCCTGCTGCGTCTGGCTGACGAGTCGCACGCACCGCTGAACTTCCTGAGTGACGAGATCGTCATGCTGGTCGACAAAGACATCTCCTACACGGATCTGCCCGCGATCGCCATCAGCGGCCGTTCGCGCATGTCTGGCATTGGTATGCATTACAACAACGGCACCCAGCAGCTGAATGTGCTCAAATCGACCGATGTTGAAATCGCGCCGAGGGATAATCGCGAGAGCCCCAAACCTGCAGCGTCCCGACCAAAACCATGACACATCCGTCCTACTCTTTCCCTTACCGGCCTGCGCGCTTTCTGCTCGCCGCCGTCCTGCTGGCGACGGCCTCGGGGGCCGGTGCGCAGTTGCTCGGCCCATCCAAACCGTCGACGGCACCAAAAGAGGATCCCAGCACGCTGATCCTGTCCGATACCCTGCACTACGATGACGCTGCGAAGGAAAGCACGTTCACCGGCAGTGTCGTCATGACCCGCGGGCTGATGACCATGACGTCCGATGTGCTGGTGCTCAAGGAAGACGCCCAGGGTTTCCAGTACGGCACGGCTACCGTCAACAAGGGCAAGCGCGTATTCATCCGCCAGGAGCGTCCGGAAAACTTCGAAGTGCTCGAGGGAGTGGGCCAGCGCGCCGAGTACGACGGCAAGACCGAGATTTTCGACCTGATCGGGCAGGCAGTCGTGACTCGCTTCATCTGCGGGCAGCCTTTCGACACCATCAGCGGGCAAAAGGTCCGCTACCACCAGAAGACTGACGTCTACGAGGCGTTCGCAGGACCCGAATCGACAAACCCCGATGGGCGCGTGCGCTCAGTGGCGCAGCCGCGCTCGCGCACGGATGCGGCCGTGGCCGCATGCAAGGAATTGAAGGGCGTCCCGGGCGCTGCGGGTGCTGCGGGTGCTGCGGGTGCTGCAGGTGCTGCAGGCGCTTCGGGCGTTGCTGGCACTGCGGGCACTGCGCCGGCCACGAAATCCCCGACCGGCAAGGCGCCGGCCCCTGCATCTCCCGCAGGCCGCTAATCCATTTCAGATGCAACAGGCAACCCAAATCAATTCCAGCAACGCGCAAGCCATCGTCCAGCCCGGCAGCCTTTCGGCCACGGGGCTGCGCAAATCCTACGGCGGGCGCATGGTCGTGCAGGACGTCTCGCTCTCCGTACAAAGCGGCGAAGTCGTCGGCCTGCTCGGTCCCAACGGCGCGGGCAAGACCACCAGCTTCTACATGATCGTCGGCCTGATCGCCGCCGATGCGGGGCGCATCGAGATCGATGACACGTCGATCACCACGATGCCGATCCACAAGCGCGCGCGTCGCGGACTTTCGTACCTGCCCCAGGACGCCTCGGTCTTCCGGCGCCTGACCGTCGAGGAAAATATCCGGGCGGTGCTCGAACTGCAGATCGACAACGACGGCCGCCGGTTCAGTTCGGCGAAGATCGAAGAGCAGCTCAACTTGCTGCTCGATGAGCTGCAAATCGCGCACATCCGCCGCAACAGCGCGCTCTCGCTCTCGGGTGGCGAGCGCCGGCGCGTCGAGATTTCCCGCGCGCTTGCGACCCGCCCGCGCTTCATCCTGCTCGACGAGCCGTTCGCGGGAGTCGACCCGATCGCCGTCATCGAAATTCAACGCATCGTCCGCTTCCTCAAAAGCCGCGGCATCGGCGTACTGATCACTGACCACAACGTCCGTGAAACACTTGGCATCTGTGATCGTGCCTACATCATCAGCGAAGGCAAAGTGCTGACGAGCGGCCAGCCCGAAGACATCGTCGACGACCCAGCTGTTCGGCGCGTATACCTCGGCGAACACTTCCGGATGTAACAAATCGTAACGAGCTGGCCCGATCCGCCCTGAATGCAGCGACGGGCATTGGGTGGGCACGCCGAAATGTCGCAGCGCACCATTGATCCAGGGCAAAAGCGCTTCCAGGGCCTGGAAAATCAGACTTGCATTCCCTATCCAACTCGCTACACTGAAATCGTTAATCAACGCGAAACCGGAGGCCACCACCAACCTGAACCCCGCGCATGTTGCGCCAATTTTTTCTCATAAGGAGAGCCCGCCATGAACCTGAGCATCACTGGTCATCACCTTGACGTTACCCCCGCCATCAAAGAATACGTGCAGACGAAAATGGCGCGCGTGCTTCGGCACTTTGATCACGTCATCGACACCCAGGTCATGCTATCGGTCGAACCCTTGAAGCACCATGCGGAAATTACGCTGCACGTGCGCGGAAAGGACATCCATTGCGAGGCAAGCGCAGAAAACCTATACGCATCCATTGACCTTCTCGTCGACAAAATCGACCGCAAGGTACTGCAGTACAAGAGTCGAACGCAGGATCATGCACATGTCGCGGTCAAGCGACAGACGTTCGAAGCAGCCTGACTGCAAAAAAAAACCCGCCAAGGCGGGTTTTTTAACGCCCCGTCGAAAGGACCGGACCTCACCGCCGGACGTGGGCGCCATAGCCGCCGCGCAAGAATATAATCGCCGCCATGACCCACCTGTCGCGCATCCTGCCGGTCGGCAATATCCTGCTCGACCTCAACGTCACCAGCAAAAAGCGGGCTTTCGAGCAAGCCGGCCTTCTGTTTGAAAATAACAACGGCCTGGAGCGCGTCGCTGTCTTTGACGCGCTCTTTGCCCGCGAGCGCCTGGCGTCTACCGGCCTGGGCGAGGGAGTCGCGGTGCCCCATGGGCGCATCAAGGGGGTCAAAGACGCGCTGGCGGCGTTCCTGCGTCTTGCCAATCCGGTTCCTTTCGATGCCCCGGACGGAAAGCCGGTGAGCCAATTGCTGATTTTGCTTGCGCCGGAATCCGCAACACAGCAGCATCTGGATATACTTGCCGAGGTAGCGCAACTGCTGTCAAACCCTGAATTGCGCGAGCGGCTCGGTCGTGAAACCGACCTGCATGCCGTACATGCCCTTTTGACGACAGGATCAGCCTGAAGCGGGCTTTACGCTTCCCCCACCCCCCGAATCGGATTCACTATGCTGACGGTGCAGGACCTGGTCGACGACAATACAGAGGACATCGCGTTCACGTGGGCGGCCGGTCAATCGGCCGCCGATCGGCTCATCCCGGACAACGGGATGGCAGCCGCCGACCTCATCGGCCACCTCAACCTCATCCACCCGACGCGTATTCAGGTCCTCGGTCGCGAGGAAATGGATTACTACAAGCGCATCGAGACGCGCCGGCGCGCACACCACATCGAAGAGTTGCTCACCGGGGGCGTGCCCGCGATCCTGATTGCCGATGGCATGGCGTCGAGCGCGGATCTCACCGAACGCTGCGAAAAGCACCATGTCCCGCTGCTGATGACCAACATCGCGGCCGCCGAACTCATCGACCTGCTGCGCATCTATCTCGGCCGGCGCCTCGCGCCGACAACGACGGTACACGGTGTGTTCATGGACGTGCTCGGATTGGGCGTGCTGATCACCGGCGAGTCGGGCCTGGGCAAGAGCGAACTGGCCCTTGAACTCATCTCGCGCGGACATGGCCTGGTGGCCGACGATGCGGTCGAGCTTTCGCGCACCGCGCCGCACGTGGTCGAAGGGCACTGCCCCGAACTGCTGCGCAATATGCTCGAGGTTCGCGGTCTGGGCCTGCTCAACATCCGAACGATCTTTGGCGAAACCTCGGTGCGCCGCAAAATGAAGCTCAAGCTCATCGTGCACCTCATTCGGGCGAGCGCGCAGGACAAATTCGAGCGCCTGCCCATGCAGGACCTGACCCAGGACATGCTCGGCTGCCCCATCCGCAAGGTCATGTTGCAAGTCGCCGCCGGTCGAAACCTTGCGGTGCTGGTCGAAGCGGCCGTTCGTAATACGATCCTCAAACTCAGGGGCATCGACACACTGACCGAGTTCATGGAGCGCCAGGCACATGCCATCTCCCAAGACATCTCCTGACCTCGACGACTTCAGTGTCGTCCTCATCACCGGCATCTCGGGTTCCGGCAAATCGGTCGCGTTGCGTGTGCTCGAGGACTCCGGCTATACCTGCGTCGACAACCTTCCGGTGCGATTCCTGCAGGAATTCATCGCCAGCATGCGCAATTCGCCGATCCGCCGAGTCGCCGTAGCGATTGACGTACGCTCGCCCGGCGAAATCAACGATTTGCCCGGTGCCATCACCGCGCTGCGCGCGATGGGCACGCGGTTGCGCGTGGTCTTCCTGGACGCCGACGACGAAGCGCTGACGCAGCGATACTCGGAATCGCGGCGCAGCCATCCTCTGTCCGATCGCGTGCGCCGGGAGGGCGCGACGCCCGGGCTGCAGGAATGCATCGAGCTTGAGCGCGAACTGCTCGATCCCCTGCGCAGCCAGGAGCATGTCATCGACACCTCTGACCTGACGCCCGGTCAGCTGCGCGCGTGGATCCGCGATCTCGTGCAAACCGATCGCACGCCACTCGTGCTGACGTTCGAATCGTTCGCCTTCAAGAAAGGCGCGCCCCGCGATGCGGACCTCGTGTTCGACGTGCGTTGCCTGCCCAACCCGCACTACGACGCCGGCCTGCGCCCGCTCACCGGTCGGGATCAGCCCGTCGCGACCTGGCTGGAGGCATTTGCCGACACCAGCATCATGGTCGACGACATCGAGGCGTTCATCCGCAAGTGGCTGCCGCGATATACCCAGGACACGCGAAGCTACCTGACGGTCGCCATCGGCTGCACCGGTGGCAGGCACCGGTCGGTCTACGTGGTCGAAGCGCTGGCCAAGCGCTTCTCGGATCATCCACAGGTGCTGATCCGACATCGAAACCAACCACAGGGCGACTGACCATGTCGAGCTCGACGCGGACCTTGAGACTGCTCGGGGTTTGTATCGTGCTGGCCCTGCTGGCCGCCTGTTCAACCGGCCGCGGGCGCGGCGGTTACTACAAGGACGACGGCCCCGACGCCAACCCCCCTTCCAATCTCGACAGCGTCCCCGATGCCGTGCCGAAGATCGAGCCACTGTCCAGCGGCACCAGCAAGCCCTACACGGTCTTTGGGCGCTCCTACGTACCCGACGTCAGTGGAGCCCCCTACCGGGAGCAGGGCCGCGCTTCCTGGTATGGCAAAAAATTCCATGGCAACTCGACCGCCAATGGCGAGCGCTATGACATGTACGCGATGACTGCGGCGCACCGCACGCTGCCGATCCCGAGCTATGTCAGGGTCACGCGAGTCTCGAGCGGCAAGACGGTCGTGCTGCGGGTCAATGACCGGGGGCCCTTCCATAGCGATCGCATCATTGACCTTTCCTATGTCGCGGCCTACAAGCTCGGCATGCTCGGCCCTGGCAGCACCGAGGTGATCGTCGAACGCATCACGAACGACCAGATCCGCAACTGGAAGGTCGCGCCCCCGGCGTCGAACATCGCGCAGGCGCCGCCTGCAACGGCGGCAAGCCCGTCCGCGACAACGGCGGCGAACGCCCTCGCGCCCGTGTCGACGGGCGCCGCAGCCATGGTGGCCGCGGCAGGCGTCTCCACATCGGTGGCGGTAGCGCTCACACCTCTCGCGACGCCGGTTGCACAGCTCGCGGCGCCCGTCCCTGCGCCATCCGCAGGCCCCGCCCGCCCGTCGGGCGCCGGCCAGCAGCCGGACGCCCCGACGCCAACGGCGTTGGCCGCCCCGCCCGCCAGGCCAATGGCTGCGGCAGCACCGTCGCCCGGAACGCCGGTGCCACCGGGCGCAATGTACCTGCAGTTCGGTGCGTTCAGCGAACCGGCGCGCGCGCAGGCCCTGGCGCAGCGCCTGTCGGAGCAGCTTTCGCCCGACCTGGGAAAAACGGTTCAGGTGGATCAGAACGCCAGCAACCTCTATCGGGTGCGAATCGGCCCGTTTGCCGGGCGCGACGCAGCCCTGGAGGCGCAAAACATTGCACAGGGCTCGACCGGAATGACGCCAAGCCTCACGGTGCCCTGAGGGGCTGCTCGCGCATTCGCGTCGAATCGCCCGGCCGGGCAACCGGTGCCGTGCTCAGCCCGAGGCTCCCGGTTTGCGCGCCAGCGCCCGCGCATAGATGCTGTCACGAGACAGGCCCGTCGCGCGCGCGGCGATCCGCGCGGCATCGCGCACCGAGACGTGCTCGAGCAACGCGTCAAGCCAGGCATCGAGACCTGCGCCGCCATCCTCGGCCTGGGCATCGTCATCGACGGGTGCCAGAGGATGCAACACCACGACATACTCGCCCTGCTCGCGGTGCGGATCGGCATCCACCCACGCCGGGCCTTGCGCCAGCGAGATCGTCGCAACCTCCTCGAAACGCTTGGTCAGTTCACGGGCGAGCGACACCTGTCGGGACGGCCCTGCGACCGCAAGCAGATCGGCCAGGCTTTCGCGGATTCGGTGAGGCGTCTCATAAAAGACCAGCGCCCCGGGCACAGTCATCCACTGCCGCATCCAGCGCTGGCGCGCTCCGGACTTGGTCGGCGCGAACCCGGCAAACGCAAAGCCGGGGCTCGCGTCGGTGGTCACCCCCACCGCCATGAGCGCGGTCACTACGGCGCTTGGGCCCGGCAGCGGCACCACGGCAAATCCCGCATCGCGAACGGCCTGCACAATGCGCGCGCCGGGATCGCTGACTGCCGGCGTTCCGGCATCGGACACCAGAGCCACCCGCTCACCGGCGCGAAGACGCTCGACGATCGCCGCCGCGGCGCTGTTCTCGTTATGGCGGTGCGCCGACATCATCGGCGTGGCGATCCCCCAGGCCTCGAGCAGGTTTCTCGTGGCGCGCGTATCTTCTGCCGCGATCACATCCGCACAATCGAGCGCCTGCCACGCGCGCAGCGTCAGGTCGCCAAGGTTGCCGATCGGCGTGGCCACGACGAAAAGGGCGCCGGCCGGCCAGCTCTGGCCCTCAACGCGCCGTGCCACACGCTCCCAGGCGCTTGCGCCGTCCCTGGGCAGGACATTCTCGGTCATCACTCACCGTCCGTGCTTGCTGTTTGTGCCAGTGTAGCGTTGATGAGCAATGAAACGCCTCTGGACCCTGCGCCCGATCCACTGACGCAAGCGCTTTTCGCCACGGCCAGCGCGGCGCAAAGGCGTGCAGCGCGCCGCCGGTCCCGTCGCCGGGCACCGGGCCAGGCCGCGAAGGACACCACGCCGCGCCGCTCACCGCGCCAGACACTCGGCGATGCGGGCGAAGACACGGCGCTGCGCCTGCTGCAGGCCGCGGGCTGCAGGCTGCTCGCCCGCCAGCTGCACTGCCCTGCGGGCGAACTCGATCTGGTAATGCGCGATGGGGCGCAACTCGTGTTCATCGAGGTCCGCCTGCGCACAAACGCGCGCTTCGGCACAGCCGCCGACAGTATCGGGCCCGCCAAGCAACGCCGGCTCGGGCGCGCTGCGCGCTGGTGGCTGCAGGCACTCGCCTTCAGCCACTTCGGCGGCGTCATCCCACCATGCCGCTTCGATGTCGTCACGATTGACGCCGGGGACATTTGCTGGCATCAGGATGCCATGCGCCCCAGCCTGGATTAAATGAGATAATTGCGCGTCAAGAACCCGCCCTTCGCCATGGACCTGTCAGCAAAACTCACCGCGCACTTCGAAGACAACATCGCCGCGACCCGCGATAGCCTCCAGGTGCTTCGCGCGCCGATCGTCCAGGCCATCGAATTGTGCTTTGGCACCGTCACGAACAACGCGAAGATCCTCGCCTGCGGCAACGGCGGGTCGGCAGCGGATGCGCAGCATTTCATTGCTGAACTGGTCGGTCGCTTTGAGCGCGACCGCCTGCCGCTGGCCGGCGTGGCGCTCAACACAGACACCTCGATCCTCACGGCGGTCGGCAACGATTACGGCTTCGATCAGATCTTTTCCCGGCAGGTCAGTGCCCTCGGGCAACCCGGGGATGTCCTCGTGGCCCTGTCGACCAGCGGCAATTCAGCCAACGTCCAATGCGCGATCACCGCCGCGCACGAACGCGAAATGCGCGTCATCGCGCTGACGGGAAAGGGCGGCGGCGCCATCGGCAACATGCTCCTGGAGGGCGATATCCACCTCTGCGTCCCGCATGATCGTACGATGCGCATCCAGGAAGTCCACATCCTGCTGCTGCACGTCCTGTGCGACGGCATCGACGCACTGCTCCTCGGAGACCCCGCATGAACCACGCCCTCCTGATTTCGCGCCGCGCCCTGCTCGCCGTCGCGGCAACGCTCGCCGCCGGTTCGATCTCGGGGTGCGTGCCGCTGATCGTCGGTGGCGCGGCGGCAACGGCCACGGTCGTCAGCGATCGCCGTAACGTCCAGGAGCAGGCGAACGACAAGAACATCAACGCCAATGTGAACTCCGCGCTCAAAAAGCAGTTTGGCGACAACGCGATGCAAGCCGGGGATACGGCACGCATCAACTCCAACGCCTATCTCGGCGTGGTGTTGCTCACCGGCGACGCGTTTAGCGAAAAGGCCAAGGCGCAGGCGGGCGAAATCGCCGGCAAAATCGATGGCGTAAAGTCGGTTTCCAACCAGATCCACGTCGGGCCGCTCGGCAGCTTCGGGGACGACGCGAGCGACACCTGGCTCACCTCCAAGGTCATGGCCAAGCTGGCATCCACTTATGACATTCCCTCGCGCGCAATCGTAGTGACATCGCACCTGGGCGTTGTCTACCTCATGGGGATGGTCACACAGCATGAAGGCGATCTGGCGGCCGCCGCCGCCGCCGAAGTCAGTGGTGTCGTCCGGGTCGACAAGCTCTTTCGCACCATTTCCCAGTCCGAAGCTGCCCGGCTCGACAACTTCGAAAACAAGCTGCCCTCAACGTCAAAAGGTTCGTCGTCCGGAATGGGCGAATCAGCCACCATCGGCGAATCCGCGCCGGCCAAAGGCGCAGCCGGCTCGGGCGGGGCTGTCGAGGTCATGCCGGTCAAATGAGAAAGCCCGTCGCGCTGATCGCTGTGCTGGCCTGCCTGGGCGCGCTCGCCTGGAGCTGGCTCGCGCATGCGCCCCAGGCCCCGCACGTCGTCTTCCAGACGCTCAGCGGGCGTCAGCTCGCCATGGACGAGCTACGCGGCAGGGTCGTCGTGGTGAAGTTCTGGGCCACGACCTGCACCGTCTGCCTCGACCAGATGACGGCGACCATCGAAACCTACCATCAATTTCATGACAAGGGCCTGGATCTCGTCGCGGTCGCCATGCAATACGATCCGGCGAACCGTGTCATCGAGTTCACCGAAGCGGCCCGGTTGCCCTTCACGGTCGCCCTGGATGTCCAGGGAAAGGTCGCGCGGGCCTTCGACGATGTCAGTGCCACGCCCACCACGATCCTCGTCGACCGCGAGGGCCGCATCGTGCGACGCTACGTCGGCGAATATGACAAAGCCGAGCTCCGATCAGCGATAGAATCCGCACTGTCGAGTTAATTCCCGAACTTGCGTCAGATCCACTAAGCCTTCTCACCTCTTTCTCGCCTGCCCCGCCATGACCCCTCAGACTCCATCCGCGCCACTGTCTCAAGAAGTCGTTGCCCAGGTTCTGTCCGAAAGCCTTCCTTACATCAAGGAATTCCACGGCAAGACGATCGTCGTGAAATACGGCGGGAACGCCATGACGGAAGAGGCGCTGCAGCGCAGTTTTGCGCACGACGTCGTGCTGCTCAAACTCATTGGGTTGAACCCGGTCGTGGTGCACGGCGGCGGCCCCCAGATCGACGAAGCGCTGCGTCGCATCGGCAAACAAGGGACCTTCATTCAAGGGATGCGGGTCACCGATGCCGAAACGATGGAAGTGGTCGAGTGGGTGCTTGGCGGGCAGGTCCAGCAGGATATCGTGCTCATGATCAACGAGGCCGGGGGCAAGGCCGTCGGGTTGACAGGCAAGGATGGCGCGATGATCCAGGCTGTCAAGAAAATGCTGCCCAACAAGGAAGATCCTTCCAAGCCGATCGACATCGGGTTCGTGGGGGATATCAAGAGCGTCGAGCCTGCCGTGGTCAAGGCCCTGCAGGACGACCAGTTCATCCCCGTGATCTCCTCGATTGGCTACGGCGCCGACGGCCTGGCCTACAACATCAATGCCGACGTGGTCGCCGGCAAGATGGCCGAAGTGCTCGGTGCCGAGAAGCTGCTGATGATGACCAATACCGTAGGCGTGCTCGACAAGAATGGCAACCTGATGCGCTCGCTGTCGGCCAAGACCATCGATGCGCTCTTCGCCGATGGAACAATCTCCGGCGGCATGCTGCCGAAGATCTCCTCAGCGCTTGACGCCGCGCGCAACGGCGTGAAGTCGGTACACATCGTGGACGGCCGCGTGCCGCACTGCCTGCTGCTCGAAATCCTGACGGACCGCGGCGTCGGCACGATGATCAGTTCAGACTGACGGCGCCAGGATGCCCAAGCGCCCTGGCCAGGGCATCCCCGTGCGCCGCCGCCGTCCCCGCGCGCATCCTGATGGCGCCGACCAGACCCGGCCGCGCGAAAGTCCTGTCTGGTTGTTCGATCTGGACAACACGTTGCACGACACATCACACAAGATCTTTCCCCAGATCAACATCGGCATGACCGAGGCCGTGATGGAGTCGCTGGGCGTGGACCAGGAGACGGCCAACGCGCTGCGCACACGCTACTGGAAGCGCTACGGCGCCACGATGCTCGGCCTGGTGCGCCACCACGGAATCGATCCGCATGCGTTTCTGCGCCGCAGCCACGATTTCGACGTCGGGCCGCTGATCCGCGCCGAAAAAGGCCTGGCGGCCAGACTCGCCCAGTTACCCGGGCGCAAGATCCTCGTCACCAATGCCCCTCTGCATTACGCGCAGGCGGTGCTGAGGCACCTGGGGCTGCTGCGCTGCTTCTCGGCGATCTGGGCGATTGAGCACATGCGCCTGCACGGCCACTTCCGTCCCAAACCGTCGGTGGCGCTCATGCGCCACATCCTGGCCCACGAGGGCATCCGCCCGCAGCGCGCCATCCTGGTCGAAGACACGCTCGCCAACTTGCGCGGAGCCCGTCATGCGGGAATACGGACGGTGCACGTTTTTCATCCGGGCACGCCGTTCGCCACGCGCCAGCGCGGCAGGCCCGATTTTGTCGACTTGCGGGTAAACTCCATCGCAGACCTGCTTGGCAGGCGGCGGCCAATTCGCGGGCATTAGGCCCTACGGCGCCGATCGATCTTCATCCCAGGGCTTGATCAAGGATATGTCGGGCAAATCGGGCGACCGCAAACACCAGATACTGCAAATGCTCGCAGAAATGCTTGAGCAGCCCCACGCTGCGCGCATCACGACGGCAGCGCTCGCGGCGCGCCTGCATCTATCGGAAGCGGCGCTCTACCGTCACTTCGCCAGCAAGGCCCAGATGTTCGAGGGGCTGTTCGAATTCATCGAATCGTCGGTGTTCTCGCTCATCAGCCAGATCACGGCGTCCGAGCCCGACGGAATCGAGCAGGCGCGCAAGATGACACTGATGCTGCTCACCTTCGCGCGACTCAATCGCGGCATGACCCGCGTGCTCACGGGCGACGCGCTGGTCAACGAGGATGCCCGCCTGCAGGCGCGGGCATCCCAGTTGACCAACCGGATCGACGCCTCGCTGCGGCAGGCGCTGCGCAGCGCCGTTGTCGCAGGAACGCTTGCGCCCGAGACCGATACGTCGGCGCTCGCAAGCCTGCTGACCAATGTCGTGCTGGGAGGATGGCTGCGATTTGCGCAGAGCGCCTGGCAAACCGATCCGACACAGAACGCCGAAACGCAACTCAGGATGCTGCTGGGCTAGGCTAACTGCCTGGCCGTTGCGCGCATACCGGGCAGCCCGGATCGCGCCGGACCCGCACCGAGTGCCATTTCATGTCGGTCGCGTCGAGGATCAGCAATCGGCCCGTCAGTGGCTCGCCGATGCCGGCGATGACTTTGATCGCCTCGGCAGCCTGCATACTGCCGATAATGCCCACAAGAGGCGCAAAAACGCCCATGGTGGCGCAGTTGACCTGCTCCACGTCATCTGCTTGCGGAAACAGACAGTGATAGCAGGGCGAGGCCTGATCGCGGGTGTCGAACACGCTGATCTGGCCATCGTATCGGACGGCCGCACCCGATACCAGCGGCTTTGCGTGGTGCACACAGGCGCGGTTGATGGCGTGTCGCGTCGCGAAATTGTCGGTGCAGTCGACGACGAGGTCGACCCCGCCGATCTCGGACATGAGGGCATCGGCATCAAGCCGCGTGGTGCGCGTCTCGACGAGGATCTCCGGGTTGATCGTGCGCAGGGTCTGGCGGCCGGACTCGGCCTTGAGCTCGCCAATCCGTTCGCTTGTATGCAGGATCTGGCGCTGCAGGTTGCTCATTTCGATGCGGTCGTGATCGGCCAGGACGATCTGGCCAATGCCCGCGGACGCAAGGTACATCGCAACCGGCGACCCCAGGCCGCCAGCGCCTACGATGAGCACACGGGAGGCCAGGAGCTTTTCCTGGCCTTCGATCCCCAGGTCATCGAGCAGGATGTGACGGGCGTACCGAAGCAGTTGCTCGTCGTTCATTTCTTGGCGGCGGTGCCTCCGCCGGTTGACTCCGAACTGCCTGACGCCTTGGCGGCAGCACGCAGAACGGTCTTCTGGACGGGCTTGCCCTCCAGGAAATTGACCGCCTGCTGCAACTGGAAATCCTCGGGCGAACCAAACTGGAAGGCCTTGGAAGTATCGACCATCTCGGGTTCGCCCAGGTCGTCCTTATCCTTCGAAGGATCATCACCGGCCTTGCTGTCGGCACCACCGCGCGCCGGATTGGCCAGGTGGCGCTGCAGATCGGCCTCGCGCGTGCCGCGGAACAGGTCGCCGTCCGGCGTATCGGAAACAGCGACATCCGGCTCAATGCCTTTGGCCTGAATGGACCGGCCCGAGGGCGTGAAATAGCGCGAGGTGGTGAGCTTGATCGCCGTGTTCTCCGAAATCGGCAGAATGACCTGCACCGAACCCTTGCCGAACGTGCGGTTGCCCATGATGGTCGCCCGCTTGTGATCCTGCAGCGCGCCCGCAACGATCTCGGAAGCCGAAGCCGACCCGACGTTGACCAGGACAACCATCGGCACGGTCTTGGCCCACTCGGGCACGCCCGTCAGGTAATCCGGCTCACCACGCGCGTAATCCGAGGAGTTGGCAAGGTACTTGTGCTTGGAATCGGCCACGCGGCCGTCGGTCGACACCACCAGCGTATCGGGCTTGAGAAAGGCCGCGGAGACCCCGATGGCGCTGCTCAGCAAGCCCCCCGGATCATTGCGCAGATCGAGAATCAACCCCTTGGGTGCACCCTTGACCCCGATTTCCTTGAGATGCTGAACGAGATCCGCGCCGGTTTTTTCCTGGAATTGCGCGATCCGGATGTAGCCGATGTTGTTATCGAGCACTTTGCTGCGCACGCTGCGCACCTTGATGGTGTCGCGCACGAGCTTGACCACGATGGGCTGGGTCTGGCCCTGGCGCGAAATCGTCAGGGTGATCGGGGTCTTGACGGGACCTCGCATCATCTTGACCGCGTCCGTCAGGGACATCCCTTTGGTCGAGGTGTCGTTGATCTTGACGATCAGATCGCCGGCCCGGATCCCGGCGCGGGCGGCCGGCGTATCTTCGATGGGCGAAATGACCTTGACGACCCCGTCCTCGGTGCCAACCTCGATCCCGAGCCCGCCGAACTCGCCCTGCGTGGCCGTCTGCATTTCCTTGAAGGCATCCGCGTCAAGGTAAGCCGAGTGGGGATCAAGATCGGAAAGCATGCCCGAGATCGCGCCGTCGATCAGCTTTTTATCGGTGACCGTCTCGACATAATTATTCTTGATCGCCGCAAAGACGCTGGAAAACTGACGCAGCTCGTCCAGGGGCAAAGGCGTGCCACGCTGGGCGACCGCGGTGATACCCAGGCTCAGCGCGATGCCCGCGACAACGCCTGCAGAGATCAGGCCCAGACTGCGAAATTTTCTAGTGCCCATGCACATTCCCGAAAAATAGATGCTGTTCAGCAGACCGGTCGAAGCACTAAATAGTTCAATGCGCAAGAAATGTAACAGGATCGACTGCGGCCCCGCGATGGCGGATTTCGAAGTATAGGGCGGAATCCAGCTGCCCGCCGGTATTGCCCGCAAGAGCGACAGTGTCTCCCGGCCGAACAGGGTCCCCTGCCTGCTTGAGCAGGCTCTGGTTATAGGCATAAACCGAGAGGAACTGCTGGCCGTGGTCGATGATCATCAGGTTGCCAAAACCACGAAGCCAATTGGCGTAAACGACGGTGCCGCCTGCCACGGCTTGCACAGGGGTGCCTTCATCGGCGCGCAGCAGGATTCCTCGCCAGACGCCTCCCTCGGGGCGATCCGTACCGAAGCGCGCCATCACGGTGCCCCGCAAAGGCCAGCGCAGCCCGGATTTGAGCCCATCGCCGGCCGACGGGGCCGTGACCGCGTTGCTGGCCGCCTGCGCCTGCTTGCTCGCAACATCCGCCGCCCGTGCCTGGCGGGTCGCCTCGGCAGCGGCCTGGCGCGCCTGCGTCGCCTGCTGCTCGGCCAGTCGCGCGTCTTGCTCTGCCTGTGATTTCTCTGCCGCCTGTGCCTGGCGCGCCGACGCCGCCGCTGCCCGAGCCGCCTCGGCGGCTCGCCGCGCCTCCCCGGCGCGCTGCGCCTCTTCGGCGCGTCGGGCTTCGGCCGCAACCCTCGCCTGCTCTGCCTTGCGAGTCTCTTCGGCACGGCGCGCCGCCTCGGCGGCCTTGCGGGCGGCCGCGATCTGCGTGGCCAGGTCGTTGACGAGCTCTCCAAGACGCTTCTCGTCGCGCTGCAGACGCGCGGCCTCCGCGCGCTGGGCCGCCAGCTGCCCCTCGATGCGGGCAAGCACGGTGGCGCGCTCCTTCTTTTGCCGGTCCAGTTGCGCCTTCTGCTCTGTGGTTTCGCGCACCAGCCCCGCGATATCGCGTTGCCG
>CAITPF010000164.1 GCA_903894155.1 uncultured beta proteobacterium | reverse complement strand
GACATCACGCCGCAGGGAGCCGGTCCGACCCTGCGCGAAAGCGCGCTTGCGGCGATCGAAGCCACCACGTTTTACCCGGCGTGGGGTCGCGCACGCCTGCACTCCATGATCGCCAACCGTCCGGATTGGACCCTCTCGCGCCAGCGCCAGTGGGGAGTGCCGATGGCATTCTTCATCCACAAGGAAACCGGCGCGCTGCATCCGGATACGCTGCGTCTGCTGGAAGAAGTCGCCCGTCGCGTCGAAGCCGGCGGCATCGAGGCCTGGCAGTCGCTCGACCCGGCGGAGCTGCTGGGCGCGGACGCGCAGCACTACGAAAAGAACCGCGATACGCTGGACGTCTGGTTTGATTCTGGCACGACCCACGCGACCGTGCTGGGTGGCCCGGGAAATTGCGCCAACGGAACGCATGCAGCTCAAACGACCTGGCCCGCCGACATGTATCTGGAGGGCTCCGACCAGCATCGCGGCTGGTTTCACTCGTCGTTATTGACCGGTTGCATGATGTACGGCCGCGCGCCATACAACAGCCTGCTCACCCACGGATTCGTGGTCGACGGCACAGGCCGCAAGATGAGCAAATCCGTGGGCAACGTCATCGCGCCGCAAAAGGTGTCTGACAGCCTCGGTGCCGAAATCCTGCGACTCTGGGTTGCAAGCACCGACTATTCGGGCGAGTTGTCGATTTCCGATGAAATCCTCAAGCGGGTGGTCGAAGGGTACCGCCGCATCCGCAACACGCTTCGGTTCCTGTTGGCCAACGTGGCCGATTTCGACCCGGCCCGCGATAGCCTGAACGTTGCCGACCTGCTGGAAATCGACCGTTATGCGCTGGCCATGACGGCGCAGATGCAGGCCGAAGTGATCGCCTTGTATGACCGCTATGATTTCCATCCGTCGGTGGCGCGCCTGCAGACATTCTGCTCCGAAGACCTTGGCGCCTTCTACCTGGATGTCCTCAAGGATCGGCTCTACACGTCGGCCCCGCGCAGCCGTGCGCGCCGCTCGGCACAAACGGTCCTGCTTCACGTCACGCAAACGCTGCTCAAGCTCCTGGCCCCGATCCTTTCGTTCACCACGGAGGAAGCCTGGGCAGTGCTCTGCAGAACGACGCTCGCCTCGACGCCCGCGGCCGGCGCCGTCACGATCTTTACCGAGCTATACCAGTCGCAGCCCGTCCAGGCAGATGCGGGCGCCCTGCTCTCGCGCTGGTCGCGCCTGCGCGAAATTCGCGGGCAAGTGATGCGCAAGCTCGAAGAGCTTCGCAGTGCTGGCAGCATCGGTTCCTCGCTGCAGGGCGAGGTTGACCTCAGGGCCAGCGGCGATGACCTCGCCCTGCTGACGAGCGTCGCCGATCAGCTTGCGTTCATTTTCATCGTGTCGCGGGCGACGGTGCACGAAGGCGCCGGAGACCTCGAGATCGGGATCGTGCCGTCGCCGCACCAGAAGTGCGAGCGTTGCTGGCATTACAAGGACGACGTCGGGCAGCACGCCGATCATCCGCAGATCTGCGGGCGTTGCGTCGCAAGCCTCGAGGAAGCCGCCGGCCAAAGCGGTCTCTGACATGGGATCACAGGCCATCGGGGACCCGACCACGCCTGCGCCTGCCGGGCTGGCAAGGTGGTTGCTGCTCGCCGGGGCAATTGTGCTCGCCGACCAGGCAAGCAAGCTGGGCTTCGACGCCTCGCTGCGCTACGGGCAGCGCATCCACCTGCTGCCCTTCTTCGACTTCACCCTGCTCTACAACACCGGGGCGGCATTCAGCTTCCTGGCAGACGCCGCGGGTTGGCAGCGCTGGCTTTTCACGCTGCTCGGGGTGGGCGCGGCGATCGTGATCATGACGCTGATGCGATCGAACCGATCACAGCCCAGGTTCCTTGCGGCCCTTTCGCTGATCCTGGGCGGTGCGCTTGGCAACGTCATCGATCGCGTCGCCTACGGCCACGTCATCGACTTTCTGCTCTTTTACTGGGGCGATTGGTATTTCCCGGCGTTCAACCTGGCGGACACCGCCATCACGCTCGGTGCTATGCTGCTCATCCTCGATGAATTTCTCAAAATGCGGGGCTCGCATGCTCGACCTTCGTGACAAACGTATCGTCCTGGGTTTAAGCGGTGGAATCGCCTGCTACAAGTCGGCGGAGCTCGTGCGCCGGATGATCGAGCGCGGCGCCACGGTCGATGTCGTCATGACCGACGCGGCGACCCACTTCATCACCCCCGTGACCATGCAGGCGCTCTCCGGGCGCCCGGTCTTCGTCAACGCGTGGGATGCGCGCGTGCCCAACAACATGGCGCACATCGACCTGACCCGTGGCGCCGACGCCATCCTGGTGGCACCCGCGTCGGCTGACTTCATGGCCAAGCTGGTTCACGGGCGGGCCGACGACCTCCTTTCCACCTTATGTCTCGCGCGCGCCTGCCCCTTGCTGGTGGCCCCTGCGATGAACCGTGAAATGTGGGCGGCCCCGCCCACACGCCGCAATGCGGTGCAACTGCGCGCCGATGGGGTCGGCATCCTCGGGCCGGGATCGGGTAGCCAGGCCTGTGGCGAAACCGGGGACGGTCGCATGCTCGAGCCACACGAGTTACTTGCCGAACTGATCGCCTTCTTCCAGCCCAGCACGCTTGCCGGAAAGCGCGTCCTGATCACCGCCGGCCCGACCATCGAGCCGATCGATCCTGTGCGGGTCATCACGAATCGTTCGTCCGGCAAGACCGGCTACGCCATCGCGCGGGCAGCCTGGGAAGCCGGCGCAGAGGTCACCCTCGTCTCCGGGCCGACAGCGCTGGACGCGCCCTATGGCGTAACACGGGTCGGTGTTGAATCGGCTCGCCAAATGTACGATGCCGTCATCGCAGCGGCACCCGGGAACGATATCTTCATCGCAGTCGCCGCCGTCGCGGACTGGCGCGTGGCAAACATTGCGTCCGACAAGATCAAGAAGGACGACCACGAGCCGCCTGCCCTCGAATTTGTCGCCAATCCGGATATCCTCGCCACCGTCGCCGCAATGCCCAATGGCCCGTGGTGCGTGGGATTTGCCGCTGAAACGCAGCTTCTGTCCAAGTTTGCACACGAAAAGCGCCTGCGCAAAGGCATTCCGATGCTCGTGGGCAACCTCGCGCAGCATGTCATGGATGCCGACGACACGACGGTTTCCCTCTTTGACGATGCGGGAGAGCATCCGTTACCTGCGGGAAGCAAGCAGGACGTCGCGCGCCTGATCGTTCGGGCGATCGCGGCGCGACTGCCCGCCCGGCACGCCTGACGGATTGTCCGGATGGAAGCGCTGGTGGAGCAGGCCGCGGACTTTATCCGCTCCAATGCGGCTTGGGCCGGGCCAATCGTCTGTTTATTGACGTTCGGCGAATCCATGCTGATCCTGGGCGTTCTCATCCCGGCCACCGCGCTGCTGCTGATGACGGGCGGGCTGGTCGGTAGCGGCACGCTATCCATTCTGCCGATCCTGCTCTGGGGCTACGCTGGCGCGATTCTCGGCGACGCACTTTCCTTCTGGATCGGGAAATGGCTGGGGCCCAGCGTCTTGCGCTGGCGAATTCTCAAGCGTCATCGCACCACGGTTGCGCGCGCGCGCCTCTTCTTTTATCGGTACGGGTTCCTGGCCGTGCTGGCCGGAAGATTTCTCGGGCCGATGCGCAGTACGGTGCCAACCGTTGCAGGCGTCATGGGCATGCCAGACTTGCGGTTTCAGGCCGCCAACGTTCTTTCGGCGATCGTCTGGGTTCCCGGCCTTCTGGCGCCAGGTTTTCTCGCGGCGCGCAGTCTGGATGCAGCAATGCAGTCGCCGCGCGTCATGGTGTATGGCATTGGGGCGCTTTGCGTTGCGATCGGCCTCGCCACAGTGGTCGCAATTTCCCGCAGAAAGAAGCCGCAAGATCGCCGCAATCGCGCAAACCGAATCCGCAAGACAACCAATTCACCAAAATCCGGGCCAGACAAGCATGAAGAACGTTGAACTCAAAATCCTCGATGCGCGGATGCGCGAGCATCTGCCCTCTTACGCAACCTCAGGCTCAGCGGGTCTGGACCTGCGTGCATGCCTTGATGCCGCGCTTGTGATTGAACCTGGCGCCACGCACCTGATCCCGACCGGGCTGGCGATCCACGTGGCCGACCCGGGGTATGCCGCCGTCATCCTGCCGCGATCGGGCCTCGGACACAAGCACGGCATCGTGCTGGGCAATCTTGTCGGGTTGATCGATTCGGATTACCAGGGGCCGCTGATGGTTTCGGCCTGGAACCGCGGGGCAACGCCATACAAGCTCGAGCCTTTCGAGCGCCTTGCCCAACTGGTGGTGATTCCGGTCGCGCAGGTGCAGTTCGACATTGTCGACGAGTTCGATCAATCCGCGCGCGGCACGGGCGGGTTCGGCAGCACCGGCAAGGGCTGACACTCCGGCGTCGTCGCCGGAATTCTGGCCCACCCTTGACCGGAATGCCCGGGCGTCGCCTTTACTGCTCCACCCTTGACCGGGATGCCCGGGCGTCGCCTTTACTGCTGGCCGTAGGCGAACTTGCCGTCCTTGATCGTCGCCATCACGCGGGCGCGCTCGTCGAAGCCCTGGTGATCGTTGGGGCCGATGTTGAGCACACCGTTGGGCACGATCAGGTCACGCGTGTTTTCGATCGCATCGCGCAAGGCAACACGAAACTCGGGAGTACCCGGCTTCGCGCCCGTCTTGAGCGCGCGGGCAACCGCCGAATCCATGAGCATCCAGGCACCCCACGCGTCGCCCGCGAACTGCGTGAGCGTATTCGGGCCGTAACGGGCCTCATACCGGTCGGCAAACTCCAGCGCCACCTTGCGCGCCGCGTGGTTGGCCGGCAGTTCCCTTGCCACCACACCCGGACCCGTGGGGAAAAGCGTTCCCTCGACGTCCTTGCCGCCCACCTGCAGGAATTCCAGCGTGCCGATGCCGTGCGTCTGATAGATCAGGCCTTTATAGCCGCGCCCGACGAGTGTCTTCTGCGGCAGCGCAGCCGGTGTGCCGGAACCGGCGATCAGCACGGCATCAGGCTTGGCCACGATCAGTTTGAGAACTTGCCCGGTCACGGACTGGTCATTACGCTGGAAAGTCTCCTGCGCAACGATTTTCGGGTTGTCAGCCGCCGCCGCGGCGAACTCCTTGGCCCAGCCTTCGCCGTACGAATCGGCAAACCCGATAAAGCCAACGGTCTTGATGCCACGACGACGCATATCCTCGACCAGGGCGCTTGCCATCAGGGCATCGTTCTGCGGCAACTTGAACGCCCAGCGCCGCTTCGGATCGCCAGGCGGCGTCACGATCGACGCAGAGGCCGCCAGCGCGATCATGGGCGTTCCCGTTTCCTGCAATACATCAAGGCCTGCCAGCGCAGCAGGGGTGACGTTTGGCCCGATGATCGCGTCGACCTTGTTCTCGGACGTCAATTTGCGGAAATTCTTCACAGCGGTGCTGACGTCCGTGCCATCGTCCAGAATGACATACTTGGCCGGTTGCCCTCCAAGCGTGTCAGGCCAGAGCCGGATCGCATTCATCGACTGAGAGCCGATCGAAGCGGCAGGGCCTGTCGTGGACAGGTCGACCCCGATGGTGACGTCGGCCAAAGCACCGAACGCCAGTGCCGACAATGCCGCAGCGCCGGCCAGCCTGAGTTTGATCTGCATGGAAGGTTCCTTATCAGGAGAACGTTGGATTACTGAGGCGCCGTGCAGTTGGCGCCTTTAGGTTTGCCCTGCGTGGAAAGCGTCTCGGCAATGAGCGTGGCCAGCTGCTTGATATTCTTTTGCTGGCCGAGCACCAAAGCACTGACTCCAACCCCGACAGGCTCCTGCAATCGAACGAAACACGTCACCAGTTTTTTTGACCCGGCGAATCGCACACGCCACAATGCCTCCAGCGTGACTTGCTGCCCCGGCACCAGGTCGAAACGCTGGACGTCGACCTGCACCACCGAAACCTCAGGATCGCGCATGCCGGGCGTGAGGTTCTGCACCGGCGGCATCCCAAGCTGGGTCGTCAGTTCAAGTGCGAGCGCCGTGCGCAGCTGGCCACCCAAAGGTGCCGACCAGAGATCATTGGCAAGCAGCAATATGCGCCCATCCGTCTGCTGCACGGCAAGTTCGGCGTGGTCGACCTCAGGGGGCACGATCACCTCGCCCAGCGCATACGGGCCACTTTTGACAGCAGGCAGCGTTGCCGCGCCCTGTGGAACAGGTCGGCTCAGGGTGTAATTCACGGGCGGTGCACTCGAGCATCCCGCCAGCGCCGCGAACCATGCCAGGAACAGCCATCTGGTCGGTCTCATTATTTCGTTGCTCCGAGATTTTCGCGAGAATAGGACTGGGTCTTGCGCCCAAGAATGACGGAATCCGGTTGCTTCTGCAACGCGTCGGTCAATCCGCGCAGCGATTGCAGCGCCCGCTTCATGTCGTCAAGCACTTGCTCCGCGTCTCCGGGCAAGGGGCTGCCAGGTGCCACCAACGCGTCAAGATTCTTGAATGTCTTCTCAAACTGCGCGAGCGAAGCTGCCAGATTCGGCACAATATTTTTGTCCAGACTGGCGGTCAGCTGCTTGATCTGCTTGAGCATCCCGTTGAGTTCCTGCCCGATTTCCTCGTAGGGAATCTTGTCCAGTCGCGCCGCGATATTGGCAAGGTGCGCCTGCAACTGGTTCAGGTCATCCGACACGACCGTCGCGATCTCGAACGGAAATTCCGCTTTGGGTGGCGCGCTGAGTTTCGGCGTTTTGGGCAACTCCTCAAGCACGATGAACAACTGTCCGGTCAGCAGGTTGGCGGTGCGCAGCTCCGCGCGCAATCCGCGCATCGACATGCGTACCAGCGACTGCGCCCACTCCTCCGGGCTGCGGTTATTCACGACGATTTCGGAATAGATGGGACCCAGGCGCTCCGGATAAAGCGTTGCCTCGACACGCGTGAAGAACTTGAGCGTCTTGATGTCGTAATCCAGGTCGACCTTGCTGACGATACCAATGTCCATACCCGCGAAATCCACCGGCGCGCCGATTTTCAGCCCGCGCGCGGGTTGGTAAAACCGCATGACGATGGGCAGGGCAACGCCCTCCGGTTCAAGCTTGGCTGCCAAATGCGAGTCATACAGCTTGAACACCTCGCCGGGTTTGACCGGCTCGTGGCTGCGCCCAAAGCTCGCGAACGCGAGGCCGCCCGCCAGGATCGAGGCAACCGACTGTGTGTTGACCTTGACGCCGTCGGCACCGACACTGATGTCAATGCCGCTCTCGTTCCAGAAGCGCGTGCTCTCGTCGATATACTTGTCGTAGGGTGAATCGACAAAGACCTCCAGGTCGACATTGTTTCCGAGCGAATCCAGCTTGTACGACGTCACCATCCCCACCTGGATGCGACGATAGTAAACAGGCGCGCCAGGCCCAAGCGATCCAAGATCGGGGGCTCGCAGCATATAGCGTGTCCCTGGCCTGTCGTTGTGGATCGGCGGCGGCGATTCAAGGCCCAGGAAGCGCTTTTTCGATGGTTTGGCGCGCAAATCGGTCAGGTCAGTGTCCGCAGCGATATAGACGCCGGAGAACAGCGTCGACAGGCCCGACACGCCGCCATACCCGACGCGCGGCTTGACGACCCAGAACGATGTGCCGTCGCTTGCCAGCGCCTCGGCATCCTTGGTGAGCTCGGCATCCACGAGAACGGCATCGCGCTTATCGCTCAGCCGGATATCCTTGACGGTGCCAATGACGACGTCGCGAAAGCGAATCTGTGTCTTGCCAACCTCAAGACCGGATGCGGTCTGGAACGCAATCGTGATCGTTGGCCCCTGCTTGGACCACGTATGCCAGACGATCGACAGGCCGACCAGTGCCGCCACGACGGGCACGAGCCATACCCAGCCGATACTGCGGCGGGCTTTGCGCGTCACGCGTGGGGAAGGCAACCCTGGCTGCGGGCTGGAGTTCTCTGACATGCGATCCGCTCCTGACGGTTGGAACCTGAAACAATAGGTTAATTTAACGTGATGTTAGCGCGTTGCGATGACAGATGGCGCCGATGCCCCGCCCGGCGCCACGCCAGCCGCGGATCAAATCCCATTGCCGCCAGCATGGTCAGGACGACAACGCACCCAAAAGCGGCGGCGCCTCCGCTCGGCTTGATCGTCAACAGATTGCCGAAACGGCCCAGCGCCGAAAGCAGGATGACGACGAAGACATCGAGCATCGACCATTGCCCGATGAATTCCACGACTTTGTAAAGCTGCGTGCGCTGCTTGAGTTGCGACGTCGACCGGACCTGCGCGAGGAAGACCAGCGTGCTGAGCGCCACGATCTTGAAAATCGGCACCGCGACCGACGCGATGAAGACCACCAGCGCGATATCCCACGAACCCATTCCCCATAGCTCGATGACACCACCCAGAATCGTATGCGACGAGGCGCCGCCAATCGAGGCGATTTCCATAATGGGCAGGAAATTCGCGGGCAGATACATGATGCAAGCGGCGAGGATCAGCGCCCAGGTGCGCGCGAACAACGCAGGTGTTGGCGCCCGCGGCGTCTTTTCGACCGGTGCGTCCAGACCCATGTCATGCGCCATCGTAAGAAGCTTGTGCGAACTCAGCCCCGTCAGCATCGTGATGAACACCGCCAGCACGGCCGTGGCGAACAACCCGATTCCGGGTACGAGCGACGCCAGGCCCGCCATTTTGACGACCGCCACGAGCACGCCCATCAGGAACACCGGAACCATGCACCAGGGAAGGAGCGCATCGAGCAGGTGCAGGCTTTCCTTGAAGAAAACAGGTAACCGCCCGAACGCCAGTGCGCCCAGAATCCAGAAGAGCAGGCAGATGTGCGCCAGGGGCAGCAGAAACCCGGCCGCGAACGTCATTGCCGCGACTTCCGGGTATCCGGATTCCCAGGTGACCCGAACGGCATCGATGAGCGACGCCGCCTGCCCTTTGCCCTGCACAAACAGCGTCACTTCAGGAAAAGCGTTGGCGAGGATAAAAACGATACCAGTGGCGATCACGATCGCCAGCCACTCCCTGGCGGAAAAACGGCTGTAGGACTCAAGCACCGAATCGCATCGCAGGCAGCGCGATGACTCGCCCGGCTCGAGCGGAACGCGCCGAAAAACCGCGCCACAGTGATGGCAGGCAAGCTCGTGCGTTCCTGTCCCCATCAATGAACCAACTCGGCTTCCTGATCAGAGCCTGCATTGCTGCCCTGGCGACTCCTTGCAGGCGCACCAAACGTGAGAACGACCTTGCCCTCTGCATCCACGTCGACCGTCACCGTGCCGCCGTCGACCAGTTTGCCAAAGAGCAACTCATCAGCCAGCGCCCGACGGATGGTGTCCTGGATCAGGCGCTGCATGGGCCGCGCGCCCATGAGCGGATCAAAGCCCGCACGGCCCAGGTGCTCGCGCAGCGCGGGGGTGAAGGTCGCGTCCACGCGCTTGTCGTGCAACTGATCCTCAAGCTGCATCAGGAACTTGTCGACCACGCGCAGGATGATCTCGCGGCTGAGCGGCGAAAAGCCAACGATCGCGTCGAGCCGGTTACGAAACTCCGGCGAGAACATCCGCTTGATGTCGGCCATTTCGTCGCCGCTGCTTTTAGCGTTGGAGAACCCGATGTTGGTCTTGTTCATCGCTTCCGCGCCGGCGTTGGTCGTCATGATCAGGATGACGTTGCGGAAATCCGCGCGACGACCGTTATTGTCAGTCAGCGTGCCGTGATCCATGACTTGCAGCAGCAGGTTGAATACGTCGGGATGGGCCTTCTCGATCTCGTCGAGCAGCAGGACGCAATGCGGTTGTTTGTTGATCGCCTCGGTGAGCAGGCCACCCTGGTCGAAGCCCACGTATCCGGGCGGGGCACCGATGAGGCGCGATACCGTATGGCGCTCCATGTATTCCGACATATCAAAACGCAGCAACTCGATACCGAGCACGTAGGCGAGTTGCCTGGCCACCTCGGTCTTGCCCACGCCGGTCGGCCCCGAAAACAGGAACGCCCCGATTGGTTTTTCCGGACGGCCCAACCCCGAACGCGCCATCTTGATCGCCGAAGCGAGTGCATCGATGGCGGCCTCCTGACCAAACACCACGGTCTTGAGATCCCGATCGAGCGTTGCAAGCTTGCTGCGATCGTCGGTCGACACGGTTTGCGGTGGAATGCGGGCAATCTTGGAGACGATCACCTCGATCTCTGTCTTGCCGATGACGCGCTTCTGGCGCGAGCGCGGCAGTAGCCGTTGCGCGGCCCCCGCCTCATCGATCACGTCGATCGCCTTGTCGGGCAGGTGGCGGTCATTGATGTGACGCGCGGAAAGCTCCGCCGCCGCAGTCAGTGCAGCCGACGAGTACTTCACGCCATGGTGCGCCTCGAAGCGGCCCTTCAGACCGCGCAGAATCTGGATGGTCTGTTCGACAGTCGGCTCGGGCACGTCGATTTTCTGAAAACGGCGTGACAACGCAGCGTCCTTCTCGAAAACGCCGCGAAACTCTGTGTAAGTCGTTGCGCCAATGCAACGCAAATGCCCCGAGGACAGCGCCGGCTTGAGAAGGTTTGAGGCATCGAGCGTGCCGCCCGAGGCCGAGCCCGCACCGATCAGGGTGTGGATTTCGTCGATGAACAGGATCGCCTGGGGGTTGTTGCGCAACTGCTTGAGCACCCCTTTAAGTCGTTGCTCGAAATCGCCACGGTATTTGGTGCCGGCCAGCAAGGCGCCCATGTCGAGCGAGTAGACCTGAGCGTCCTGCAGGACTTCGGGAACCTCGCCCTTGGTGATGCGGTAGGCAAGCCCCTCGGCGATTGCAGTCTTGCCGACACCGGCCTCGCCAACCAGCAATGGGTTGTTCTTGCGGCGGCGGCACAGGGTCTGGATAACCCGTTCGATCTCGTGATCGCGGCCAATCAGAGGATCGATGCGACCGGCGATCGCCGAAGCGTTGAGATCCTGTGCGTAAAGATCGAGCGGCGACTGCTTGGCATCGGCCTGCTCCTCACCGCCCGACTGCTGCTCTTTCGAGGCGGCAGGCGGCTCAGCGGGCGTTTGCTTGCTGATGCCGTGGGAAAGAAAGTTGACGACGTCCAGGCGGGCGATGCCCTGCTGCTGGAGGTAATAGACCGCGTGCGAATCTTTTTCGCCAAAGATCGCCACCAGCACGTTGGCGCCGGTGACAGGCTTTTTTGAAGCGCCCGCGCCTGCCGAGACGTGCATGATGGCGCGCTGGATGACGCGCTGGAATCCGAGCGTCGGTTGCGTGTCGACCTCGGCGCCGGCGGGGATCACCGGTGTGTTTTCGGTGATGAACTTGCGCAGGCTCTGGCGAAGTTCGTCCATGTTGGCGGCGCAGGCCTTGAGCACATCGACTGCGGAGGCGTTATCCAGCAGCGAAAGCAGCAGGTGTTCGACCGTGATGAATTCATGGCGAGCCGAACGCGCCTCGACAAATGCCATGTGCAGGCTGACTTCAAGCTCTTGGGAAATCACATTGCCTCCGACTTCATCCGGTGACGGCTCGCGCCGAAAACTGCCACTTCAAAATCAATTGCTAATGTCATCGAGTCCATTCTATGCCCATCGTGCCACATATTCGTCAGATCGCCCATCAGCCAACAGGTTCCATCGTGCATTGAAGCGGGTGTTGACGCGATCGCGCGTACCGCGAAACCTGCGCAATGCGGCTTGCAGCAATGTCATGCGGGTAGATACCGCAAACGCCTTTCCCTTCGTGGTGAACTTGCAACATGATGCGTGTGGCCTCGTCCTGGTTCTTGCCAAAAAAACGCTGGAGCACGTCCACGACGAACTCCATCGGGGTGTAGTCGTCGTTGAGCAGAACGACCTGATACATCGGCGGCGGTGCCGTTTTGGCCGATTTTTTCTCGACCACGAGGTCGGGCGGCAGGGTTACTCGAGTTGCCATGGCGGATTAAAGAAATGCTTGGTTGGTTGATGCGCTGCGTAAAAATAATCGTAAATATCGGGCTAACACTAATATCAGATCTGCTGTAAATGCTTGACGTATCAGATAAATCTGCCCAATATCTCGTCAGATTTGTGGGTTTTCCCACAGGTTCAGCCGGAATTGAGAAGATAGCCTGTCGCGAATCCTCCCACTTCCGAGCGTTTTTTTCAACGCGAAAAGAGGCAGTCGGAATGTCAGATTCGACCACAAACCCGGGCGCTGGCGAAAAGGCCAAGGTTACCGGTGTCGTCAAATGGTTCAACGATGCAAAGGGATTTGGCTTTGTAACGCCGGACGATGGCGGCGAGGACTTGTTTGCTCATTTTTCCTCGATCCAGATGAATGGATTCAAAACGCTCAAGGAAGGCCAGAAAGTTGCGTTTGAAATCATTCAGGGTCCGAAGGGAAAGCAGGCTACCAATATAACCGCCGCGTAACATACAGGGGTGAATAACCCCTCCCGTGGTGTTTAGATGTCCAGAGCGTTGAAGTACCCCGCCCCGCGCGGGCTGGTAGTCTTGCTGTCTCTCATTGCGTCGCTGTGCGGCCCGTGCATGATCCCCGTGCGTGCACAGAGTGCGTCCGCGCCTCAGACGGTCCAGCTCGGCGCAGGCATGCATGTCATCACGGCGGAAGTCGCCGCGACCGACTCCGCACGCTCGCGCGGCCTGATGTACCGCAAGGAACTCCCCCCCAACCACGGCATGCTGTTTGTCTTCGAGCAAGCCAACGTCCAGTGCTTCTGGATGCGCAACACCGTGCTGCCACTATCGATTGCCTTCATCCAGGAAGACGGGATCATCTCGAACATCGACGACATGCAGCCGATGACGGATACGTCGCACTGCTCAAGCGCCCCTGTGCGCTACGTTCTGGAGATGGAGCAAGGCTGGTTCGCCAAGCGTGGGCTGCAGGCCGGAAAGAAAATCACCGGCTTGCGCTGACAACCGCGACGACCGTGTCGCACCAGTGCTGACGCCACCCGCCCTTGCCCTGGTCGCGCCAAGCCAGCCGAAAATCAGATGCGACATCGCCGCCATGACTTAGCCATGGCGGCGATGGCCGCGTGCGTCAGACGCGCTCGACGATCAGCGCAATACCCTGGCCGACGCCAATGCACATCGTGCACAGCGCGTAGCGCCCGCCCGTGCGATGCAACTGGTGCACGGCTGTCATGATCAGACGCGCTCCGCTTGCCCCCAGCGGATGACCAAGCGCAATCGCGCCGCCATTCGGGTTGACACGCGGGTCGTTGTCCGCAAGCCCCAGCATGCGCATGACGGCAAGCCCTTGTGCGGCGAAAGCCTCGTTGAGCTCGATGACGTCCATCTGCTCAAGCTTCAGGCCGGCCTTTGCCAGCACCCTCTCGGTTGCGGGCGCCGGGCCGATGCCCATGATGCGCGGCTCCACGCCAGCGGTCGCCATCGCGACAAAGCGCGCGCGCGGGGTCAGTCCGTGACGCGCCGCCGCCTGTTCGTCGGCCACCAGCATCGCGACTGAGCCGTCGTTCACGCCTGAAGCGTTGCCTGCTGTCACCGTGCCGCCCTCGCGCACGACCGGTGCAAGCTTGGTCAGCGCTTCAAGGCTTGTAAGGCGTGGGTGCTCGTCGCGCGCGACGACAACGGGATCGCCCTTCTTCTGCGCAATCGTGACCGGGATAATCTCTTCGTCAAAATATCCCGCCTTCTGGGCGGCCGCAGTTTTTTCCTGGCTGGCGTTCGCAAAACGATCCTGGTCCTCGCGCGAAACCTTGAACTGCGTGGCCACGTTCTCGGCGGTTTCCGGCATGGAATCGACGCCGTACTTCGCCTTCATCAGTTTGTTGATGAAGCGCCAGCCAATGGTCGTGTCAAAGATCACGGCGCTGCGGGAAAATGCCGAATCGGCCTTGCCCATCACGAACGGCGCGCGCGTCATGCTCTCGACGCCGCCGGCCAGCATGAACGATGCGTCGCCCGCAATGATGGCGCGTGCGGCTGTGCCCACGGCATCCATGCCCGAGCCGCACAAGCGGTTGATCGTCGCGCCGGCGACCGAGGTCGGAAGGCCTGCCAGCAACGTCGCCATGTGGGCCACGTTGCGGTTGTCTTCGCCGGCCTGGTTGGCGCAACCATAGATCGCGTCGTCGAGTTCATCCCACTTTACGTTGGGATTACGGGCCATCAGCGCTTTGATGGGGATCGCTCCGAGGTCGTCGGTGCGCACAGGCGCCAAACCGCCGCCGTATCGGCCGATCGGGGTGCGGATTGCGTCGCAAATGAATGCCTGTTTGGTCATGGTGTTTTCTGCCTCTGTCAGCCTGTGTGTTGGGTGATGTTTTTTTCGATGCTGGGGTTAATGTTAAACGATCGGGATGGGGTGTACTTGTGACGCCACTGGCTGTCTCGTAGGCCTCGCTCTTTGCGGTCCGGGAGCGGCATGCCCCCGCCAGGCTCAGGCTGCGCCGGTCCGCTTCGCGGACTACCCTGCGGTTGCTGGTCCCGCCGGGCGGCGACCTGTTCGGTCGCCTTGTTTCCCGACGGTCCTGGCGCAATCCTCGGCGG
>CAITPF010000163.1 GCA_903894155.1 uncultured beta proteobacterium | reverse complement strand
TCGCCTTGTTCCCCGGCGTGCCTGGCGCAAGCCTCGGCGCTTACATTCGCAAACACGGCAGTCTGCCCCAGGCGTGCGGATGCGGGCTGAGCAACAGCCGGCGTTGCAGTGGTGGCTAGCGGGGGAGTTGGGGGTGGCGGAGGCTTTTGGCAGGGTCTTGCTGGTAGAAGTCGGCGAGCAGGTCGTACCAGTGGGGCATTTCGTCGGCCAGGAGCGTCGGGTTGACGAAAAACACCTCCGAGCTGACCGCGAAGAATTCGGCTTCGTCGGTGGCGGCGTAGGGATCCATCGCTAGCGTTGACCACCATGTCCAGGATTCTTCGGACTCCGGATCCATGTCGGGGGGGATCTGCGATTCGACCGCGTCGACGCTGCGGCAGAACGCATCGAAGCTTTCGTTCAGGACGCGAACCCAGTGCTTGCGCGTGGCGGGTTTGCAGTGCGTCAGGGGCGGCACCCCGTTGGCTTCGCCATTGCCCAGATCCAGTTTGTGCGCGAATTCGTGAATCACGACGTTGAAGTCGTCCGCGTCGTCGGCGGCATCTTCCCAGGAAAGCACGACCGGCCCGCCATCCCAGGCTTCGCCGGCGGCATCCTCAAGGTACTCGTGAACCACCCCATCCTCGTCCTCCCGCTTGCGCGGGATCTGGAAACCTGCCGGGTACACGATGATTTCGCTCCACCCTTCATAGCGTGCGGGATCCAGATTGAGGATGGGCAGGGCGGCCTGGGCTGCGATGGTGAGCGCGATGCGGTCGGTCATGTGCAGGCCAGCGGCGGCGCTGACGGTTTTGCTGGCCAGGATCCAGGCGGTACGGGCCAGCAGGGCTTCGCGCTGGGCCGGGTCGAGCGCTCGCAGGAACACATAATGGGAGACGAGCTCGTCCCACATGCGCGGGTCGATCTGCTCGCGCGTGGAAGCAATTTTGCGTGCGGCGGCGCCGCGTCCCGTGAGCCAGCGAAGCATATTCCTTCCGGTTATTTCCTGATGTAGTTTGCCGATGTTGTGTAGTGTATTGTGTGCGGTGTCATGGTGAACGGATCGAACACTTCCCCCGCGTCAGTTTCTCTGACCGACGACGAATTCAATGCTCTCGCTGCCGGGATGGTCGGCGAGGATTCGGCGTTGCTGCGCCGCGCCCTTGACTGGCTCGAGCCTCAGGTTCGCGATCGCGTCACGGCGTCCGGCGAGCCGGTACTGGGTCACGCAGCCGGAACGGCCCGGGTGCTCGCGGCGATGCAGACCGATGCGCCCACGCGCGCTGCGGCGTTGCTGATCGCGGCACCGGCGGGCGATTCCCCGGGGCAGGCTGATGCGGTGAGCGCCGCCTTCGGCCCGGAAGTCGGTCGCCTGGTCCAGGGCACCCGTGCGCTGCTGCGCCTTGGCACGATCGCCGGCGGCGCAAGCCAGGCTGCGGCGGATTCGGCAGCCCAGAAAGAGATGCTGCGCAAAATGCTGCTGGCCATGGCGGCCGATCTGCGCATCGTTCTCATCCGGCTGGCGTCGCGGTTACAGACATTGCGCTGGCATGCGGCGTCCAAGGTTCCCTGCGATCCGGCGTTCGCGCGCGAGACGCTCGATCTGTATGCACCGCTCGCCAACCGGTTGGGGATCTGGCAGGTCAAGTGGGAAATGGAGGACCTGGCCTTTCGGTTCACGGATCCCGCCCGCTACAAGGAAATCGCCTCGCTGCTGGAGGAAAAGCGCGTTGAGCGCGAAACGTTCATTACGCAAACGATCGATACACTGACCTCGTCGCTTGCGAAGATGGGGATCACGGCCGAGGTTTCGGGCCGGCCAAAGCACATCTACAGCATCTGGAACAAGATGCGCAACAAGCACGTGGATTTCAGTCAGCTTTTCGACTTGCGGGCGCTGCGTGTCATCGTCGAGGACGAACGCGCCTGCTTTACCGCGCTCGGGCTGGTGCATGAGTTGTGGGTCCCGATCCCTGAGGAGTTCGACGATTACATCTCGAGGCCCAAACCCAACGGGTACCGCTCGTTGCATACGGTCGTGGCCGACTCGTCCGCACGGCCCTTCGAGGTGCAGATCCGTACCCGCGCGATGCACGAATTCGCGGAGCACGGGATGGCCGCGCACTGGCGCTACAAGGAGGCTGGCACGCGTGGCGGGCAGGTTTCCGCCTCGGGGCAGTACGACCGGCAACTTTCCTGGATGCGCCAGTTGCTTGCCTGGAACAACGAAGCCACCCGTGCCGCGCCGATTGAAGACGATGTCGCCTCCGGGGGGGGCGCCAGCGCGAAGCAAGACGTGCGATCCGCGAAAGCCAAGGGCACGGGCGCTGAGGAAGATCGAATCTACGTCCTTTCGCCCCAGGCGCGGGTGATCGAGCTGCCCGCCGGTTCCACTGCGGTCGACTTTGCGTACTACCTGCATTCCGACCTGGGCCACCGTTGTCGCGGTGCGCGTATTGATGGGCAGATGGTGCCGCTGCAAACGCCGCTTCAGACAGGTCAGACGGTCGAAGTGATCGCAGCCAAGTCTGGCGGCCCATCCCGGGATTGGCTCAATCCGCAGCTGGGATTTCTTGCCAGCGCGCGAGCGCGTGCGAAAGTGCGCGCGTGGTTCAACGCGATCGAGCTGCAGCAGCGTATGACGCAGGGCCAGGCGCTCGTGGAAAAGGAACTCCAGCGGCTTGGCAAGACCGCCGTGAACCTCGAGCACCTGGCACAGCAACTGGGATTCGCCCGCGCCGACGACTTGTATGTGGCGGCCGCGAAGGAAGAGTTCAGCCTGCGTCAGATCGACGCGGTGTTCCAGCCCCAGCAGCCTGAGCAGGAACTCCGGCCGGAAGAGTTCGTTTCGCATGCGCCCCGACCCGATAGCGTGACCCAGTCGGGCAAGAGCGGCGTGCTGGTGGTCGGAGTCGGGTCGCTCATGACGCAGCTTGCCCGGTGCTGCCGCCCCGCGCCGCCGGACGATATCCGGGGGTTTGTCACCCGGGGCCGCGGCGTGTCGATCCACCGGGCGGATTGCCCAAGCTATGCGGCGCTGGTGGCCCGTCAGCCAGAGCGGGTGATCGACGTGGCCTGGGGCGTCACGACCGGCGCGACGGTCTATCCCGTCGACCTGATCATCCACGCGCAGGATCGGCCCGGCCTGCTGCGCGATCTTTCTGAAGTCTTCTCGAGGCTGCGGCTCAATGTGATCGGCGTCAACACGCAAAGCAAGGCATCGCTGGCCCATATGGGCTTCACCGTGGAAATTCACGACGGTGCGGAGCTTTCGCGCGCCATTTCCGCCTTGTCGGATGTCGCAGGCGTGATCTCCGCCGTGCGTCGCTAAGCGCCTGCAGACTGGTAAAATCCGATCTTTCTGGAGCCCTGCCTTGAAACCCTACGACTTTCCCGACGCCACGGGGCATTTCGGCCAATTTGGCGGTGTCTTCGTCGCTGAAACCCTGATGCAGGCGATCGATGAATTGCGCCTGTCCTACGACAGGTATCGCAACGATCCCGAATTCCTCGCCGAGTTTCATTACGAGCTCAAGCACTTCGTCGGGCGCCCGACCCCTGTCTACCATGCCAGGCGCTGGTCCGACGAGCTTGGCGGCGCGCAGATCTGGTTCAAGCGCGAAGATCTCAACCACACCGGCGCGCACAAGATCAACAACAGCCTTGGCCAGGCACTGCTCGCGCGGCGCATGGGCAAGAAGCGCATCATTGCCGAAACCGGCGCCGGCCAGCACGGGGTCGCAACCGCCACTGTCTGCGCCCGCTACGGCATGGAGTGCGTTGTCTACATGGGCAGCGAGGATATCAAGCGGCAGTCGCCCAACGTCTTCCGGATGAAGCTGCTGGGGGCCACGGTCGTGCCGGTCGAATCCGGCACCAAGACGCTCAAGGATGCCCTGAACGAAGCGATGCGCGACTGGGTGACGAACGTCGACAGCACGTACTACATCATCGGCACCGTGGCAGGCCCTCATCCCTATCCGATGATGGTGCGCAATTTCCAGTCGGTCATTGGCACCGAGGCCGTGGCACAAATGCCGGAGTTCGCCGGTCGCCAGCCCGATTACGTGCTCGCGTGCGTGGGCGGCGGCTCAAACGCCATGGGCATTTTCCACCCCTACATTCCCCTGACGGATACCCGCCTGGTGGGCATTGAAGCGGCAGGCGAGGGCGTATCCACCGGGCATCACGCCGCGTCGCTCACCGCAGGACGCGTGGGCGTGTTGCACGGCAACCGCACGTATGTGCTGCAGAATGCCGACGGGCAGGTCAGCGAAACCCATTCCGTCTCTGCCGGTCTCGATTACCCCGGCGTCGGCCCGGAGCACGCCTGGCTCAAGGACAGCGGCCGTGCAAGCTACGTGACGGTGACCGATGACGAAGCGCTTCATGCCTTCCATCACTGCTGCCGCATCGAGGGGATCATCCCCGCGCTCGAATCGTCACACGCCCTGGCCTATGCGGGCAAGCTCGCGCCGACCCTTGCGCGGGACAAGATCATTCTCATCAATCTTTCCGGTCGCGGCGACAAGGACATCAACACGGTCGCCGATCGGGCAGGAATCGTGCTTTAAAGGCCATTTGCACATGTCAACTCATCAGGACCGCATCGCTGCGGCCTTTGCGCGCGCAGCAAGCCAGAATCGCGCTGCGCTCATTCCGTACATCGCGGCCGGCAATCCGCTGCCCGAGACAACCGTTCCCCTGATGCACGCCCTGGTCGAGGCCGGTGCGGACATCATCGAGCTGGGCATCCCGTTCTCCGATCCGATGGCCGATGGGCCGGTGATCCAGCGAGCAGCCGAACACGCGATTGCGCAAGGCGTCGGATTGCGAACCGTGCTTGGCATGGTGGCCCAGTTCCGGCAGCAGGATGCCGAGACGCCGGTCGTGCTCATGGGCTACGCGAATCCGGTCGAAAACATGGGCCAGCAGCTCTTCGCCGAGCAGGCCGGGCTTGCCGGAATCGACGGTCTGCTGATTGTGGATTACCCGCCCGAGGAGCTTGGCGATTTTTCCCAACTGCTTCAAAGTCACCGAATCGCGCCGATTTTCCTGCTGGCGCCCACTTCGACCGAGCAGCGCATCAAGGCGGTCGGCCATATCGCCCGCGGCTATGTCTACTACGTGTCGCTCAACGGCGTCACGGGAGCTGGCAACCTCGATACGGATGAAGTCGCACGTCGGCTGGAGGCGATCCGCAAGCATGTATCGCTTCCGGTGGGCGTCGGTTTCGGGATCGCCGATGCGGACAGCGCCCGGCGCGTCAGCCTGGTGGCGGATGCGGTGGTCATTGGCAGCAAGCTGATTGCGACGATGACCCAGGCTGCGGACAGATTGCCCAGGGCGCAGCAGTCAGCAGCGGCGATCGACGCAGGCGCACGCTGGCTTCGTAGTATTCGCAAAGCGCTGGACATCGCCCGCGAGGGCTCTGACGCCACAACCCGAGCTTCCCTTTCGGGGAAAGCAACATGAGCTGGCTCGGCAAGCTACTCCCTCCGCGGATCAATAAATCCCAGAACACCGAATCCGCCGCAAAGCGGGTTCCCGAGGGGTTGTGGGTCAAGTGCCCGGCGTGCGAGTCGGTTCTTTATAGCGAGGATCTTGCGGCGAACCTGCATGTCTGTCCCAAGTGCGATCACCACATGCGGCTCGGCGCGCGAGCCCGTATCGAGACTCTGCTCGATATCGAGGGGCGCACCGAAATCGGCAGCAACACGCGCTCGATGGATCCCTTGAAGTTCAAGGATTCGCGCAAGTATCCCGAGCGGCTTCAGGAAGCCGTGCGCCAGACAGGCGAGACCGATGCGCTCGTCGTGATCAGCGGGGCAATCCGTAGCGTGCCGTGCGTGCTGGCATGCTTCGAGTTCGAGTTCATGGGTGGCTCGATGGGCTCCGTGGTGGGCGAGCGATTCGTTCAGGGTGTTCAGGCTGCCATCGATCAGCGCGTTGCGTTTATTTGCGTCGCGGCGTCGGGCGGTGCGCGCATGCAGGAAAGCCTGTTCTCGCTGATGCAGATGGCCAAGACCAACGCGATGCTGACCAAGCTGGCCGAGGCCCGCATGCCGTTCATCAGCATCCTGACGGATCCGACCATGGGCGGCGTTTCAGCAAGCTTTGCCTTCATGGGCGATGTCGTGATCGGCGAGCCCAAAGCGCTCATCGGATTTGCCGGCCCGCGCGTGATCGAGCAGACGGTTCGCGAAAAACTTCCCGAGGGATTCCAGCGCTCGGAGTTTCTGCAGCAAAAGGGCGCGATCGATATGGTCATCGATCGTCGGCAGTTGCGTGAGCAACTTGTTAAGCTCATGGCCATCATGACCAATATGCCGGTCGACGCCATTTCCGCGTGACGTCGAATCAACCGCGATCCCGGTCAGTGTGATTCGGGATCGCCGGACGCACTCCCGTGTCATTCGGAAGGTTCGGGCTGGGCAGCACCCCACAAGGAAAACGGGCTCCAGATTGAACTGGAGCCCGCTTTTTTTTGCGCCGGGCAGTGGGCGCGATCGACGGTGATCGCGTCAACTGCCGTGTGCGGGTGATCAGGTCTGTGTTTCGACCTGTACCAGCGGAGCATCCGAAACAACGACCGGCGGTTTGCGCTCACGACCCACCTTGATCGGAACGATCTGCTGGCTTGCCATTGCGTTGGCAACGCGCTCGGGATCGGTCTCTACCCAGCTCAGTCCGGCAGACTGAACGATCGCATGCAGCGAGGCCGTGTTGTGAGCCGGCGCTGGAACGACGATGGGTGCCGAGGGAGCGAGCGAAGCCACAGCAGGCGTGTAAACCGATGGAGCCGAGACCGCCGGTGCCGATACCACTGGAGCGGATACCACCGGAGCCGATACCACCGGAGCCGAGACCACCGGAGCCGATACCGCTGGGATGGGTTCCACCGCAGCAACCACAACCTGCGCAGGTGCTGCTTGCGGGATGGCTGGCGGTTCGACGGCCGCCGGCTGGGCAACAACCGGGGCTGCCTGAGGGACGACTTCGGGTGCCTGTGGTGCGGATTCGACTTCCGGCACCGCAACCGCGACCAGGGCCTGGGTTTGTGCCTGAACCGGCGCCGCTGCTACGACCGGAGCCGCGTCATGAGCGTCGGCGTTGGCCGCTGCCTCCGTGAGCACCGCTGTCGGAGCTGCCTGCAGGAAAGAACCCCCGCTGGATGACACGGGTTCGACCTGATAGGACTCGTTGGTCTGCTCTTCTCCCTGCTCGTCACCCTGGCCTTCGAACTGATCATCGGTCTGGCCGTCAGCCTGACCTTCGACCTGACCGGTACCGTCGTCCGGTCCGCGACGTGAACCGCGGCGGCTACGGCGACGACGACGACGTGGCTCGGATCCTCCCTGTTCCTCGTTGTCGCCTGCGGCGATGGCGGGGCCTTGCCCGGCGTCAACATTGGCGTCTTGAGGGGTCTCCTGCGGGGCATGCTGACGCCCGGCGCGGGGCGCTTCAGCGGCTGCGGCCGATGCGGCGGCGGCGGTGACAGCGACAGCTGCCGCGGCACCTGCAGATTGCGTCGCTGCGTCCAGGGACTGGTCAGCCTGCTCAGGGCGGGCATCGCCGAACTCGTCGCGTCGATTGCGACCGCGTCCGCGGCGACTGCGACCGCCGCTGCGCTGGCTGTTCTCGTCCGACTGTTCGGGGCTATCGTTGCGAGCGAGCGCGCCACGATCGTCCTCACGCGCGACGCGCGGTGGACGGCGGTTGTCCTGATCGGCAACTTCGCCCGCTTGCCCACGGCCTTCGCCGCGGTTTTCGGGACGACGGCCGCGACCCTGGCCACCGCGGCCACCGCGGTCACCGCGATCGCGACTACCGCCCTGGCCTTCACGGCGCGCGGGGCGTTCTGCGACTTCGGCCGGCTTCGCGGGCTCTGGCTTGACCTCAGGGGTGGAGCCGCCGCTGAGCCAGCTCACCAGCCGTTTAAAGAGCCCCGGAGCTGCTTCGGTTGTTGCAGAGGCCGCGACGGGCTTGCCGGCCGCTTTCTCGATCGCCTTGGGCGAAGGGGCCGACACCGGTGCGGGCTGCGAGGGCGTGATGCCCTTGACCAGCGCTTCGGGCTTAGCCTTGACTTCCTGCTCCTTCGGCGACCAGCTCATGTCTGTCGAGGGTGCGTCGACCAGATCGAAGCTGGTCTTGACGTCCTCAAGGCGCGGGTCGTCGTGACGCAGGCGCTCGATTTGATGGTGCGGCGTTTCAAGGTGGCGGTTCGGGATGAGGATCAGGTTGACCTTCAGCCGCGACTCGATCTTGGTGATGTCGCTGCGCTTCTCATTGAGAAGGAAGGTGGCCACGTCGACCGGAACCTGCGCATGCACGGCGGCCGTATTTTCCTTCATGGCCTCTTCCTGCAGCAGGCGCAATACCTGCAGCGCGCTCGATTCCGCATCGCGGATCACGCCGGTGCCGTTGCAACGGGGGCAAGTGATGTGCGAGCCTTCGTTCAGTGCGGGGCGAAGGCGTTGGCGCGAGAGCTCCATGAGGCCGAAACGCGAGATCTTGCCCATCTGGACGCGGGCCCGATCGAAGTGCAGCGCATCGCGCAGGCGATTTTCGACCGCGCGCTGGTTCTTGCTGTCTTCCATGTCGATGAAATCGATCACGATCAGGCCGCCGAGATCGCGCAGGCGCAGCTGGCGGGCCACTTCGTCTGCGGCTTCGAGGTTCGTGCGCGTGGCGGTTTCCTCGATGTCGGCACCGCGCGTTGCACGTGCGGAGTTGACGTCGACGGCTACCAGAGCCTCGGTGTGGTCGATGACCACGGATCCGCCCGAGGGCAGATCGACCGTGCGTGAGTAGGCCGTCTCGATCTGGTGCTCGATCTGGAAACGCGAAAAGAGCGGGACGTCGTCGCGGTAGCGCTTGACGCGCTGGACGTTGTCCGGCATCACGACGCTCATGAATGCCATGGCCTGGTCGGCGATGTCGTCCGTGTCGATGAGGATTTCGCCGATTTCGGGCGAGAAGTAATCCCGGATCGCCCGGATGACGAGGCTCGACTCCAGATAAATCAGGATGGGTGCCGGGTTATCCTTGGCGGCTCCGTCAATCGCTGTCCAGAGTTGCATCAGGTAGGACAAGTCCCACTGCAATTCCTCGACGTTGCGACCGATGCCAGCCGTGCGGGCGATAATGCTCATGCCCTGCGGGATGGACAACTGATCCATCGTTTCGCGGAGCTCCTGGCGATCTTCGCCTTCCACGCGACGCGACACGCCGCCGCCGCGCGGATTGTTGGGCATCAGGACCAGGTAGCGGCCGGCCAGCGAGACGAAGGTCGTCAGTGCGGCGCCTTTGTTGCCGCGCTCTTCCTTTTCGACCTGGACAATGAGTTCCTGTCCTTCGCGCAGCGCATCCTGGATGCGTGCCGTGCGAACGTCCACGCCTTCCTTGAAGTAGGAGCGGGCGATTTCCTTGAATGGCAGGAAGCCGTGGCGCTCTTCGCCGTAGTTGACGAAGCACGCCTCAAGCCCGGGCTCGATCCGGGTGATGACGCCTTTGTAGATGTTGCCTTTGCGCTGTTCGCGTCCGGCGGTTTCGATGTCGAGGTCGATGAGCTTTTGCCCTTCGACGATGGCCACGCGCAGTTCTTCCTGGTGCGTCGCGTTGAACAACATGCGTTTCATGCGGAGTTTCTCCTGTTGAACGGCACGCCGGAACCCGACGCGCGGCCACAGGGCAGACAGGCTTTGCAACACGGAAACATGCAAGACGCACGCGGCACCCTGGTTAAGGGCGCGCGCAAAAACGGTCGGTCAGACCAGCACTGCACGCCTGTCGGCGCGCGGTTCGTTCAGCAATAAGGTCAGAGTCACGTGTGTGGTTGACGAGAAGGTGCTGAAGACATCAGGCGGAATCCATATTCAAGCCTGGTGCAGGGATGAGACGGTTTCTTGCACTTGTTCCAGTGCTGCGCCGGGGGGCGGGTTAAACATCTGGTGCGGGCGGCAAGCCATGCATCGCAACGACGCACCATGAGACCCGGCCCGAACGGCGACCAGCTGCCCGGGGAGTTGAAAAGCAAGCGGTACAATTCAGTCCGCAAACCAGACGGAAACGCGAAAAAGTAATTCGCATCTCAACGTTGGGGGACTTTTCAACCCCTTTTAGGCTGTCTGGATTATAAGCCCCTTTTTGCCATGCGCAAAGAAACCTCGTTGACCGCCAATTCCAGCGCCCCTGAAAGCCCCCCAGTTCCTGTCGTCCGTTTGGTGGAGGTCGGGGAGGAGCACGACGGCCAGCGGCTGGATAATTTTCTCCTGCGCTTGTGCAAGGGCGTGCCCAAGAGCCACCTCTATAAAGCCGTGCGCGCGGGGCAGGTCCGGGTCAATAAGGGGCGTGCGCAGCCGGAAACGCGCCTTGTGATAGGCGACGTGGTCCGGGTGCCGCCCATGCGGCTTCCCGCCCCCAGCGCAAAGCCGCCGATACCGGCCGGGGAGTTTCCGATCGTCTATGAGGATGACGGATTGCTCGTGATCGACAAGCCCGAGGGCGTCGCCGTGCACGGCGGCAGCGGCATCGCGTTCGGCGTGATCGAGCGTTTGCGCGCCGCGCGTCCGCAAGCGCGGTTTCTCGAACTTGCCCATCGTCTTGACCGCGATACGTCGGGCCTGCTGTTGATCGCCAAGAAGCGTAACGTCCTGCTTGCCTTGCATGAGATGTTCCGGTCAGGCAGTGGGGGTAAACATTACTTTGCCCTTGTCGAGGGCGATTGGCAGAATGACCGCCAGCACGTGCGCCTGGCACTCACCAAATGGACCACGCAGACCGGCGAGCGCCGGGTCAAAGTAGATCCCGCCGGACTGCCATCGCATACGATCCTGACTCTGAAGAAGCGATTCGGTCAGTATTCGCTGCTGGACGCCGAATTGCGCACTGGTCGAACGCACCAGATCCGAGTGCACCTGGCCGCCAACGGGTTTCCAATCATCGGTGACGACAAGTATGGCCGCGACCAGACCCGGGCCCTGTTTTCCAAAATGGGATTCTCAAGAATGTTTTTGCATGCACACCGGCTCGAGATGCCACATCCGCTGACGGGGGAGCCGATGGTTCTCGAGGCGCCGCTGCCGAAGGAATGTATTGCTCTGTTGCGCAAGCTGGAGGCCGCATGATTGCGCAGCCCTCCTATTCCGTGGTCATCTTCGACTGGGACGGCACGCTGATGGATTCAACCCGCAGCATCGTGACGGCCATCCAGGGCGCCTGCCGAGATCTTGAGTTGGACGTTCCCACTGACGCGCAGGCTGCCTGGGTCATCGGGCTTTCGCTTGATCAGGCGTTGAAGGCAGCCGTGCCCGATCTGAAAAAGTCGATGGAAAAAATTTTCCTCGAACGCTATCGGTACCATTATTTGCTCGGCGACACGAAACTGCAGCTTTTTGGCGGCGTGACCGAGATGCTTGACGACCTTCAGGCTCGCGGCGTGACCCTCGCTGTTGCCACTGGAAAGAGCCGGGTTGGCCTGAACCGTGCCCTGGATGCCACGGCCCTGCACCATCGGTTTGCCGCCACACGCTGTGCCGACGAAACCTTTGGCAAACCGCATCCGGCGATGTTGCACGAACTGATGGACGAATTGGTGGTCGACCCGACGCAGGTGGTGATGGTCGGCGATACCTCGCACGACCTCAACATGGCGGCAAATGCCGGCGTGCACGGGCTCGGGGTGACCTACGGGGCGCACCCTGAGGACGAGTTGCTGGCATGCGCCCACCATGGCATCGTCCACGATGTTCCCGGCCTGCATCGCTGGCTCGCGAATCGCACGGGCGCCTCCGATTAGGCCCTCGCCCAATAGGGGCAAGCGCAGATCGCGGCGCAATCGCGTCGTATGATCGGGCTCAAATGCAATGCCGACCTGGAGCGCAGAATGCCCGTCTATCGATTTCCGAAGGTCAAGCCGTCCGAGATCACGCCTGAAGCGGTCTGGCAGGGGCGCAGGCAATGGATCAAGACAGCGGGCGCCGCTGCGCTGACGGGCCTCGCTGCGCCCTGGGCAGGGATCGCCGAAGGCGCTGGCCTGGCCAATCTGGGTGCAAAGCGCAACCCTTCCTACATTGTCATGGATACACCGACCCCGGAAAAGGACGTCACCTCCTACAACAATTTTTACGAGTTCGGCACCGACAAGGGTGATCCGCTTCTCTACGCGAAGGCGCTGAAGACCGAACCCTGGTCGATCGAAGTCGTTGGCGAGGTGAATGCGCCCCGCAAATTCGGGATCGATGATTTGCTCAAACTCGCGCCGCTTGAGGAGCGCATCTACCGGATGCGCTGCGTGGAGGCCTGGTCGATGGTGATTCCCTGGGTGGGGTATCCGCTTTCCGCGCTGCTGGCCCAGGTGCAACCGACGTCGAAGGCGAAGTTCGTTGAGTTCCAGACTGCGATGCAACCCGACGCGATGCCGGGCCTGCACTCCCGCGTGATCGACTGGCCGTATACCGAAGGGCTTCGTATCGACGAAGCCATGCATCCCCTGACCCTGCTGACGCTTGGTCTTTATGGCAAGACCCTGCCGAACCAGAATGGCGCGCCGGTGCGCGTGGTGATCCCCTGGAAGTATGGGTTGAAGTCGGCAAAATCGATCGTGCGCATTCGTCTTGTTGAAAAGCAGCCGGTGACGAGCTGGGAGCGGATCGCGCCCAGCGAGTACGGTTTTTACGGCAACGTGAATCCCGAAGTGGATCATCCGCGCTGGAGTCAGGGCAGCGAACGGCGCATCGGGGAGGGGGGGATATTTGCGCCCCGCCGCAAGACCCTGATGTTCAACGGCTATGCCAATGAGGTCGCCTCGCTCTACCAGGGCATGGACCTGCGCAAGTCCTACTGAGCCGCGCCCCCGTGAACTGGCCGGCCCGCTCCGTCTCCCGCGCCAAACCGTTCGTCTTCGTGCTCGGTTTAATGCCTTTGGCGCGCTGGTTCTGGCTTGGCTACCACGACGCACTGACGGCGAATCCCGCGGAGTTCCTTTCCCGGTCGTCGGGCACCTGGACCCTGGTTTGCCTGCTCGTGACATTGTCGATCACGCCCGTGCGCCAGTTGCTGGGCCAGCCCGCACTGGTTCGATTGCGCCGGATGTGCGGCTTGTTCACTTTTTTCTACGCAACACTGCACGCCCTGGCCTGGGCCTGGTGGGATCGGGGGTTTGAGCCGACGGGCATGGTTGCCGATGTCCTGAAGCGGCCGTTCATTACCGTGGGCATGGCGGCGTTCATCCTGCTGTTGCTATTGGCGCTGACTTCCACGCAGGGTTCGATCCGTCGGCTCGGCAAACGCTGGCAGACCTTGCATCGCGCTGTCTACTTCATCGGAATCCTGGCCATCTTGCATTATTTTTGGCACAAGGCCGGCAAGAACGATTTTTCGACGGTAATCATCTATGGGGCCGTGCTCGCGGCACTGCTCGGGTGGCGCGTGCAGCGGTGGCTGCGGTCAGCCAGGCCGGCGGCTGTCGTCGCTGCACGAGGGCAGGCCTCGAAGGCGCACGCGCGTTCTGGTGGCTAAGGCTGCTATCGCACGAGTGCGCACCGTGTACTCAGGGGATCGCCGATCCGGTCGTAGGCGTTGCCAGCAGCCTGGCCGCGGTCTGCGCGTCGGGCAGCCCTGTCACCAGGCTGGGGCGATAGTGCAACTGGAAGGCGGTCAGCGCCTGTCGCGTGCCCGCGTCAAGCTGACCGGTATCGGGGACGGCATAGCCTACCCGCCTGAGCTGATCCTGGAACCATTTTGGCTTGGGAACGCCCTCCTGCTCGAATCGCGTTTCATAAGCGGGCGCGGCGCGCTCGTCAAACCACCGCCCGACGCCGGCCTGAGCCAACTGCCGCCAGGGGAACGCGGGCCCGGGATCCTGCTTGCGCCCGAGGGCGACATCGCTGTGGCCGACGATGTTCTCGGGCGATACGCCGTGCCGGCGCGCGACGTCGCGCGTGAGTGCGATCACGACGTCGATTTGATCTGGCGGAAAATCCGGCCCGGGCGCATTCGAGGCATTCCAGCCAGGATGCACGATTTCGATGCCGATCGAGCGGGGGTTGATGTACGAACGACCGTACCAGTTGCTTTCGCCGGCATGCCAGGCAGCCAAATCCTCGCCCACCAGCCGGTAGACAACCGGCGGGCTGTCGTCGGAGACCACATAGTGTGCACTGACGTCACGGTTGGTCAGGGTTGCCAGCGCACCGATCTTGGACGATGCCGTGTAGTGCAGCACAATGATCTCGACACGACTTGCCTTGCCCTTGGCCGACATGGTGTCGTCAATACGGTAGCTGCCCGGCACCCGGGGGGCGGAGCAGCCGCCAAGCACCAGCGCGGTCGCTGCCAGGGCGCAGAGTATCCGGCGTCGTTGGCGTGACGTCATGACGCAAGGAACAGGAACAGTGTCGGATGTTTATCCAGCGCGGGCCTTGGCTGGGATTTCCATTGGGCCACTGTCATCGTGCGGATCCATTCATCCGTTGTCGTGAGCGACCGGGCGACACAAAGGCGCGTATTGGCCTTCAGGTGCTCAAGCAGGCTCGCCAGCATGGCGGTGTTGCGGTAGGGGGTTTCGATGAACAGTTGTGTCTGGCGCTGACGCGACGAAACCTGCTCCCATGCCTTGAGCTGCCGCGCACGCTCGGCGGGGTCCACGGGCGCATAGCCGTGAAAGGCGAAGCGTTGCCCGTCCAGGCCGCTGGCCATCAGCCCGAGCAGGATCGACGAGGGGCCGACCCAGGGGCGCACGGGCACCCCCCAGGCGTGGGCGATCGCGACCGCGCGCGCGCCGGGATCGGCGACAGCCGGGCACCCGGCCTCCGACACCAGCCCGATGTCCTGCCCCTCGCGCAGCGGCGCGAGCCAACCCGCCAGCGTCGCTTCATCGACGCGCGGGCCAAGTTCGTGGATGACGATTTCCTGTAAGGGGCGCGCAAGCGGTGTCAGCTTGAGGAATGCCCGGGCGGTCTTGGCGTTTTCTGCGATATAGAGCCCGAGTCCGCCGGCAATCGCCTGGGCTTCGCGGGGTAGCCAGCGATCGATGGGCGCATCCCCCAGCCCGACCGGAAGAAGGTGAAGCGTGCCGGTGCCCTGGCTCAAGATGGCAGCCTCGCGGCGTCGAGCGGGTCGAGCCCGATTTCGGCCAGCATGCGCGTGAGCGTGATGAGCGGCAGGCCGATGATCGCCGTCGGATCGTCGCTCTGCATGCTGCGCATGAGCGCGATTCCAAGCGATTCGGCTTTCGCGCTGCCTGCAGTATCGAGCGGGTTGTCGATGGCGACGTAGCGTTCGATCGCTGCGGCGCTGAGTGTTCGAAATTCGCAGGACGTCGGGATTTCAGCTGTTTGCACTGAATCCGGGGAGATGACCGTCAGCGCCGTGTGAAAAACGACGGTCTGGCCGGAAAGCGCCTGCAATTGATCCCTGGCTGCCTGGATGCTGCCCGGCTTGCCCAGGGGGCACCCGTGCAGGGAAGCCGCCTGATCCGAGCCGATGACGATGCTGCCGGGATTTTGGGCGATCACGGCACGCGCCTTTGCCAGAGAGAGGCGCAGTGCGAGATCACGGGGTGGTTCCCCGGGTAGGGGCGACTCGTCGACGTCAGGGGAAATCGTGAAAAACGATAGCCTAAGCCGTTCGAGAAGCTCTTTGCGATAGCGAGAGCTTGAGGCAAGGATGAGTGGTCGATGCGCAACCGTCATAGGGTGTCACGGGGTCCTCAGGATTGACGTTCAGGACGTAAACACGCTATTATCTCCTGCTTTGCTGCCTCTTTGCATACGTATTGACATGGTAGGTGGGCATCGATGACTGATCCACGCGCTCGCAGTGATGCTATCGGCAGTGACGCCAAAGGCAGTAATGCTGCTGGAAGTGCTGCTGCCGGAAGTGCCGCTATCGGCAGTGACGCTATCGGCAGTGACGCTATCGGCAGTGACGCTATCGGCAGTGACGCTATCGGCAGTGACGCTATCGGCAGTAACGCTACCGGCAGTAACGCTACCGGCAGTGACGCTACCGGCAGTAACGCTACCGGGTCTGGCGTTACTGCATCTGGCGTTACCGCATCTGGCTTGACCGCAACTGGCTTGACCGCAACTGGCGTTACCGCATCCGGCGACTTTACTGCATCTGGCGTCACCGCGCCTGCCTTCGGTTCAGGCGTTCCGCCGATGGTTGATGCCTTCGAGTTCGCCCGGCGTGGCAGGGTTCTGGCGGGTGCGTTTGACGTCGAGCTGCTTGAACGCTTGGTTGAAGGGTTGCCTGTCCAGCCGGAAAGCGATCTTCCGAAGGCGCCTGGCATGCCGGGTGCTCCCGGTGTCGTTGTGTACAGGGTGCGGGGCCTGATTGGCAAAGACGGCAAGTCGTACCTGTCGTTGCTTGTCCAGACGCGTCTGGTGCTTGATTGCCAGCGCTGCCTCGGGCCGCTGGTGTTGCCCGTGGATCATGAGGCTGAGTTCGAGCTTGTGCGCAACGATTCCGATCTCGATGCGGGCGCGACCGAACTCGACGCAGAGGATTTTGACCGGCCCGAGAAGGTTGTCGGGTCACCCAGGTTTGACCTGGCCGGGCTGATCGAGGATGAACTCATCCTGGAAGTGCCGTTCATACCCCGGCACGAGCAGTGCCCCGGTGCTGGCGGCGAGCCCCTGGGCCCGCAGGGTGACGAGCCCGCCGAGCGCGAATCAGCGTTCGCGGCGCTTGCCGCACTGAAGTCGAAGCACAAGTAGTTTGTTTGTTATTAATGAGTTACCAAGGCGATTGGCGTACAATCCGCCAGTCCACAGGAGTTGTCATGGCTGTTCAACAAAACAAAAAGTCCCCGTCCAAGCGCGGCATGCACCGTTCGCATGATTTTCTGGGTAATCCGTCCACGGCGACTGAGCCCAATACCGGCGAGCAGCACCTGCGCCACCACATCAGCCCGTCGGGCGTGTATCGTGGCCGCAAGATTCTCAAGACAAAGACTGACGAATAACACGCGTCCTGTGACGGGTCTTCGATCTCGTCCGCGCGCACTTTGCCGCAGGAATTCGTGGCTTCCGTAATCCGGATTGCGGTCGACTGCATGGGCGGTGACGAGGGTATCCCCGTCACGGTTCCCGCTGCGCTCGATTTCGCCCTTCGTTTTCCAGATACGCATCTGCTGCTGGTCGGTCTTCCCGAAGAAGTGCGTCGGGCCGTCGACTCGGCGGTAAAGACGCGTCCGGGCGTTACGCCGGATCGCTACACGGTCGTTGCGGCAACCGAGGTCGTCACCATGGATGACTCGGTCGAAGTCGCCCTGCGCCGCAAGAAGGATTCGTCCATGCGCGTTGCGGCGCAAGCCGTCAAGGAAGGCAGGGCCGACGCGTGCGTCTCGGCGGGCAACACGGGTGCCTGGATGGCGATTTCGCGCTATGTGCTCAAGACGCTCGAGGGCATCGATCGCCCTGCGATCGCGACGTCCCTTCCCAATCAGAAGGGCGGCGCGACCACGGTGCTTGATCTGGGCGCAAACGTCGATTGCACTGCCGAGCACCTGCTCCAGTTTGCCATCATGGGAACGGCGCTGGCCCAGGTCGGCGATCTCAGCCGTCGCCCCTCGGTCGGCCTGCTCAACATCGGCGAAGAAGTCATCAAGGGCAATGAAGTCGTCAAACAGGCGGCCGATCTGCTGCGCGCAAGCGCGCTCAATTTCTATGGCAACGTCGAGGGCGACGACATCTTCAAAGGCACCGTCGATGTGGTTGTCTGCGACGGGTTCGTGGGCAACGTCGTTCTCAAATCGGTCGAAGGCCTGGCGCGCATGCTGGCCAGCATGATCAAGGAAGAGTTCAACCGATCGACCCTGTCCAGGCTGGCAGGCCTCGCGGCGTTGCCTGTCCTGAACCGCTTTCGCAAGCGCGTGGATAATCGCCGATACAACGGGGCAGCCTTGCTGGGGCTGCGCGGCGTGGTCATCAAGAGCCACGGTTCGGCCGATGCGCTCGCCTTCGGGTTCGCGCTACAGCGCGCACGCGATGCCGTCACCGGTGGCCTGCTCGAGCGAACAGCCCACGCCGTTGACCAACTTACCCGATCCTCTCGCCCCGCCGAGAGTGACGGTTCGGGAGATTCTGCATGAGTACGTCCGCGATTTTTTCGCGCATCGCCGGTTCCGGAAGCTGTCTGCCGCCGAGGGTCGTCACCAACGAGCAACTCGCCGCCGAGCTGGGCAGCCGCGGCATCGACACCTCGGACGACTGGATCGTCGATCGTACTGGCATCCGCCAGCGATATCTGGCCGAGCGGGGTGTCAAGACCAGTTCGCTCGCCATCGAGGCCGCCCGCAATGCGATTGCGGATGCCGGCGCCGATGCCTCAGAGATCGACCTCATCATCCTGGCAACATCCACTGCGGATTTCGTGTTCCCGAGTACCGCCTGCCTGGTGCAGGCCGCCATCGGCAACAAGGTAATCGCCAGGGAGACCATCAGCGCCATGCGCAAGGATGTGCTCGCCAAATGTTACGGCGGCGATATCACTCGCAAACGCAAACTGCTGGAAAAACAAAAAGAGGGCAAGAAACGCATGAAACAGGTCGGCAGCGTCGAATTGCCGCAGGAAGCCTTTATGGCGGTCCTGAAGCGGGACTGACCGGATGTCGCTTCAGACGCTCGGATTGTATGTCCATATCCCGTTTTGCCGGGCCAAATG
>CAITPF010000162.1 GCA_903894155.1 uncultured beta proteobacterium | reverse complement strand
TCGTAGAAGCTGGCGGTGGTGATCGTCTCGAACTCGGTCGCGATCTGGCGCGTCACGCCGACCCCGATGATTTCGCGAATCTGCATGCGAGCCAGCAGCTCTTCCAATGCGGAAAAAAGCAGGAGTCGGGGCGCGCAATCCCCGCACAGTTCGGTCGCGATCTTCATTTTATCGACCGCAAGTCGTATGCCCTGCACCCGTGTGATCAGGAGAACGGAATCATCCTCCAGGCCCCAGAGTTTCCCGGGCGAGAAAACACAGCCCATGATGTACAGCACCTCGGAACCCAGCATGAACGCAAGGGTGAGTTCCGATTCAAAATCGTATTGGTCTGCCGTCTTCGCGATGATCCGCGGACCCATGGGGTCGTCGCTTGCAGCCCAGATTTTCGAGCCTTCCAGGAGGAAGTCGTCGAAAAAACTCGACCCGAGGCGTCTTGATAATTGCCGATAGTGGTGCGAGACGATCGACGCCCGCTCCAATGCGGTCAGCTGACGGGCATACCCCTTCCTGAGGTGCTTGAGCGCGATTCCGGGATTGTGCTTCAGCAGACAAGGCGGGGCATCACGATGAAGCTGCTGCGCCAGACGCAGGGTGGTCGGGAGGAAAAGGAGCAGACGCGCGAGCGCCTTGGCCGCGAGAACCGCGGATTTACCGCGAGGCCGGGGCTGGCCGTCTACCGAGCGGAGGATGAATTGCGCTTCCGCCTTCGCGGCGCCCGCAATAAGTCTGCCACAAGCCAAAAGCCGCTACCCTCAGTTTGATAACCAGATCGTGACTGTAATCGATTTTTACAGGATTTTTACAGGATATTTTTATTACCTCTAAACACTATTTTCACGCAAAATCATAAAAGTAGGCGTTCACGGCTGATTATCGCACTGGGCTAATTCGCGGATGTTTCTTCGTCCACCCTTTTGCTTGCACGCCGGGCGGCGGACGACTGATCAACGGTGTACCGGCTTTACCGGAGGGTCTCATGACTGATCTCTTGAATGCGATTCAACAGGTTGCGCCTGGTGGTTTTGACGCGCCCTCGATACGTGATCGCTTCCGCGATGTCGACATCGATGACAACGCCCAGCACACTCGACTCACGTACAAGAACAAGAACACGGACAACTGGGTCGCTTGCGCCACCATGGAGATAAATTCCTCATGTCTTTAACGCTTCACCAAAACACTTTTATTGTCGCTACTGCTTTTCCGGATCCACCTTTTGATGTGATAGACCGGGACAACGGATTTAGCGGGTTTGATATTGAATTAATTAGTGAAATTGCAGCTTTATTAAAGTTAACTCTAAAAATTGTGCCCTATACGGGCGAAGATTTTAATGGGATTTTTGACGGCCTCATCAACCAGCAATATGATGCGGTGATTTCCGGCACCACCATTACCGCCGCAAGAGCAGAAAAGGTGCTATTTACAAAGCCATATTTAGAATTTAATCAGGGCATTGCAATCAATCACGCTAAAACTCCCAATGTTTCAGCTGAAGAGGACCTAAAAGGACTTGTTGCAGGAATTCAAAAGGGGAATACCTCAGATGCTGTCGCCAAAGAATTAAAATCCAGGGGCTTGATAGCTGACATACATTATTACTCTTATCACCAAATAGAAGCCGCCTTGATGGATTTACAAAAAGGGAAAATCGGCCTTGTTATTAAATTATTTCCGGTGATCTCTTCTTTGATTAAAGAATATCCAGAACTCTCTGTCGCGATGCAGGTTCCAACGCAGGAAAAAATTGGTATTGCTGTCGCAAAAGGCAATCAGCCATTATGCTCTGCCATGAATCAAGCGCTAGACACGCTGAAAGAAAACAGCAAAATTCAAACTCTAGCGTTGAAATGGTTCTCTGATGCTACATGCCTTTAAACTTCATTCAATCTTGACTAGCTTCTTCAGTGACGCCATCAACGGCGGCGGGGTCTGACCTGGAAATAACGTATTCCATTGACCAAATGCACATTCGGCAATGTAAATATCACCATGCGAGTCGACCGCAATTCCATGGGGAGTGATAAAAGCCCCTCTGTTTGTGCCGGCAACTTCACGCTGCAAGCGTGCAACGATGGAGCCATCTGCATTGGCAATCGATATCCGAGGCCCAAAGTTGGGGGTATCCCGAACAACCTTCAATCCTGGTCCTAGCTCAGAAATATAGAACAGTGGCTTCTTGCCACAACGCATGCAAAGTCCGCATGGCCTGGTCAAATTATTCCATTGGGTTTCGTAGCGGCCGCCTTCATCAAAGACTTGTACGCGATGATTTTCTCTATCGGCCACATAAACCCAACCATCATCATCGCAAACAATATTGTGGGGCAAGACAAACTGCCCCGGATCCGTCCCGCTTCCACCCCAGGTAAAGAGATACTTCCCATTTGGATCGTATTTATGTAGCGCAGCATTTCCGTAACCATCGGAGACAAAAATATCACCCCGGCGCGATAACGCAGTATGCGTACATTGATTAAATGGTCGATTACTCATATACGGCGAAGGCTGATGGGGAATGCCAATGCTGAGCAAAACCTTCCCTTCGAGGGTGCACTTCCGGACTGTATGATCACCGTTATCAGTGAGGTAAATATGACCATCAGCGGCGATATGCGAGCCGTGCGGGTTGGTAAATAAGCCTTCACCCCAGGTTTTTAATAAATTCCCCTCGCGATCGAACACCATCACTGGATGAGGGCCACGCACAAATGCATAAACATTGTCTTTTGCGTCGATCGAGATTGATGCGACATCATGAGTCCAGTAAGGACCATCCGGAATTTTGGCCCACGTATCATCGAGCCTGTACCGGTGATCCCCGTCACCAAAAATAACTTCTTGATTGGGTAGATGATCAATCACGCGACGCTTCTTTCTTGAGTGGCCACAATATATAGGCGGCGATGGCAATCAAACAGCCGAGTACCGTGCTTAATATTCGATATCCATATGGCGGTGGAGAATTCAGATCTGAAAAAGCCATGACACCCAAAACAAATACACTGATCATTGTGATGGCAACTGCATAATTTACTTCCGATAGCAGATATGCCAAAGCAGAAAAAACAATACAGATGCCAAAAATCAGAATTATATTTGGGTTACTTCCCAACATTAACGTTGCAATAATGGCCCCTACCAAGGTGCCTAAAATTCTCGCGATAGCTCTTGAGTAGGTGATATTGGCGCTGGGCTTGAGTATGTAAGCCACCGTCAATACCATCCAATAGTAGTATGGGAAATGCCAATAACTTGATGCGCATATAGAAAATATCATGGCACACACCATCCGTATGCCATGCTGAGCATAAGGCGAAGACAGTGTCAGGTTTTCCCGCAGTATTGGTAATGCACCCATAACAGCGGACCACATGTACTTTGGCGCCCTGATCAAGGGTCTGAAGAAGATACCCTGTCTTAACAGATTCCACTTTCCTTTTAATGCCGCACCAAAGGGCTGACCTTGAAAGGAATAATCGCCGATATATGGAGTGAGATCAGCATCCTCATCGGCGGGCATCGAATTTACATCCGCAGCATCAATAAATAGTAATGAGAAGAGGCACAACACCAGTTGAAATAGAGAGGCGGACAAAGCGAAACCTCCTGAAATCAACGCCCCATCGAAAGACATCGGGTGAAATGAAAAAACTGCGAGCGCGACTAATATATGCATCCCGATGTAATCAGGGACTTTTCCCAATGCACTCATCAGCCCGGTCAACATTCCAAAGATGGCGAATATGCCGATTTCCCAATAGACTTGCCCACCTGTTAATGCGCCAATCGTAGTCGCCAATGCAACGGTAAATGCAATTGCAAGCATGGTTGCAATCTTTGAGGTGTAAATACCTCTCTTGGATGCCATCCCCGTAACCAATGCCCCATAAGCGACACTGCCGGCATATTCCTCAAAACCAAAAACTAAAACAAGCACCAAAGGGATTAAGACACCCAAGGTACAACGACATGCAAAAAGATAATGAAAATTCTTTTGATGAACTACCAAAGAATCTGCGAATAAGGGATTACTTTTGATCGGGAAAAATGCCATTTAATCCAACCCTGAATTCAATTCAGAAGCATGATATTTCCCAAACAGTTCATCAACTTATGGAACTTGATGCAAACCCAAACTGGTCGCTGTCTCTGCTCTCACTTTATTGCAGAGCGCTGCATTGGTAATCAAAGAATCCCCATAGGACTCAATGATGCCTTGCATTTTTTCCTTCCAATCGCCGGGCAATAGACCCGTCGGCTCCATCTTGTTAATCACATTAATCATGATGAAAACTGCAGTTGATGCACCCGGTGATGCTCCCAATAAAGCAACAATAGATGAGTCGGATGATTCGACGATTTCAGTACCAAACTCAAGAATGCCCGTCTTGGCCTTATCTTTTTTGATAATTTGCACACGTTGACCAGCAACTTCGAGAAACCAGTCTTTGGGATTGACGTTAGGATAGAACTCTCTTAATACATCAAAGTGCCCGCTTTTCGTGAGCAGCACTTGCTGAACGAGGTATTTAACCAGCGCAAAGCTGGTCAATCCCACAGCAATTAAAGGGAGAATATTCCCAGGGCGAATGGATTTAATTAAGTCAAACCAGGAACCATTTTTCAGGAACTTGGTTGAGAAGCCCGCAAATGGTCCAAATAGAATCGAGCGTTTGCCTTCGATAATGCGTGTATCCATATGGGGCACAGACATCGGTGGAGAGCCCACAGACGCCATTCCATAGACCTTTGCTTCATGCTGGCTAACAATCTCCTGATCATCGCATCGCAGCCAAATACCACTGACCGGGAATCCTGCATATCCATGTGATTCAGGAATGCCAGACTTTTGCAGTAGCGTTAACGCAGCGCCACCAGCCCCCAGGAACACAAACTTGGCTTTCACAAAACGAGTATTACCAGTTTGGTGATTGACGATCGTAAGGCGCCAACGACCATCCGCCTCACGCTCTAAATGGGTCACCTTCTCCAGAAACGAAGCCTTGAATCCACTTAGGGAATTTAAGTAGCTCAATAAATTTTTTGTCAATGAGCCATAGCTAACGTCAGCACCGGTCACGATTCGTGTCGCCGCAATTTTTTCTTTTGGATCCCTGCCCTTGATGACCAAGGGTGCCCATTGCGCAATCTGCTCAGGGTCTTCTGAATATTCCATCCCGTGAAAGCAATGATGACTGCTCATTGCTGCGTGACGCTTCTTGAGAAAACTCACATGTTCGTCGCCTTGAACAAAACTCATATGGGGCACCGGATTAATAAAGGAAGCCGGGTCCTTCATTGCGCCCTTCTTGATCAGGTAGGACCAGAATTGTCGGGAGAGGTCAAATTCAACATTGACCTCCAGCGCCTTGGAAATATTGACTGTGCCATCTGGCTGCAAGGGTGTGTAATTTAATTCGCAGTTAGCGGCATGTCCTGTACCAGCATTGTTCCAGCTCCCGGAGCTTTCAAGCGCTTCACTCGCCAGGGTCTCTACCAGTTCGATTGACAGGTTTGGATTGATCTCCTTCAGGAACACACCCAGGGTCGTGCTCATAATGCCGGCACCCACCAGTGCGCAATCCACTTCTGTCATATTTTTTTGATGATTCAAGGAACACCTCTTCATTTAATTTTTGATGAAGGACAAATCGCCGTCAGTTTCCAAAATGACATATGCGCGTCGCCAGGGATCATCGCCAATTAATTTCCATGAATGTCCGGCGCCAGTGACGTCTTCGGCCAATAAAATATCTCCGGGCGTAATGACAAAGTGCTCGTTCAATTTATTCCAGAAATCGAGCGTGCCGCGCAGAGTGATCACAAACTGTTTCGCTGGTGCATCGTGCCAATCCAGGGACTGCCCGGCTTTCGTCTCGGCAAAAGAGATACTCCTGGCCGGAAATTTCTCAGAGAGAAAATTCACTGAAGAGCCATCTTTAAGGGCAATTCGCCCCTCTTCAAAGCGAGAGACGCCTTCTGCATCTGTCCATAAGCGAATGCAACGCATTATTTATTCCCTTTGATTAGACTCATAAACTATTTTCTTGAAAATTAGCTTTTAACGTCAGCCGAGCCTTGACGCGTCATATTGACTGGAATAACGACCTTACCTTTGGGGCAGCGCATCAAAGAGCACGGTGAGTCTTCTCGCAGCAACTGGAGCCTCTGACCGTCTTGTTGTGGACAGAGAAATGCCAAAGATTGCCGATTTCTTCCCGTACGACTGAACGTGCCGATAGGGAATCCAGCGTCGAAAGCAAAAGATACCGTAGTGATCGATGTAAAGCTAGCCTGCGGAGCGCACCATGTGACGCACATCCGTGTGTCACACCCGTACTTCCGTGGCTTAGCTGGCTAAAGATAAGCCCTTGATTCATAAGGACTTAACTTTGCAATTTGGTCGGGGCGAGAGGATTCGAACCTCCGACTCCTGCGTCCCGAACGCAGTACTCTACCAGGCTGAGCTACGCCCCGATTTGGCGTTCGCGACCACATGAAACCGGCCGGCGGGATCTTTCAGCGGTCTCGATCAACCGCGAAAGCACAAAATTCTAACAGGGAATCGCGGCAGGGGGAAATCGCCAGGCCCGTGAGCGCCTCCCGCGCCATCGACGCCTCGGCCAGGGCACTACGTCGCGCGTGCTCGAGCGCGCCGGTTTCGCGAATCGCCTGCGCCACCGCCTCGAAATCGGCCTCGCCGTGCTCGATCGCATGGCGCACCAGCGCGCGCTGCGCGGGCGTGCCGACCTCAAGCACCCGGATCAGCGGCAGCGTGGGCTTGCCTTCGCGCAGATCGTCGCCAACGTTCTTACCCAGCGCCGAGGCATCGCCGCTGTAGTCAAGAACATCGTCGACGAGCTGGAAAGCCGTGCCGACATGCCGCCCGTAGGCCGCGGCCAACCGTTGCTGCTCGCGCGAAGCGCCCGCCAGGACGGCGCCGGCCTCGGCGGCCGCCTCGAAAAGCTTGGCCGTCTTGAACCGCACCACCTCAAGGTATCGCACCTCGGAGACGTCCGGGTCGTGGATGTTAAGCAATTGCAATACCTCGCCCTCGGCGATCACCGTGGTGGCCTCGGACATGATCTGCATGATGCGCATGCTGTCGACCTCGACCATCATCTCGAAGGCACGGGAGTACAGGTAATCTCCGACCAGGACGCTGGCCGCATTGCCAAAGACGGCGTTGGCCGTGCCGCGCCCGCGACGCAGGTCGGATTCGTCGACCACGTCATCGTGCAGCAAGGTGGCCGTGTGGATGAACTCCACCACGGCAGCCAGAAGATGCTGAAGCGGCCCGCGATAGCCCAGCGCCTGGGCCATCAGGAGCACCATCGCCGGCCGCATGCGCTTGCCGCCCGCGCCGATGATGTAATCGCCGATCGTCCGTATCAGCACGACATCCGAGTTCAGGCGCGCGCGAATCACGGAATCGACGGATTCCATATCCTTGGCGACCGGGGCCAGCAGATCAGTTAGCTTAAGCACAAGACTTTCTTTTGACTTTCAATCAGTTAGCTGTTAGTATTCCGGGTTCGGCGCTTTGGCCATCCCTGCTTTGCGTGCGTTTTAACGCCCGTTTGCATGGAGTTCAGCGCGCAGTTTAGCAAGTAACGTAGCAAATGACGCCGCCACGGCGGCATGCGCGCGACGATCGCAAGGTTGTTCGCTGCTGCCAGGGGCGTGCGGCTGAAATGCCGAATTGGTATGCATTCGTACCAGTAGTCTTCCTAATTCATTACGAGGTTAACCCATGTACGCGGTCATAAAAACCGGTGGCAAGCAATATCGCATTTCCACCGGCGAAAAATTGAAAATAGAATCGATACCGGCAGACATTGGGCAAGAAATTACGCTAGACCAGGTGCTGTCCGTAGGCGAAGGCGACCAACTCAAGGTTGGTACCCCGCTCGTGACTGGCGCCGTGGTCACGGCAACGGTTCTTGCGCAAGGACGCCATGACAAAGTCACGATCTTCAAGATGCGTCGTCGCAAGCACTACCAGAAGCATCAGGGTCACCGTCAAAACTACACCGAGATCCTCATCGGTTCGATTTCGGCTTAAAGCCGGTCGAAACGGATCCGGTCCAGCACCAGGAGTACATAAATGGCACAGAAAAAAGGCGGCGGCTCAACACGCAACGGTCGCGATTCGGAATCGAAACGCCTGGGCGTCAAGGCCTATGGCGGCGAGCTGATCCCGGCTGGCTCGATCATCGTGCGTCAGCGCGGCACGCAGTTTCACCCGGGCGTCAATGTCGGCATCGGCAAGGACCACACCCTGTTCGCACTGGTCGATGGCCACGTGAAGTTTGCCGTCAAGGGCAAACTGAACAAGTCGACCGTGTCGATCCTCGCTGCCGAGTAACACGCTCGCCAGCCCGAAAGCCCTGTCGCACGCGGCAGGGCTTTTTCTTTTGTCCGGTATATTGCAAACATGAAATTCGTCGACGAAGCCACCATTGAAGTCACCGCCGGAAAGGGCGGTAACGGCGCGCACAGCTTTCGCCGCGAAAAGTTCATCCCCAAGGGCGGGCCGGACGGCGGCGACGGCGGTCGCGGCGGCACCATCTACGCGGTTGCCGACCGCAACATCAACACGCTGATCGATTTTCGCTACGCGCGCAAGCACGTGGCCCGCAATGGCGAGCAAGGCCGCGGCTCCGACCAGTATGGCGCAGCCGCCCCCGACATCACGCTGCGCATGCCGGTCGGCACGATCATCTACGACGCCGACACGGGCGAGGAAATCTTCGACCTCAGTACCCACGAGCAGCAGGTGGTCCTGGCTGCCGGCGGCGAAGGCGGCCTGGGCAATCTGCGTTTCAAATCCAGCGTCAATCGCGCGCCCAAACAGTGGACCCCGGGCAAGGAAGGCGGCCACCGCAACCTGCGCCTGGAGCTCAAAGTGCTGGCCGACGTCGGCCTGCTGGGCATGCCCAACGCGGGCAAGTCCACACTGATCAGCCGCATCTCGAACGCGCGGCCCAAGATTGCTGACTACCCCTTCACGACCCTGCACCCCAACCTGGGTGTCGTGCGCACCTCAGAATCTCGCAGCTTCGTCGTCGCCGACATTCCGGGGCTCATCGAAGGAGCCTCCGAGGGCGCCGGGCTCGGACACCTGTTCCTGCGCCACCTGGCGCGCACGCGCATTCTTCTGCACCTGGTCGACGTTTCATCGCACGATCCGGACGAGGATGCCATCGGGCGTGCCGTGGGCGAAGCCCGCGCGATCATTGAGGAGCTGCGCAAATACGATGAGGCCCTCTACCTGAAGCCGCGCTGGCTGGTGCTCAACAAACTCGACGTCGTGCCAGATCCTGAAACCGTGCGCGAGCGCTTCTGCGCCGAGTTCGGCTGGACAGGTCCCGTCTATGCCATCTCGGCGCTTTCGGGCGAAGGCACGCAACAGCTGATCTGGGATCTGCAGGATGCGATCGACGCGTTCCGCCAGATCGACAACGTCGCCGAGGACCGCGCAGCCGGCACCTACATGGCCGAGGATCCCCGCTTTGACGAAACGCGCCAGGATGCCGATCAGTCCGCCCGACGCGATTCGAACGAAACCGACTGACCTTCCCGCTGCACATGACTGCTTCAGCCGATCCCGTTTCCGTGCTCGCCTCGGCCTCGCGCATCGTCGCGAAGGTCGGATCCTCGCTCGTCACCAACGACGGCCGGGGCCTTGACTTCAATGCCGTCGCGCAATGGGCACGCCAGATCGCCCTGCTGCACAAGCAAGGCAAGCAGGTCGTGCTGGTCTCGAGCGGCGCCATCGCCGAGGGCATGGCCCGCCTTGGCTGGGCCAAACGCCCCACCGCGATGCATGAACTCCAGGCCGCCGCCGCCGTCGGGCAGATGGGCCTGGCGCAAGCTTACGAGGTCGCGTTTTCCGAACACGATCTGCGCTCGGCGCAGATCCTGCTCACCCATGAGGATCTTGCTGATCGGCAGCGCTACCTCAACGCGCGATCGACCCTCTTCGCCCTAATGCGCCTGGGCGTCGTGCCCATTGTCAACGAGAACGACACGGTCGCTACCGACGAGATCGCGGTGGGCGACAACGACACCCTGGGTGCCCTGGTGACCAACCTCATCGAGGCAGACGCCCTGGTGATCCTGACAGACCAGCGCGGGTTGTACGAAGCCGATCCGCGCAAGGACCCCGACGCCAGGTTCGTCGCGCATGCACAGGCCGGCGATCCGGCGCTCGAATCGATGGCCGGCGGATCGGGCAGCGGGATCGGCAAGGGCGGCATGCTGACCAAGATACTCGCCGCCCGGCGCGCAGCGCGCAGCGGCGCCCATACCGTCATCGCCTCGGGGCGCGAGCCGGACGTCATGCTGCGACTTGCCGCAGGTGAATGCATCGGCACCGAATTGCGCGCGGCAACTCCCGTGCTATCGGCCCGAAAACAATGGATGGCGGATCACCTGCGGCTTCGCGGCCGGCTGATCCTTGACGACGGCGCCGTGCGCGCGTTGCTCATTGAGGGGAAGAGCCTGCTGCCGGTTGGCGTCTCACGCGTCGAAGGCGTGTTCGCGCAGGGCGACGTCGTTGCCTGCCTCGATTCGAGCGGCAAGGAGTGCGCGCGCGGTCTCGTGAACTACTCGTCATCCGACGCGCGACGCATCATGGGTCAGCCCTCGTCGAAAATCGAGGCGATCCTGGGCCATGTCTCCGAAACCGAATTGATGCACCGCGACAATCTCATCGTGCTGTAGCGGCCCTGTCCGGGGTATCCCGTGACCGAGAAGGGGTGTTAGGTGACTTGCTTCGGGAAGTCCTATACTTGCACGAAATCTGCGGGGGTACTTGGCCATCAGGGGCCAGGTTGAGAGAGTCCCTTCGTACCAGTACGGATAATGCCGATGCTGGGAGCGCGCGCAGGCCTTGCCTTGTGCACATCCCGATTCGGCTCCAGTCACTTTTTGGAGCGATTCCATGAATGCCAACCCCAAGTTTCTGGCTGCGACCGCCGAGGTCGATGCCGCAGCGGTCGCGCCCCTGCCCCAGTCGGCCAAGATCTACGAAACCGGGTCCCGCCCCGACATCCGCGTGCCGTTTCGCCAGATTTCGCAAGGCGACACCCCCACGTCGTTGGGCGGCGAAACGAATCCTCCGCTGACCGTGTATGACACCAGCGGCCCCTATACCGATCCGGCTGTGCAGATCGATATCCGCAAGGGCCTGCCGGAACTGCGTCGCACCTGGATCGAAGAGCGCGGCGATACAGAACTGCTCGCCGGCCCATCGAGCGCCTATGGACAGGAGCGCCTGAACGATCCGGCGCTGACCGCCATGCGCTTCGACCTGCAGCGCCATCCTCGGCGCGCGCGCAGCGGCGCAAACGTGTCGCAGATGCATTACGCCCGCCGCGGCATCGTCACGCCGGAAATGGAGTTCGTGGCGATCCGCGAAAACCTGCGACGCGAGCAATACATCGACTCCCTGCGCGCAAGCGGCCCCGAGGGTGAAAAGCTGGCACGCCGCATGATGCGCCAGCATCCGGGCCAGTCGTTTGGCGCGGCGATCCCGGAAACCATCACCCCGGAGTTCGTGCGCTCGGAAATCGCGCGCGGGCGCGCAATCATCCCGTCCAACATCAATCACCCGGAGTGCGAGCCGATGGCCATCGGGCGCAACTTCCTGGTGAAGATCAACGCCAATATCGGCAACTCGGCCGTCAGTTCCGGCATTGCCGAGGAAGTCGAAAAAATGACCTGGTCGATCCGCTGGGGCGGCGACACGGTCATGGATCTTTCGACCGGCAAGCACATTCACGAAACCCGCGAGTGGATCATCCGCAACTCGCCCGTCCCGATCGGCACGGTGCCGATCTACCAGGCCCTGGAAAAGGTCGACGGCAAAGCCGAGGACCTCACCTGGGAAATCTTCCGCGACACGCTGATCGAGCAGGCCGAGCAGGGCGTGGACTACTTTACGATCCACGCCGGCGTTCGCCTGCCCTTCATTCCCATGACGGCAGACCGCATGACAGGCATCGTGTCGCGTGGCGGCTCCATCATGGCCAAATGGTGCCTGGCGCATCACAGGGAAAGCTTCCTCTACGAGCGGTTCGAGGAAATCTGCGACATCATGAAAGCCTACGACGTCAGCTTCTCGCTCGGTGACGGCTTACGCCCCGGCTCGGGCTATGACGCGAACGACGAGGCGCAGTTCGCCGAACTCAAAACGCTGGGCGAACTGACGCAGATCGCCTGGAAGCACGATGTGCAGGTCATGATCGAAGGCCCGGGCCATGTGCCCATGCAGATGATCAAGGAAAACATGGACCTGCAGCTCGAGCACTGCGGCGAGGCGCCCTTCTACACGCTCGGGCCGCTCACGACCGATATCGCACCGGGCTACGATCACATCACGTCGGGTATCGGCGCAGCGCTCATTGGCTGGTATGGCACCGCGATGCTCTGCTATGTCACCCCCAAGGAGCACCTGGGCCTTCCAAACAAGAAAGACGTCAAGGACGGCATCATCACCTACAAGATCGCTGCCCACGCCGCGGACCTGGCCAAGGGCCACCCGGGCGCTGCGATCCGCGACAACGCGCTGTCCAAGGCACGTTTCGAGTTTCGCTGGGACGATCAGTTCAACCTGGGCCTCGATCCGGACACGGCAAAGGATTTCCACGACGAGACCCTGCCCAAGGACTCGATGAAAGTGGCGCACTTCTGCTCGATGTGCGGGCCGCACTTCTGCAGCATGAAGATCACACAGGACGTGCGCGACTACGCCCAGAAGCAGGGGATCGCCGCAGAAGCAGCGCTCAAGGCCGGCATGCAGGAAAAATCCATCGAGTTCGTCACGAAGGGCGCGGAAATCTATCACAAGGCCTGATGTCGGGCGCACGAGCCCGGTCATCCCGGGCTTCTCTGCGTACCGCTCCCGCGCCCAGCCGGCGCGGGAGCAACCTCCCCGCTACTCTATCCCCATGTCCAAATCGCGCCTGCCACTGATCGATGCCCTGAAGGGTCTCGGGTGTCTGGCGATCGTGCTGCATCATCTCGCCTTTTACGGCCCGATGTCTGAAGTCGTCGGGCAGGCCTGGCCGGCGGTGATCGACTGGCTCGTCAACTACGCGCGATTGGCCGTGCAGATGTTCTTCGTGCTCGCGGGGTACCTGATTGCCCAGCGGCTGGCGCCGGAGGGCCGACCGGGCGAGCGCACGTCGCTGAGGATGATCGTCGAGCGCTACAAGCGGCTGGTGACGCCCTTTCTTTTTGCCATCGCGCTGGCAACGCTCATCACCGCGCTGGTGCGACCCTGGTTCGATCACGAATCCCTGTCGAATAAGCCAACCGTGCTGCAGCTGATCGCCCATCTGTTCCTGCTCCACGATATCCTCGGGTTCCAGGCGCTTTCCGCCGGCGTCTGGTATGTCGCGATCGATTTCCAGCTCTTCACGATCTCTGTATTGCTGACACTGGCGCTGCGCAAGGGGCCTGGGTCCTGGCGTACGGCCTTCCCCGTGTTGATCGTCGCGCTGTCGGCCTTGTCGCTCTGGCTGGTCAACCGGTTCAGTGATTACGAAAACTTCGCACCGTATTTTTTCGGCGCCTATGGGCTGGGGATGCTGGCCTGGTGGTCCACGCGCTCCGCGATCGGCGGCATCGCACTCGCTGCGATCGCAGTGCTTGGCGCGATCGCGCTCTGGATCGACTTCCGCAACCCGATTGCGGTCGCGCTGGCCACTGCCCTGATCGTGAGCGTGTCAGGCCAGAAAGGATGGATGGAGGGTTGGCCACGCGAAGGCGCCCTCACCTGGCTGGGCCAGCGCTCCTATTCGATCTTCCTGATTCACTACGGGATTCTCATCGGCTTTAACGCCGTGTGGAGCATCTTTTTCCCGACCGGCGTCTGGATCAATCTACTGGGGATGCTGCTCGCACTGCTCTCGTCGGTGGTCGCCGGAACCCTGCTTTACCATTTCGTCGAAAGCAGGCCGGCCGTGTTTCGCCAGCCCTGGGCCTGGCCAACCCTGGCCGCCATGGTGCTAGGCGCCCTGCTCTTTGAGACAACCGCCTGGTAGGAGGCGCCTCAGCCCAGGCTTGGTGCCAGCGTGCGGCGAACATCCTCGAGACTGCGGCCGCTACGCGCGACATAATCCTCGACCTGATCCTCGCCGATTGTCCCGACGCTGAAGTACTGGGACTGCGGGTGACTGAAGTAAAAGCCCGACACGCTCGCCGCGGGATACATGGCATAGCTTTCAGTGAGCAACATGCCGATGTCGCCGCCGTCGAGCACGTCGAACATCTCGCGCTTGACCACGTGTTCAGGACACGCGGGATATCCGGGTGCGGGGCGGATGCCCTGATAGCGCTCGGCGATCATTTCTTCGTTGGTCAGCGCCTCGGCGGGTACATATCCCCAGAGGTCCTTGCGCACACGCGCGTGCAACGCCTCGGCGAAGGCCTCGGCCAGGCGATCCGCCAGCGACTTAAGCATGATGGCCGAGTAGTCGTCTGCGGCCTTCTCGAATTCGCGCTCCTTCTTTTCCACGCCGAGACCCGCCGTCACCGCGAACAACCCGATATAGTCCAGGATGCCCGAGGACTTCGGCGCGATGTAGTCGGCGAGGCACTTGTTGTCGACCCCTTCGCGCTTGACACCCTGCTGGCGCAACCCGCGCCACGTAAACAGGACTTCCTTGCGCGACTCGTCGCGGTAGACCTCGATGTCGTCGTCATTGACCGTGTTGGCCGGGTAGAACCCGACCACGCCGCTGGCCGTCAGCCAGCGACTCTCGATGACACGCTTGAGCATGGCCACGCCATCCTCATAGACCTTGCGGGCCTGCTCGCCGACGACCTTGTCGTCGAGGATCGCGGGAAAGTGACCAAACAGGCTCCAGGTCTGGAAAAACGGCGTCCAGTCGATGAATTTCGCGATCTGGGCGAGGTCGAAATTCTTGAAGGCCCTGCGGCCGATGAACTTGGGGCGGGGGGGCACATAGGCTGCCCAGTCGATGACGGGCCGGGCACGGCGGGCGTCGGCGAGCGACAGCAGCGGCGTGGCTTTGCGCCCCGCGTAGCGGCGGCGCACCTCCTCGTAGTCCTTCGCGAGATCTTCAAGGAACATGTTGGCGGTTTCGGACACCAGGTTCTGCGCCACGCCGACCGAACGACTGGCGTCCGGCACGTAGATCACCGGGCCCTCGTAGTGCGGCGCGATCTTGACCGCGGTATGGACGCGGCTCGTGGTGGCGCCACCGATCATCAGCGGGATCTTGCGGCTGCGGAAGTACTCATCGCGCTGCATTTCGCTCGCGACATAGGCCATTTCCTCGAGGCTCGGCGTAATCAGACCGGAAAGGCCCACAATATCTGCGTTTTCAGCTTTGGCGCGCGCGAGGATTTCCGCTGCGGGCACCATCACGCCCATATTGATGACCTCGAAGTTGTTGCACTGGAGAACGACGGTCACGATGTTCTTGCCGATGTCGTGCACGTCGCCCTTGACCGTGGCGATGACAATCTTGCCCTTCGCACGGACATCGCCGCCGCCCGCGGCGATCTGGCGCTTCTCCTCCTCGATGTAAGGCACGAGATGGCCGACCGCCTGCTTCATGACGCGCGCAGACTTCACGACCTGCGGCAGAAACATTTTGCCCTCGCCGAAGAGGTCGCCGACGATGTTCATGCCGTCCATCAACGGGCCCTCGATCACCTCGATGGGCCGGCCACCGCGATCCGCGATTTTCTGGCGGATTTCCTCGGTGTCTTCAACAATGAAATTCGTGATGCCGCGCACCATCGCGTGCGCAAGCCGCTTTTCCACAGGCTGCTGGCGCCATTCGAGGTCTTCCTCCCGGCGTGCGCCGCTTCCCTTGACCGAATCCGCAACAGCGACCAGGCGCTCGGTGGGCGTGCGTTCGTCGGCGGGATCCGTGCGGCCGACCGGTTGCGGCCGATCCAGCACGACATCCTCGACGAGGTCGCGCATCTCCGGGGCGATCTCGGCGTAGACGCCAAGCTGGCCGGCATTCACGATGCCCATCGTCAGCCCTTCGCGGATGGCGTAATACAGGAACACCGTGTGGATCGCCTCGCGCATCGGCTCGTTGCCGCGAAACGAAAAACTGACGTTGGAAATGCCGCCCGAAATGCGCGCGTGGGGCAGAGCCTGCCGGATCCAGCGGGCGGCCTCGATAAAATCGACGGCGTAGTGATTGTGCTCGTCGATCCCGGTCGCGATGGCAAACACGTTGGGATCGAAGATGATGTCTTCGGGCGGGAAGCCCACCACGTCGACCAGCATCCGGTAAGCGCGCTCGCAGATCAGCTTGCGCCGCTCGAGGCTATCGGCCTGGCCCTGCTCGTCGAACGCCATCACCACGGCAGCGGCGCCGTAGCGGCGGCACAGCCTTGCATGGCGAAGGAAGGACTCCTCCCCTTCCTTGAGGGATATGGAGTTGACGATCGACTTGCCCTGCACGCACTTCAGGCCGGTCTCGATCACATCCCACTTGGAACTGTCGATCATCACGGGCACACGGGCGATGTCGGGCTCGGATGCGATGAGGTTGAGGAACCGGTGCATGCACGCGGCCGAATCCAGCATGGCCTCGTCCATGTTGATATCGATGATCTGCGCGCCGTTTTCGACCTGCTGGCGCGCCACCGCAAGCGCCTCGTCGTACTTTTCCTCGCGAATCAGGCGGGCGAACATCTTGCTGCCCGTCACGTTGGTGCGCTCGCCGACGTTCACGAACAGCGACTCGCCGTCGATGTTCAAAGACTCGAGCCCCGAAAGGCGGGTCTTGACGGGGATGTCGGGAACCGCGCGCGGCGCGAGCGCCGCGACACACTGCGCAATCGCCCGAATGTGATCGGGGGTCGTACCGCAGCATCCACCGGCCATGTTGACCAGACCGGCGCGCGCGAACTCCTCGAGCAGGCTGGAAGTATCCGCGGGCAGTTCGTCAAAGCCGGTGTCGCTCATCGGATTGGGCAGACCGGCATTCGGATAGACGCACACATAGGTTTCGCAGATCTTGGACAGCTCTGCGACGTACGGACGCATCAGGGCGGCACCCAGCGCGCAGTTCAGGCCGATGGTGATCGGTCGTGCGTGGCGCACGGAATTCCAGAACGCCTCGACGGTCTGGCCGGAAAGGATTCGTCCCGAGGCGTCAGTGACGGTTCCGGAAATCATGACCGGCAGGCGCTCGCCGCGGGCGTCGAACACTTCTTCGCAGGCGAAAATTGCCGCCTTCGCGTTGAGCGTGTCGAAAATCGTCTCGATCAGGACGAGGTCAATGCCGCCGTCGAGCAATCCGTTGAGTTGCTCGATATACGCGACGCGCAGTTCGTCGAACGTGACGTTGCGCGCGCCCGGGTCGTTGACGTCAGGCGAGATGGAGGCGGTCTTGGGCTGAGGGCCCAGCGCCCCCGCAACGAAGCGCGGCCGGCCGGGCGTGCTGAACTTGTCGCACGCGGCGCGCGCCAGTCGTGCCGACTCGACGTTCAGCTCGTAAGCCACGCCCGGCAACGCGTAATCGCCCTGCGCGATGGACGTTGCGCCAAACGTGTTGGTCTCGATGACGTCCGCGCCGGCTGCAAGATATTGTTCATGGATTTCGAGGATGACGTCCGGTCGCGTCAGCGAAAGCAGTTCGTTGTCGCCCTTGAGATCCTTCGAATGCATGCCAAAGCGCGATCCGCGAAAATCGGCCTCGCCCAGCTTGTAGCGCTGGATCATGGTCCCCATCGCACCATCCAGGATCAGGATGCGCTCACCCAGCAGGCGCGCGAACTCTGCCCCGCGCGTATACGTGGCCAAGGGATAGGGAAGGCGTGGATAGGACATGGACAAGGAACCGGCAAGGAAATCGACACGGGCAACGAGCTGAAAACACAGGCGCGACAAAAATCGCGCCGACACGGCGCCAACCTTGAATCGTACCAAAAAGAGCGCCGTGCTACAGTGCCGGCAGAATTGGTGCTTTCGGTGCAAAGACACAGCGCAGCCCACAAGACCGCGCTACCGCACAGGGAAAGTTAAACGGGAAACAGGGAAATCGCCCCTTGAGGGGTCGGTCGTGCCTGTGCTGCCCCCGCAACGGTCAGCGCGATTCCGCATCGCGCCAGCCCGATACCGGCCTGTTCCTGCCGGCAGCGGCATCCTCGCGATGCACCTGCCAAACCGTAAACGACGTGCGGGGACGCACGTCAGGACAAGTTCCTGCGAATGAAGCACAGACAAATGCGGCGTTTGGCCGCGGCAGCCGCATGGGCGGCGCTTGCCAGCGCCCAAGCCCTGGCGCAATCCTCCGACAATCCAGCCCCCGCCGATCGAGCCAACGCCGAGAGCCCCGTCACCCGGCTTTCGACGATCGTGGTGACACCCGCACGCAGCGCCGAGCCATTGTCGGAAACGCTCGGTGACAACAGCGTCATCGGCCGCGCCGAACTCGACACCATCCCCAACGCGACACTGGCCGAAGCGCTCGGGCGGCAGCACGCGGTCGAGTTCGTCAACTACGGCGGCCCGCAAACCGTGAGCACGATCAACATGCGCGGCACCAACAGCAACCAGTCCCTGGTGCTGATCGACGGCCTTCGCATCAACAACGCGACGAGCGGGCTTCCTCCGCTGAACGCCATCCCCCTGAACAGCGTCGAACGCATCGAGATCGTCCGCGGCACCGGCGCGAGCCTCTATGGTGCGGACGCGATCGGCGGCGTCATCAACGTCATCACCCGATCCGAGCAGGACAGGCCGTTCTCTGCGTTTGCCAATGCGGGCGTCGGCACCTACGCCACCACGCAATACGACGCAGGATTTTCCGGCGCATCGGACGGCTGGGTCTACAGTCTCTACGGCGGGTATGGGCAAAGCGCGGGATTCAACGCGACCAACCGCAGCAACTACTACTACAACCCGGATCAGGATTCCTACTACCGGAGCAATGTCGGCGGACAACTCGGCTACACGTGGAAACCGGGGCAAACGCTCACCTTCCAGACGTTTCAGTCGCGGGTGAACGGCGGCTATGACATGGGGGAGCCCTACTTCAATGACCGCGGCATCCAGGTGCTCAGCACGAACATGCTGACCAGCCGCAATGTGCTTTCCGACCTCTGGACCAGCACGCTGCGAGCCTCGTACAGCCTGGACAGCTACCAGACGAACAATGCGCCTGCCAGCCTCGTCGCTTCCAACCCCGTCGACGGGCAACAGCATTTCAATACGCGCCAAAGCCAGTACACCTGGCAAAATGATCTGAAGTTCTCCAGGACGCAACTCGTCACGCTCGGGGTGGAGCGCCTGGACCAGAGCGTCGACGCAAACCTGTCCGATAGCGGCTATCCGCAACCGGGATTCGTCAACTACCAGCAAACCAGCCGCTACACCAACTCCGCGTTCGGTATCTACCGCGGCAACTGGGGCCCGCAGTCGCTGCAGGCGAGCGTGCGCGACGACAGCAACTCGCAGTACGGCAACTTCGTGACGGGCAGCCTGCTCTACGGACTGGACCTGACGCGCGAATTGCGCGCCACGATAGGGGCCAATACCGGGTTTCGCGCACCGAACTTCAACGAGCTCTATTGGCCAGTCACGCCCTATTTCATGGGTAACCCGACCCTGCAACCCGAAAAATCACGCAACGTCGAAGCCGGGCTGCGCTATACGACCGACCGGACCGAACTCGGTGTCATCGGCTACTACAACCAGATCGACAACCTGATCGTCAATGTGCCGCTGGTTCCAGCCGATCCGTACTCGCCCTACGCCCCGGTCAACATCGGCCACGCCACGATTCAGGGCCTGACCTTCACCGGATCCCAGCTCTGGGGCAAGACGCGCCTGCGCGGCAGCCTGGATCTTGTGGATCCCCGCAATGCCGATACCGGCCAGCTGCTGCCCCAGCGCGCGCAGACGGTGTTCAAGGGCGCCGTTGACCAGACGATCGGGCCATTGCGCCTGACTGCCGAGCTCTACGCGTCGAGCGCAAGGCTTGATTCGTTCTCCGGCCAGATGCTTGGCGGCTACACGCTGCTCAACCTCGTGGCGGCCTACCCGCTCACTTCCTATGCCGATATCCTGGTGCGCTGGAACAACGTGCTGGACAAGTCCTATACGCTCGTCCAGGGCTACAACACGCCCGGGTCGAATGTGTTTGTCAACCTCGCCCTGCGGATGTAGCATCGCTGACTGCTTCGGACTTTCGTAGGGTGGACGGTGTCATGCGTGTTGGGGTCAATTTTCTCGTGGCGGTACTGGCTGCCGGGTGCTGTTCTGCCGGCGCTGCCGGCGCTGCCGGCATTGAGGTCATCGATGACAACGGCCGCGCCATTTCGCTGGCGCAGCCGGCCAGGCGCGTCATCACGCTGACCCCGCACGTCACCGAAATGATCTATGCCGCAGGCGCGGGGCAACGGATCGTGGCGACCGTCACCGCGAGCGACTTCCCGCCCGAGGCGCGCGCGCTTGCGCGCATCGGCGACGGCCTCCAGCCCGATCCCGAAAAGGTCGCCGCCTACAAGCCCGACCTCGTGGTGGGCTGGCTCCCATCCCAGGCCGATGCACTCGAAGTGCTGGATGTCCCGGTGTTCATCAGCGCGCCACGCCTGCTCGATGACATCCCCGACAGCATCGAAACCTTCGGGGTTCTGCTCGGCACTCCGGACGTCGCGCGCGCGCGGGCCGATGACTTGCGCCGCAAGCTCGAAGCCCTGGCACCCGGGGCGGCACCGCCCCAGTCCAAACCCGTGCGGGTCTTCGTGCAGAGCGGCTCGGAGCCCGACTACACGCTGGGCGCCGACCACATCCTGACGGATGTCATCGCGCTGTGCGGGGGCGTCAACGTCTTTGCAGATTCGCCGATGGCGGCGCCCCGGGTGAGCCCCGAGGGCGTGCTCGCGGCGGCGCCCGAGGTCGTCATCGTCGGGCGCCCGGGCACGTCCGCCGGTTCGCCGGATCCCGCGGCCCTGGAGTACTGGAAGTCACTGGGCCTGCCTGCGGCACTGGCCGGTCGCGTCTACATGTTCGACGCTGATACCATCTATCGTCCCGGACCACGGCTTATCGACGCGGCGGCCCACGTGTGCCGGGTCATCCGACAGGCTCGCAAGCCCTGACCGGGCTTTAAACCGGCCTGCCCGGCGCGACAATCATCGTTTTACTCGTTTCGTTTCAGGGTCCATATCCATGACACAGCAAGATCCCCTTGTCATCGCCGCCAAATCCTATCGTTCCAGGCTGCTGGTCGGCACCGGAAAGTACAAGGACTTCGCCCAGACACGCGAGGCCATCCTCGCAAGCGGTGCCGAGATCATCACGGTTGCCATTCGGCGAACCAACATCGGACAGAATGCCGGTGAGCCCAGCCTCCTCGAATACCTTCCACCCAGTGAATTCACGCTGCTGCCCAATACGGCGGGCTGCTACACGGCCGACGACGCGGTTCGCACGCTGCGACTGGCGCGCGAACTGCTCGACGGGCACTCGCTCGTCAAGCTCGAGGTGCTCGGGGATCCGACAACGCTCTTTCCCAACATGCCCGAAACGCTCGCCGCCGCGCGCACGCTCGTGGCGGAGGGGTTCCAGGTCATGGTCTATTGCACCGACGATCCCATCCAGGCCCGCATGCTGGAGGACATCGGCTGCGTGGCCATCATGCCGCTCGCCTCGCTGATCGGCTCCGGCATGGGGATCCTCAATCCCTGGAACCTGCGTCTGGTGATCGACCAGGCCCGCGTCCCGGTACTTGTCGATGCCGGTGTAGGCACCGCGTCGGACGCCACGATCGCGATGGAGCTCGGTTGCGACGGCGTACTGATGAACACCGCCATCGCCGCAGCCCAAAAGCCGGTGCTGATGGCCAGCGCGATGAACAAAGCCGTGTTGGCCGGGCGCGAAGCGTTCCTGGCGGGCCGGATGCCGCGCAAGACCTATCAGGCCGCGCCGAGCTCGCCCACCGGCGGGATGATCGCGCCGGCAGTGACGTCCTGAGGGGCGCGCCACCATGGGCATCCCCAATGCGCTGAGCATCGCCGGGCTGGATCCGTCAGGCGGCGCCGGCATCCTGGCCGACGTCAAGGCGATGAGCGCGCTCGGCGCCTACGCGTGCGCGGTCGTGGCAGCCCTTACCGCGCAGAACACCCAGGCGGTCACCGACATCCAACCGGTCGATCCGCGCTTCGTGCGTGCACAGATCGATACGCTGTTCGACGACATCACCATCCATACGGTCAAGGTGGGCATGCTGGGCCAACGCGGCGTGATCGAGACGGTCTCCGACAGGCTCGCGCATTTCGCCCCGCCCCACATCGTCCTGGATCCCGTGATGGTGTCCAAAAGCGGGGATCTGCTGCTCGAGCAGGCTGCCCTGGAGTCGCTGAGAGATCAGCTGCTGCAGCTCGCTACGGTCGTCACGCCCAATTTGCCCGAGGCAGGCGTGCTGCTCGCGCGGCGCCCGGTGGAAACCTTGCGCGAAATGCGGCAAGTCGCCGAACGGTTGCGCAAGCTGATGTCGTACGACGGCCAACGCTGGGTATTGCTCAAGGGCGGCCACCTGCCCGGCGCCGACACCATCGATCTGCTGCATGACGGGGACGTCATGATCGAGTTGCCAGGGCACCGCATCGATACGCGCAACACCCACGGAACCGGATGCACGCTGTCCGCGGCACTGGCCGCACTGCTGCCGCAGGCAGCCTCCACCCCGGAGGCCGCCCGCATGGCCAAGGCCTACCTGGTCGGGGCGATTGCGCATGCGGATGCACTTGATGTGGGTCATGGTCACGGCCCGGTGAACCACTTCTGGCAATTGAAATCAACCGTACAATAGGTGCCACTCCCATTTCGTCACCCAGCCTTCACCACCTATGAAAGCCTCGTCACTGCCAGACATTGAACTCGCGCGTTTCAACATGGTGGAGCAGCAGCTTCGCCCGTGGGATATTTCCGATCCTGCCTTGCTTGAATCACTCATCACGCTGCGCCGCGAGCTCTTCGTGCCGCCCGCCTATCGCGCGCTGGCGTTCACCGACATGGAAGTCCCGCTGGTGATCCAGTCGACCGACACGCACCAGTTCATGCTCTCGCCCTTGCTCGAGGCCATGTTCACCCAGCGCCTGCGGCTCAAGCCGGATGACTGTGTGCTCGAAATCGGCACGGGTTCCGGCTACCAGGCCGCGCTTCTCGGTAGCCTGGCGCGGGAAGTCACCAGTATCGAGATCGATCCCCGCCTGGTGTCCTTCGCGACACAGAACCTGCAACAGGCGCAAGTTTCAAACGTTCGCGTCGAAACAGGCGATGGCAGCAATGGCTGGGGCACAACCGAGTATGACGCGATCCTGGTCACGGGCTCGCTGCCCGCGATCCCGGATTCACTCAAGTATCAATTGTGCGTGGGTGGCCGCATGATCGTCGTGACCGGTCAGGCGCCTGTCATGACAGCGTGGCATGTCACGCGTACCAACGCCGCAAGCTTCGATATCGTCGGCCTGTTCGAAACAGTCATCAAGCCGCTGATTGGCCCGACGGTCTCGCACTTCAAGTTCTAGCTTGTGATTCCCGGCCTGTGCGCGTGCCTGACCGGCTCACGCAGGCCATCTTTCGCTTTCTGGTCTTTGCGCGAGCCTGGCCGGCCTGCGCAGGCTCACGGAAAAATCGGGCGCACGTTCAGGTCTTGCGGATTTTGCTGACCAGCGCGGTTGTTGACCGCGTGAACTCGAACGGGATTGCCACCGCGCGCCCACCCCACGATTCCACGACTCTGGTCTCGGGCAGCGTTTGCATGTCGTAATCCCCGCCTTTCACGATCAGGTCGGGTTTAAGCATCGCAATGGTCTCGAGCGGGGTATCCTCGTCGAAAAAAGTGACCACATCCACGCACTCAAGCGCAGCCAGCAAGGCGGCACGGTCCTGCGCCACATTGAGGGGCCGGTCAGGGCCCTTGCCCAGCCGGCGTGCCGATGCATCCGAATTGATCGCCACGACCAGTGTGGCCCCCAACTGGGCAGCCGCATCCAGGTAGGTCACGTGGCCGCGGTGCAGGATGTCAAAAACCCCATTTGTAAAAACCAGCGGGCGCGGCCAGCGGGATTCGGCGATGCGCCGCGCGCATTCTTCGCGCGACATGATCTTGGATTCGAACCTCGCGCTCATACGCGGCTCAGCGCCCAGAACGCCACGATCACGGCAAGCGCCGCCACGCCAGTCAGCGCCATCAGCAGCCGGTTGCCCTGGCTGCGCGCGCGACGCATTTCCCTGAGCTCGTGCAATACCTGCACCGCAACGTCCGGACGGCTAAGCTGCGAATGGATCAGGCGCGGCAGCTCCGGGATAAGCTCTGCCCACTGACCGGCCTCTTTTTCAAGTTTGCGGCGCACACCGCGCAAACCCACGCGCTCGTGCATCCAGCGCTCAAGATAAGGCTTGGCAGTCTGCCAGAGATCAAGCTGCGGATCGAGCTGACGCCCAAGCCCCTCCACGTTGAGCAAGGTCTTTTGCAGCAGCACGAGTTGCGGCTGAATTTCGACGTTGAACCGGCGGGAAGTCTGGAACAGTCGCAGCAGCACCTGGCCCAGGGAAATCTCGGCGAGCGGACGGTCGAAGTAAGGTTCGCAAACCGCACGCACCGCGCCTTCGAGCTCCTCTTCGCGCGTATCGGGCGGCACCCAGCCGGATTCGATATGCAGCGTTGCGACGCGCCGATAATCGCGGTGGAAAAACGCGAGGAAGTTCTGCGCCAGGTAATTCTTGTCAAACTCCGAGAGCGATCCGACGATACCGAAATCCAGCGCAATGTAGCGTCCGAGCGTCTCGGCCCGATCCGAGACATAGATGTTGCCCGGATGCATGTCGGCGTGAAAGAAGCCGTCGGTAAACACCTGCGTGAAAAATATCTCCACGCCCTGACGCGCCAGCCTGGGTATGTCGATACCCGCCTGCCGCAGGCGATCGGTCTGGCTCACCGGAATTCCGTACATGCGCTCCATGGTAAAAACCGTGCGCGTGCAGTAATCCCACATCACCTCGGGCACCTGCAGCATCTCGCCGCGGCCGGCTTCTTTGGAAAAATTGCGGCGCAGCTGGCTGCAGTTCGACGCTTCGCGCAACAGATCAAGCTCATCGTGCAGGTACTTGTCGAACTCACCGACGACCTCGCGCGGCTTGAGCCGACGCCCATCCGGCGCAAGATGCTCAATCAGCCTGGCGAGCACGCGCATGAGCGACAAATCCTGGTCGATCACCTCGAGCATGCCCGGTCGGAGCACCTTGACGGCGACTTCCCGGCCATCGTGCAGCACCGCGAAATGCACTTGCGCGATCGAAGCCGAGGCCACCGGATCGGTGTCGAAGGAAGCAAACAGTGTGGATGTCGGCGCGCCCAGCGACGACTCGATGCAGGCGGCAGCTTCCTCTGACGGAAACGGCGGCACGTTATCCTGGAGTTTGGTGAGCTCTTCGGCGATATCCGGCGGAATCAGGTCGCGACGGGTCGACAGCACCTGACCGAACTTAACGAAGATCGGTCCGAGCTCCTCGAGCGCCAGACGCAGCCGTATCGCGCGCGGCATCCTGGGCTTGGAGCCAAGCCTCACAAGCCAAAGTAGCCTGACGGCCAGCGGGTGATCGATTCCCGACAGGACCAGCTCGTCGAGTCGATAGCGCAGGCAAACCACCATGATGCGCGAGAGGCGCGGGACAGACATCATGGGCGTTGCCCTGTCATGCGCTCGAGACGCTCAATGCGGGCAGCCAGCGCGGTGAGCCGGTGACCGGCAGATTCGATTCGCGCGAGCGTTTCGACGTTGCCAGACTCCAGCGCTGCCATCGCCGGTTTGCCAACCAGGGCACCGGCTTCTTCGGACAGGTATTCGGCGACGTTCTGCGAAAATCGCTCGGCAGCGCCGAGGGCCGCCTCTGCCGTGGCCCGCATCCCGCCAACGATCCGGGTGGCCGGGATATCGCCGACCCAGCCGGCCAGCAAATCCTCCGCATCGGGGCGCAAGTCGCGTGCGAGTTCCGAAACAACCTGGGCGAGGGATGCCTCGCCCGACACCTGGATGAGGTCGGAAAACTCACCCCCTTGCCGCATCGACAGAATCCGCGACACGTTCAGGCGTTCGGGCACGACATCCAGCGTGACGTCCGGGACGATTGCGGGGTCGGCTTGCGAGAGATGCCCGTCATGCCCGACCGTGAGCGTGACGTGAAAGGCACCCAACGCCACGCGCAGGGTTTTACCGGCGTGACGTGTCAATCGCTCCGCAGCCCAGGGCTGCTGGCGTGTCAGGAGATTGAATGCCGTGGCGATCACGCGCACGGGGTGCAGGATCGACACGTCGGGTAGCGAGGGTGCAGCGGGCTTCACGGCTGGTCGGCAATTAAATAAAGGCACAGTTTAACGGGTGATGGGGCTCGGTGCCTGCGGGGCTTGTTCTTTGCGGGTCCGCTGTGCCATGCCCCCGCCGGGCTCAGACTTCGCCGGTCCGCTTCGCGGACTGCCCTGCGTTTGCTGGTCCCGCCGGGCGGCGACCTGTTCGGTCGCCTTGTTCCCCGGCGTGCCTGGCGCAAGCCTCGGCGCTTACATTCGCAAACAC
>CAITPF010000161.1 GCA_903894155.1 uncultured beta proteobacterium | reverse complement strand
GGTTGCCAGGCCCTGCAGCGCATCATCGAGCACCCGGGGCATATCAAGCTTATAGGTGCAATGGCCGACGCTGGCGTTGACCGCATCGCGCCGTGCCAGCACGGCCTTGGTCTGGTCATCGAGTGCGAGTCGGCCCTGCAGGACGGCGACCGCGATCAGCGCGAGCGCCGAGGGTGTTTGCGCTTCGACCTGTATGCCCTGCGCGGCAATCGCCGGGCGGCAGGTGTTGGGGCAAAACGCGCAGATCACCAGGTTCTTGGAGATGTTGCTCACGGTGGCCTACTCCTTCCAGGTCGAGCCGGCGGGCTGGCGAAGGCCGAGCTTGCCCGGGTTGACGAGATTATCCGGGTCCAGCCCGTCCTTCAGGATCTGGATCATTTCCAGCCCCGCGCCCAGTTCGCGGCGCATCCACGGGCCCCGGAAAAGCCCCGCGCCGTGGTGGTGGGCGATCGATCCGCCCAGATCCAGGCAAAGCCCTTCGACCGTTTCCCACGCTTTGCGGTGTAGCACCAGCGCCTGTGCCTGCTCCATCGGCGGCAGGCGCACCGTCATGTACTGGCAGGCGCCTTCCGGGTAAACGTGCGACCAGTGCGCGCCAAAGTGGATCTCCGGATGGATCGCGTGCACGGCTTTGTAAATTGTCTCGTACATCTGCGGCAGTTTGCTCCAGTTGCCGGTGACTTCGATGGTGTCCATGAAGTAGCCGTCCGTCTGCCACTGCGTGGAATACGAATTGAAGCGCGTCTCTTCCCAGTGGTGATACGGGCCATCGGTGGTTAGCACCGCATCGTGGCGCTGGCAGATCTCGAGCGCGAGCGTACGCTCGACTTCCGCGAGGGCCTTCTTGCCGGAAAACTTCATGATGCACAGGATGGGCCGATCCTTGAACTCCTCCATCCCCGAGGTGCGCTGCGCGCTTTCGGCTTTGTCGTAGAGCCGCACGACCTCGGGCCGAAGCTCGGCCTGCATGATCTCGCGGCACGCGTCGAACCCGTGCTCAAGCGAGGGGAAAGCCATGACGGCCGCCGTGGAGTGCTCCGGCAGCTTCCAGATCCTGAGCGTGAGCTCGGTGATGATCCCGAGCACGCCCTCAGAGCCGACCAGCATATCCTTGATGCTCGGCCCCACGGCGCGGCGCGAGATAGGCCGCACTTCCAGCGACTGCCCGTCGGGCAGCACGGCCTTCAACCCCACGACGATGTCCTCGATCTTCCCGTAGCGCGAAGAGGCCTGGCCCGCGCCGCGGCACGCCGCCCAGCCACCCACCGTCGACATCGTGATCGATTGCGGCAGGTGCCCGGCGGTATAGCCCTGGGCGCGCAGCGCATCCTCGAACTGCCAGCCGTTCATCCCGGCCTGCACCGTGGCGGTCGCGTCCATTGCGTTGACCGAAACGAGCTTGTTCAACCGCTTGAGGTCGATCATCAGCTCCTGCACGAGCGGAATCGTGCCTCCGAGCACACCCGAGCCGGCCCCGAAAGGAATCACCCGGATGCCGTTGGCACGCGCATAGCGCAGGATCGCCGCGACTTCCTCGGCGTTGCCTGGCATTGTGACTGCGCAGGGCAGGGTGGCCGGCAGTTGTTGCGCCCGCAACTGGT
>CAITPF010000160.1 GCA_903894155.1 uncultured beta proteobacterium | reverse complement strand
GGCAAATCGGCATCGCCAAACAAGTCGCTGTCGTCGCTCTTGGCTGCGTGATTCGACTCGGGTGCGGGTGCAGATGCTGACCCGGATGCAGGTGCCGTCGCGACAGCGGAAGCAGTTGCGTTTGCGTTTGCGTTTGCGTTTGCGTTTGCGTTTGCGTTTGCGTTTGCGTTTGCGTTTGTGGTTGTGGTTGCCGTTGCGGGCACTGAGGTCGAAACCGAATCGGAAAACGTCGTCGCGCGCGCGTCATCCGGCCGTGGGGCGAGGTTAGCCGGCAGCCAATCGATCCCGGCCAGCCGGATCAGGTCGCCACTACGTGGCGCAACAATCTGGGATGCGATCTGGCGATTGACCGTCGGCACCGGTTGCACGCCCATGGCGCGTACGCGGCCCGCGATCGCCTGGGCGGCAACCTCGGCGCCCTCCTCTGACCAGTGCGTATCGGTGCGCAGGAAGGGTTGCGCGCCGCCCGTTGCGTTCATGGCGGCCAGCGGATCGGTCAGGTTGACTGCTTGCACACCCGCGCCCTCAAGCACGCGCATGAAATCGTCGATGCGCGGCGCAAAGAGCGCAGAGCGGTGAATCGCCCCCAGATGCTTGGCCGCGATGCGCGTCTTGTCGGGCACCAGGACGACGAGCAGGCTGATACCCTCACGCTTGAGTCGATCGCGCATCGCGATCACATCCGAGGCCCGCGCCTGCGCGCTGGCCACACCGCCCGCGTGCGGCGTGAGCTCATCCACCAGGAACAGCCAGTCGCGTTCGCCCTGGCGCACGCGCGGGCCGAGGTCGCCCGCGACCAGCCACGAGAGCCCGCGCTCGAGTCGCGCAATCTCATCAGGCAGCGGCGCGTTGGCGAGATCCTTCGCAAGTTCGTCCATCGCCTTGCCGTGCACGAAGTCCGACCAGGCGATCGGGCGCGACAGCATGTCGAATTTGCCCTTGACGAGCGCGTAGCCGTTAGACAACAGACCGATCACCAGGAAAGCCAGGAAAAACGCCCCGAGCCATCGTGCGCTGATCCGTTCGACCAGGGTAACCGGTCGAAGTGGCGGGGGCGGAGGAAGGTGCTCGGTCATGTCAGAACTGGAAGTAAAGGAATGGCACTGCACCACGGCTGGCGATCAGCGCGAACGACAGCACGAAGCCGGCGATCGGCCAGAATGCGCCCAGCGTAAGCCAAGGCTGCGCAATACGACGCGCAAGTGCCGGGTAGTACACCGGGAACACTACGCAGGCAATGCCGATCATGGCGGCCAGCCAGTGCACCGGACGCAGTTGCACGAGAACCTCTTCACTATAGTGCAGTGTGCCCAGCGCGAACTGCCCCGCGTACATCGTCAGCGCCCCGTCAACCGACTTGGCGCGAAAGATAGTCCAGGCCAGGAAGACGAACAGCAGCGTGGCGACGCGCGCAACGAAGACCGGGAGATCCGGCATATTGGCACGGGTCCAGAGCCTGTCGACGCAGAGCGCCAGGCCGTGTGCCACGCCCCAGATGAGGTAGTTCCAGCTGTCGCCGCCGTGCCACAGCCCTGCGATGGACATCGTCAGGAACAGGTTCACGTAAGTGCGTGCATTGCCATGGCGATTGCCGCCAAGCGGGATATAAAGGTAATCGCGCAGCCAGGTTGACAGCGACAGGTGCCAGCGCCGCCAGAAATCCTGGATCGATTTGGCAATATAGGGATTATCGAAGTTCTCGGGGAACCGGAACCCGAGCATCATCCCCAGGCCGATCGCCATCGCGCTGTAACCGGCGAAGTCGAAAAAGAGCTGTATTCCGTAGAAGATGCAACCTGTCCAGGCATCGTAGAAAGAGGGGTGCGGCAAGGCGAACACGGCGTCCACGACCGGCGCGAGTGTATCGCCCACCAGCACCTTCATCGAAAAGCCCACCATGAAGCGGCGCGTGCCCAGGCAAAAGTTCGGCCAGTCGAACGGTCGATCAGACAGCTCACGCTTGACCCACTCATACCGGATGATGGGGCCAGCGATCAGATGGACAAACATCGACTGGTAGGCGCCAAAGCTGGTGAAGCTGTGGTCGGCCGGTACCGTGCGGCGATAGACGTCGATCAGGTAGGAAATCGACTGCAAAACGATGAAGGACAGCCCGATTGGCAGGATGACGCGCTGCCAGTCTTCTGGCATGAAGCCCGCGAAAATGCGCACGCCACTGATAGTCTCGACCAGGATATTCGAATACTTGAACCAGCACAGCAGCGACAGGTTGAAGGTGATGAACAGGGCGAGCACCCAGCCGCGCAGGGGCCGGTCGCCCGCGCGCTCGATCGCGAGGCCGCCGACCCACCCGCCAATGGCGAGTGCCATGAACATCAGGAGGAACGCCGGGCTCCACCAGCCGTAAAAGATCCAGCTGCAATAGAGAAGCGTGGCATTGCGCCATGCCGGCCGCGCAAACGCGTACAGGATCAGAAAGATCGGCAGGAACAGCGTCAGGAATTCAATCGAGGCGAAGACCATCGCGCTGTTACCGATCCCGTATCAGAGGTGTTGCGCCGAACGTTTTATCGCACCACGGCATCGTTGGCCATGAAGATGCGGGTACCGTCTGCCGCAGGAACGGCGAACACGCTGTAGCGCTCTCCCGCCTGCAATTGACCGAGGGCGAGTTCATTGCCCGACGGCTTGCCGTCGCAGGTAAGTCGGACCGCAACGCTCACCGGGTTGATCAGGCGGCGTTTGATCGCGCCCGGCGCGACTGCCTCGACGAGAAACACCTGACGCCCCGCGACCTGCAGACTGGCGTTGGCGCACGCCTTGTCGGCGTTATAAAGCGCCACCGAGGACTTGAGCGCATTGAAGTCATCAGGCTCTTCACGAAGGACGATCTGCGACAAGCCCTTGCCGTCGGCCAGCGCCACCACCGAGGCGAACTCGCCGGGCTTGATCTTGAGCAAGATGGCCAGGTTCGTGCCCGCACGGGTGAACTGCCCCTTGATATCCGCATTGGCCTTGATCGGGAAAAATCCCGTGGCGGGCGCTGATGCTGCAAGCTGCACCTTGGCGTCTGACCCTGCCGCAATCACCTCCACGGGGTCCTGGGTGGCCGACACGAACCGCACGAAGGAGGAATCTTCGCTCGGGCCCGTAGGATAAAGCTTGATATCCGCCGCCTGGGCCCACCCGTGCGCGAGAAGCGCCAGCGCTGCGGCAGCCCCCCACCGCAATGTGCTGCGCAAGACTTGGTTGGGGCTGACTGTGGCGGGTATCGTCATCGGTGTCACTGGCCGTAGGGCGAGGTGTAGGGGCTGACCGGGATGGCCATGGGTCGGTTGATCGGGTAGAAGCTGAAGCGCAGGTACAACCCGGCGCCCCACTGCCGATAATTCGACGCGTTGTTGAGCTCGGCCGAACCGCCAAGGAACAACTGCGGCGCGACCTGATACTCGCCGGCGGCGGCGAGGTTGTAGGCCATGTTCGTGACGGTCTGGCCCGCGTAGGTGGCGGTCGTCCCGGGCGCCACCAGCCCGCGCGCGACAGCGATCGACATCGCGTCGTTGGCCCCGGCCTGCAGGTTGCTGTCGGTGGGGAACAGGCTCGAATCGTTGGTCGTATAGGTTTGCACACCGAGCGCGCCACGCACCAGGTACGAGAAACGATCCTGGCGTTGCGCCCAGGTCAGGGGCACCATCAGCGCGTAGTACTGCTGCGGGCTGAAGTAGCCGCCCTGGCCGTACGTGAAGTTCATCAGATTCTTCTGGTACCAGATACCGAAGGCGTTCAGGCCCGTCGTCAACTGGTAGTCTTCGGATTTGCGCAGGTTCCAGTACCAGCCAAGTCCCAACTCCGTGCGGGAGTTGTCGGCAACGTTGTGACCGTTCAGGCTATACCACGAGCCCCAGCCGGTGAAGCCATAGCCGCCCAGATCCTTTCCGAGCTGCAGCCGTGCGCCGCTGGCCATCACGGCGCCCCAGGTCAGGCCAGTCGTGCTGTCCTTCACGCCCGCGAACGACAGCAGGCTGTCGGTCACCGCGCGACTCGAGATGTTGAGCGCATACGAAACGGTATTGGCGGAATCGAGCGTGCCGTCGAACTTCACGCCTCCGGTGAAGTTGCTGTACTGGAAGCCCAAAGGCGTCACGCCGGCATCGATCGTCAGGCCCTGCATGCGATAGCCGACCGCCAGGCCCACGCCGCTGGCGCTCTGCGTGCCAGGAGAGGGGCTCAAGCCATCCATTTGTGCAAGGGCCGAGGCGGGCCCGCCGGCGAAGCCAGCACGCGAGTAGTAATCGGAGCCGAGCGCGCCGGCGTTGAGCCAGACGGGCGTCACCTGGGCCACGATCTTGCCGTCGCCGGCAGGCACGCGGATCTCGATCGGGGTCTCGGTGTCGGACAACTGGCTGGTACCTGACGAGCCATTGCGGGCGCGGTACTGGGCACCGACCAGGACTTCCGCGGCGCGATCCTGACGGATCTCGTCAAGCGCGACGAGCATGGACTTCGGGCTCGTATCGGCAACCGGCTGCGGCGGCACGCTGGCCGGGAAGGGCTCGGTCGGCGTCACGACGGTCGAGGCGAACGGCGAATTTGAGGTCGTGGTTTCGCTTGCGACCACCACGGGCGCAGCAACGACCGGCCCGACGACACGAGGCGCGGGCGGTGTTTGCGGGGCCACGGGCGCTGCGGCAACGCTGGCGCCACCTTGCGAGGGATACGGCACAGCCTGGGCCGAAGCATCGACGGTCGCGACCGCAGTGCTCGAGCTGACGGCGGCAGCGCCTAGCGCAGCGGGCGCCGCGACTGACGAAACGGACGAACTGGTGGAACCCGTCCTGGCGGGCTCCGAGGCGCCTGCCGAGGCAGACGCAACCGAAGTCGCCGGGAAAGTACCCGCCGAGCCCGTACCCTGCGCAAAAACGGTGGGGTTGGTGCCAACCATGACGACCTGGCCAGACGCCCCCGGGGCGGCTGTCTTGCCTGATCCGCCCTGAAGCGCCACGGCGCGCTCATAGAGATCCTGGGCCTTGCCGGCTTTGCCCTGCTGACGATAAATGCCAGCCCCGGCTGCAATAACGTCGGGGTCGTTTGGCGCGAGGGTGATCGCGGTTTGAACTGCCGTGTCGGCAAACGAGTAATCCTTCGCTTGCGTGGCGATCTGAGCCGCCGAAAGCTGGGTATCGACGTTGTCGGGATTACGTTGCACAAGGCGCCTGGCGACTTCCATCGCCTTGGCGTTCTCGCCCGCGGCCGCATACAGGCGCGCAAGCAGCCCGTTGGCCACGGGGTCGTCCGGGCGCTGTTGCAGCAACGGGGCAAGGCGGTCATAGGCGGCCGCCAGTTGCCCACGCTCGCGCAGGACTTCGGCCTGGCGCACGGAATAGGTGAACACGAGATCGGCATACCACTGCCGCTGGTCGGTGGAAAGCTGACGCTTGCCGAGGTCATTGAGCACGCCGGCCGCCTCGACATCCTGATTGGTCTTCAGGAGGATGCTGGCGTACTGCAACTGCACTTCCGAATCCTTGCCGTTGGGGCCCGCCATGATCTGGCGCAGCATGCGCATCGCGCGCTGGGGATCGCCCGCATCCACATACGCGGATGCCGCGGCGCCCACCATGCCGATGTCGTTGCCAAGCAACGGATCGACTTTCTGAAGCAGCGCAAGCGCCTCTGCCTTGCGTCCCTGCCTGGCAAGGCGGGTGGCCTGCGCGATCTGCGCCTGGATCCATACCTGGCGCTGCAGCGCCACGATGTTCGCAGTGCGGTCCTTGGGCTGGATGCGATCCAGCGTGGCGAGCGCGCCGGCGTAATCCTGGCGCGCCGCGGCAATCGAGGCGCTCGCATAGAGCGCCGTCGGATCGTCTGGCTTGGTGATCAGCAAGCCGTCGACCAGGCCCGTGGCCTCCTTGACACGCCCATCCTTGATGTAAAGCTGGGCGAGCTCGAGGCGAATCCAGGGGTTTTCGCGGTCGTTGCTCATTGCCATCTCGAGCGCCTGTCGCGCACCGGCCTCGTCGCCGCGCCGGATGGCGGCGCGCGCCACGCCCTTGGCGTAGGCAGCCTGCACGTTCTGCATCTGATCGGCGCCGATCTGCGCGGCGCTGATCTTGTCCATGAGCTGCCGGGCCTGGTCTGCCCGATCCGTGGCGGCGAGCACGCCCACCAGCCCGGCAAGCGCCGTCGGGTCGTTCTTGTTGCGCGCGAGCACGCTGCGGTAAATCTTTTCGGCCGAACCATAATTGCCGGCATCGACATCGAGCCCGGCCAGCGCGTTCTCGGCCAGCGTCGACCGGGGATTCGCCTTGATGGCGCGCGCGAGGATCTGGCGCGCCTGAGCGGTATTGCCTGCGCGCTGCGCGGCATTGGCCTGGTCGACCAGATCAAGCGAATTGATTTCGGCAAGCGGCGTGTTCCATCCCGCACCGCCCTTCTGGCGCGTCGCCTTGGTCAGCAACTCGCGCGCTTCGGGCAGATTGCCCTGCTGCATGCGGATGACGCCCAGGCCGCCGAGGGCGTCCGGATCGTTGGGCTGCTTGGCCAGGCGCGCCTGGAAGTCAGCTTCGGCCGAGACCTTGTCACCCTTCTCGAGTGCCTTGAAGCCGGCGACGTTTTCGGGCGGCATGGTGGGCCCGGCCGACGCGGCGGCGACCGACGAGGCAGCGCGCGCCTGCTCGGTGCGCGCCTTGCGGCTTTCGGCCAGCAGATTGCGCACTTCGGCGTCATCGGGGTGCGTCTTGAGATAGGCCTCGTAGAGCGCGGCGCTATCCGGGCTTTGCGGGCTGATCCAGGTGAGCGCCATGCGCCAGCCTTCCTCGGCATACCCGCTGACCGGCTTGACCTGGGTCAACTTGGACATCATCTGGATGCCTTCGGTGCGGGTGGTCTCGTTGCGGATATAGAGCATCGCAAGGGCCAGCGGCACGCGCGGATCGCCTGGCATTTCGCGCTGCAGGCGCTCGAGCCCAACTTTCGTGGCCTGCCAGCCGTTCTTGGTATTGCTGAGGTATCGGTAGTACTCGAGTGCGAAATCGCCCACGGGGGGCCTGTTGCCCAGCGCCTGGTTGAGCTTGGCGATCGCCTTGTCGTAATCGCCCTGGTCGTTGAATTTGCGCGCCTCGGCCACCAGGGTCGGGCCGTTGCCGGATTCAAGCGCGATCGCCTGCTCGAGCGTCGCCACATAACGACCTTTCGGATCCTGACGCTTGAGCTTTTCGAGATAATCGCGGGCGGAGGTGAAATCCGAGCGCGCAATGGCAGTCATGGCAAGCCCGTACCAGGCACGCGCGTGATTGGGCACAACCAGCAGGAGCTTCTTCCAGGCTTCGTCCGCGCGATCGTAGTCGCGCTGCGATTCCCAATAGACCCCTTGCTCGACGAGCGCCTCGGCCGCTTCGGTCTGAGCCAGCCCCGTGTGGCTGATTGCCGCCATCACGAGCCCAAATGCCAGTGCATGCCTGCGTGAGGACATCACTTCTCCCAATACGGCCGCCCGCACGCAAAGCGCGGCGGCCTATCACGTTATCGTGTCGATTCCGCACACCGACCGGCGGTGCGGGCACTCATTCCGTGCGCAGGGCACGCAACCCTGCAGCGGCAAAAAAGCAGCCACAAAAACCCTGCGCGAGAATACCCGTAACTGTACCAGTTTGAAGGCCGTTCGTGGTTCTCGCGCAGAAGGATTATTGCGGTAACCGCCTCCGCGCCTTGGCCAGGAGAATGAAGTAAAGCAGAACCGCCAGCAGAATGGCGCTGAGCGCACTGATCAGCATGAAAACCCCGAGGTGACGCGACAGGGTCCACTGGATATTGCGGAACCATCCCAACGAGCCGACGAAATAGGTTTGCTCGTTGACGAGCGGGTCGACCTGCTTGCCCCGCACACTGGTCAGACTACCCGAGACAAGTTCGAACTCGTCGAACCCCTCGCCCCCGAGCAGCGCCGTGGAGTTGTCGAGCAGCGAATCACCGTCGACACCCCATACCAGCACCGCGCTGCGGCCCCCTTTGAGCGGCGATTCAAACCCCGCGAAAAAACCGGACTGACCATTGCTCTTGAACAGCATGTCGAGGCGCGCGTGACGCTGGCGGACATCGGGATCAGGGCTAAACAGAGCCCAGGTCTTGTAGGCAAGATCCGAGATCGTGAAGCGGCGGCCACCGTCGAAGCTGGCCGGCATGTAACTCGACCACTGTTTGAGCAGCGCCAGATTTCCACCCGCTGAGATCACGAGCAAATCCTTGTTGGAGGCCGAATCCACCGCCGAACCCGTCACGATCTGCACCCCGGTGGCCGGGTAGCCCGTCGATGCGCCCATGCGGCCCAGTATCTCGAGGTAAGTCGTGATCTCGGCCGCGCTCGGAGCCTCCGGCAGCACCACGGCCGTCTCGGACAGGTCGGCCATGCGCGTAAACGGGAAGCCCGAGTCGCGGAAGACGCCCAGGTTGGGCATCGCGATAAAGTGCGAAAAGCCCGACACGTCGATGGTCGAATCAGGTTCGATCGCCCCGCGCACGTTATCCAGAATGACGTCGCGACACTCGCCCTGCTTGTTGACGTCATACATGTACTGGAAATCGAGCCGGGTCTGCGGCGCGATCATTGAAAGCGGCAATTCAAAGCGCGCCTCGACCGGGAGCGTGTCATCGGCCATCATCTTGGACAGCAGGCTCTCGTTGTCTCCCAGGCGCTGGGTGGGCAGCAGCGGGAAGGACTTGGTGAACTTGTCGTTGACGTTGATCAGCAGGGTCGACGCCCAGAGGTTGGGCTGCGGCGTGTATCGATACTTGAGATTGACCGGCACCCCGCCCTCGCGCCATCCGAAGAGATCGGGCGGCACGCGCATGTCGATGCGGATGGGAGGCGGGTTATAGCCGCTGGTATTGAGGTAGCGTGGGGTGACTAGCTCGCCCAGCGTCGTGGGCCGGTCGCTGCGGATCCAGTTGGGCGCGTCGTAAGGGCGGCGCGGCTGCAAGGTTTCGAGCTTGGTGATCGTTGCGGTCTGCCCCGACAACGCCTGGCTGCCGACCGACACGGCGGTCGCGGCGAGCTTGAGCTCTTTGCTGTCGCGGCCCATGATCAGGAGCAGCTTGGCATTGGGATCATTGGGGTTGGGCACCATGGACAGGGTCGGCCCGCTGATATCCGCGCCGTCAGGCTTGAGCGTCGATGAGCGCCCGACAATGAAGACGATCGCGTTGCCGGTCGTCGGGATTGCGCCATCGGTCTGCACCGGAAACCGTGCCCCGCGATAGGCAGCCGTCGCGCCAAACCAGGACGACAGAATGCCGGCCGCCTCCAGTACGTTGCCATCGGGCTTGTTGACGAACACGAAAGGCAGGTTGACGCGCCGCGGATCGCGCCGATCCATGAACGGCAGGGGCAGGATATCCAGATCGTTGTATAGCGAGATCGGCGTGGTCTGCAGCTGGAGCACGCTGGTGTTGCTGACCTTGGCCCAGAGGCTGGTGTGCAGCGGATCTTCACACTGGTACGTGTAGTGGCCGATGAGCTGCATCCGCAGCCGGTTGAATTCCGTGATCAGCCGCGGCGGCAATTCGATTTCGCGCTCGAGCTCGGTCCCTGCGGTCTCCTTGGGGACCGGAATCGTGGCGGCCACGCCCTCGTTGACCATGACGTTGATGTGCGACACCTCGGGCAACAGCGCCGGCGAATAGGCGTAGAACATCTTCAGGCTGGCCTTGGTGACGATCTCGTCGGCGCGCACGTTGAAGTTCACGGTGTCGCTGCCGTCCACGCCGCGCAGCGTAATCGGGTAGTTCACGCCAAGCTGCCTGAAGGTCAGGTTATAGGTGCGACCTTGTGCCGCAACGGCGCTGTCGTCTTTGGGCTGCTCCATTGCCTGGACAGGCACCGGCTGCGCGGGCGCGGGCGGGTTGGTGAGCCGGCGCGGGGGCGGCGGCGCCGATTCGGAAACACCCAGGCTGGCGAACAGCGATGCAGCCAGCAGCAGCCGCAAAGCCCGGTGCCCGATCTTGAAATTGTCACGTTGACTCGTCATACGTTGCTCGTCTTGATGTTGGCCGGTTCTGTGCAGGTGCTGCGCTTCTCTGTGTATAGCATATTCAACCCTGCACCTAGGAGACTTGTCCGGCAGGTGACCCGCGCCGGGCCATCCTCCGTTGTTCGCGCGCCATACGCTTGCTTTCGCGGACCGCCTGCCTGGCGGCAGCCCTGGCATGGATCCGATCGCGCCACTGGGTACGCATCTGAAAAGCGAGGCTGGTACCGATGCGCACGAGGTTGCCCAACCCGATCGTGGTCACTTCACGAAACGCAAGCCACGGGGAATCGGGCTTGCCCTCGCCCCAGGTCTTGGACCAGTTATCGGCGCGCGAGAAGGTCACCTGCGCGAGTTTCATTTGCTGTGCGATGGTCAGGTCAGTGAATTGCGCGCCGACGAACCTGTTGGCGCTGGTGATCTTGGCTGGAAAAACGCCCTCATCATTGCCGCGGAAGATCGAGACCATGACTTCATCGCCCACCGTCACGGTGACGCCCTTGGGCAGCGTCAGCCCCACGCCGTGCTGGGAGAAATCACTCGTCTTGCACACGACCGTTCGGCCGTTGCGCAGCGTCAGCGTGGCGGGCAATTCGGAGGTGACGCGCGCAGTCGCCCGGACCTGGCGCGCCTCGTTGGCTACGTCGGCGCTCGCACTGCAGATGATGATGTTGTAGACAACCCAGGTGAGGTTGATCAGCACGGTGCCGGACGTGCCATCCCGGAAAACGAGTTCGATCAGGCCGACGACCAGGCCCACCGCGTTGGCCGCCAGCAGCACCAGATAAGGCTTGGCCATCTGCCAGTCGTAGAACCCCTCGCGCAGCAGACCGCCCTTGACGGTCACGTTGAACTTGCCGCTCTTGGGGTTGATCAGCGCCCACATCACCGGCCGCAGGATGTACCAGGCCAGCACCGTCTCGTAGACCTCGTTCCAGAAAGAATGCCGGAAACGCCCCTGGATACGCGAGTTGGTCAGGCTGGCCAGCACGATGTGCGGCAGTGCGTAAACGAAGATCATGGCCGCCGAGGCGTCAAACACGTGCGCACCGAACAACAAGTAGGCCAGCGGTGCGGTCAGGAACACCAGGCGAGGCAGGCCGTAGAAGAAGTGCAGCATCGCGTTCAGGTAGCAAAGCCGCTGGCCGAAGCTCAGACCCTTGCCCAGCATCGGGTTATCCACCCGAAAGATCTGCCCCATCCCGCGCGCCCAGCGGATGCGCTGGCCGATATGGCTCGACAGACTCTCGGTTGCAAGCCCGGCTGCCTGCGGGATCGCGAGATAGGCCGTGTTGTAGCCAAGGCGACTGAGCTTGAGCGCCGTGTGCGCATCTTCGGTCACTGTCTCGATGGCGACGCCGCCGACCTCAAGCAGGGGACCGCGACGGATGATGGCGCAGGAGCCGCAGAAAAAGGCTGCGTTCCAAAGGTCGTTGCCATCCTGCACCAGGCCGTAGAACAACTCGCCCTCGTTGGGCACCACACGGAACGTCTTGAGATTCTTCTCGAACGGATCCGGCGAAAAGAAATGGTGAGGTGTCTGCAACATCGCCAGTTTCTTGTCGACGATGAACCAGCCCATGCACAGTTGCAGGAAGGATCGGGTCGGGATGTGGTCGCAATCGAAGAACGCGACGAATTCACCATTAGTGACCTTGAGCGCCTCGTTCAGATTGCCGGCCTTCGCGTGCAGGTTGTTATCGCGCGTGATGTACTGGCACCCGGCTTGATCGGCAAAATCGCGGAATTCCGCGCGCCGGCCATCATCGAGCAGGTAGACGTTGAGCTTATCGGCCGGCCAGTCCATCGACATCGCCGAAAACACCGTCTGCTTGACGACAGCAAGCGGCTCGTTGTAGGTGGCGATGAAAACATCGACGGAGGGCCAGGTCCGGGAGTCTTCGGGAAGCGGTACGGGTTGCCGGCGCAAGGGCCACGCGGTTTGCACATACCCCAGCAGCAGCACGGTGAGCGCGTAAAGCTCGGCGATCACCAAGCCCCATCCGAAGAAAAAGTCGACCGTGTTCGTAAAGCCAACCGTCGAACTGACGCGCCAGAACATGTAGCGCAGCGAAGCGGTCATCGAAATCACGATCATCGCGATCACCGCGACGCGATCGATCTGCACGCGACGCACGATGAATGCCGCGCCGATACTGAACACCAGGAAAAGGCCCTGCTCTTCGAAGTCAAGCGGCACGGTGAGCACCAGCGTCAGCATCGCCATGGTGAACGCCAACACGATCCACTGCGTGAGCGGGTTGGTCCACACCCGGGCAGCGCCCGCCTGGCTGCCACGCGCAAGCAGATCGTCGATCAGTGAACTGACATCCGGCACACCCAGCCGGGCAGATCCCCAGGACCAGGGGCGCAACAGCGCATGGAGCCAGCCTTTGCGCCCAGGGGGCAGGGAACGCGCCGAAGCGTAGTTGCCCTCGGCCAGTGCCGCCCCCGACGATCCGGGACCAGCAGAAGGCCCCTGGGGTGTCGCCACGGCGGGCCCGACGCCCGCGGGCATTGACGAAGCATGGCGGAACCAGGCCCACGGCCGCGGCAGCCGCACCCGCGAGAGCATGGTACGCAGTCCCATCAGTACATCCCGGGTTGGTCGGAAACGATCCGGTCAAGCGCTGCGGCGACCTCCATGATGTCATGGGCGCCGCGGCTGTGCGGATCGTAGGAAAGCACGTCCTGGTTGCAGGCGAGGCCTTCCGGAATTGACTGATCGAGGTGAACGACGCCCAGTTGACGGCCCTGCAACTGCGAGCCGATGACGTCGGCCACGTCGCCGGCAAGCTGGCGGGAGCGATCGACCTGATTGACCAGATAGAAGTAATCGACGAAATGCGGCTGGTGCAGACAGTACTGCTCGATGAGGCTGACGATCATCGGGATCGTCGCATAGGAGGCCGCATCGGCCAGCACGACAATGAGCGAGACGTTGGCGGCCAACAGCGCCTGGCGCAGGTAAACCGATGGCCCCGGCGGCGTGTCGAGCACGACAAGCGCGTTGTGCGCGAGATTCAGGGATTGCAATTGCTCGGCCAGGAAATTCGGCTCCGTGCGCAGGATTTCCTCGAAATCCTGGCGATCCGCCTCATTGATCTGGCCAAACGGCAAGACGTAGTCGCCTGAGGGGCCAAGCAGGATGGAATCGCGCCAATTGGCGCCCGAGAGGCTTGCTCGGGCGAGGCCATCAAAATGCTGTGGCGAAACCCCGAAATGCAGCCTGAGCGCATTCTGCGGGTCGAGGTCCACCCCGAGCACGGTGCGGCCCATGCGCGCGAGAGCCGCACTGACGTTCGCGCTGATGGAAGTCTTGCCGACGCCGCCCTTGGCAGATACAACCGCGATAATTTTCACTAGCGAATCAGGCGTTCAAAAATGGACTGTTTTCGAGGGACGGCTGCTTGCGGAGCCGGGGCTTCTGGTCTGGCCAGACGATCAAACAACGAGGTGAGCTGGCTTGCCTCGCCGGCTTGCGGAGCCTGGGGCGCAGGCGCCTGATAAAGCACAGCGGGCTCAGGTGCAGCGGCTGGGGGGGCACTGGCCACGAAAGGAACGCTTGCCGGAATCAGGCCGGCATGTTGCACGGCCCCCGGGTGCGCAGCGACGCCAGGCTGGTGCAGCGGCGGAGCCGCCGGATAATGGGGCTGCGCAGCCGCAGCAGGCGCTGCGGGGGCATAAGGCTGTGCTAGCGCCGCAGGGGCGGACGAAACGTAAGGCTGTGCCGCCGGCATGTGGGGCTGAGGCGCGTGGGGCTGAGGCGCGTGGGACTGAGGCGCGTGGGGTTGAGCCAATGGGGGCTGATGCGCGTGCGGGTAAGGCGCATGTGGCTGCTGGGCCAGGAACGGATGGGCAACAGCAGGCACCTGCTGCTCAGGATAAGGATAGCCAGCCGCGTCCGCGGCTCCGGGTTGCAGGTATGGCTGAGGGGGTGGCGCAACCGGTTGCGGGGCAAACCCCTGGGGCATCGGTGCGGCAGGGTGCTGCGCAGCAAACGGGGGGTACGGCTGCTGGGGCGCTGCGGGCGGGTACTGCATCGAGGGCTGATACGCCTCCGGATTGGCCCCGTAGTACTCAGTCGCCGCTGGAGCGTAAGCCACCTGCTGGGGCGGTGCAGCGGCCTGGGGTGGTGCCTGGCGTATTGCCTGGCGCCGGATTTCAACGGGCGGTGGCGCAGGCTCGTTTGTCTGGATGGCGGAAAGCAACGGCCATCGCTCGCGCGACTTCTGGACTTCGTTCTGACGCACGAGTTCCTGATAAAGATCGGGGCTCGTGCCCAGCTTCTTGAACAGCCCGGCAATGTCGTTGGCTTGAGTCATCAGCAACCCCGCTTGGAATAGAGTCGCATACGTTAATCCTGGCTGAGGCGGAATTCGATCCGGCCAAACTCATCCATGCGCGTAACTTGCCTGACGCGCAGCAAATCGCCAGCGCCCAGCGCGACCAGCCACTGCTGGTACACGCCTTCCAGAAAGGCCGGGGTCCAGTCGACGCTTTCGGGGCCGAAGGCCGACCAAAGCGGGGCGCACTGGTGCACGATACGCATCGCGCGGTCAATTTCATCGACCTCGACCCAGCCCCACTCCGAATCGAGCCAGACCGCCGACATGGCGCCCTGAATTTCAGTGATGCTGGTGCACGGAGGGATGGGATTATTGACGGCAAAACGGGTACCGATGCGCTTCATGAGCGCACGCAGTTCACCGACATCAATCTGGCTGGCAAATTCGGCCGCCAGCGCGGCGAGAAATTTCTTCCATTGCCGGGAACATTGCCGATCAAGAAGGTAGCTAACGCTTTCCGGATTCACGTGATACACCCCACAAGTTCCATTAGGTGAACCACCCATAGAATATTAAAGTTTGGCGCAGTTAGAACCATTGCCACAATGGCAATCTATTCTGGTGCGCAGATAACAGCAAGAGATTTCTGCGCGCATTATGTCCTATGCGGGAGATTTGCACCATCCCAACACAGACTCCAGTGACACCGAATCGCTGTGCGCATCCCATGTGATTGCTACGCGCATCCCATGTGATTTCGCATCACAGCGGCGCAGCGAAGGATGCGGGACGCAGTGCGCCCTCGCCGCGCCGCGTGAAACACGCGGCCACTCAAGACCTCGGCATTGTTGTGCGATCACAACATAACAACTAATTTCATTTCCATTTCTTGTCATGAACATCTCTGCCTGTGCGCGTTAACATACGCTTGCAGTCTGTCAAAAGTGCTTTAACCGAAAACCAATGGAAGCATCCAATCGAGGCCTGCGCGGCTCAATCATGCGACCCAAGGTTGCAATCGCCCTGCTTTGCGTTGTCGGCGCCGGGGCATGGTTGCTGTTGCGCCTGTTTCCGGACGCCTCAATTTACCTTGAGCAGGCGCCAGATCGTTTCGGGCGGATTTTCGCCGCCCGGGACAACGAATACACCATGCTGCTCGGCTTGCTCCTGATCTTTTGGGTGCAAGTGCGCCAAAGGCAGTGGCTTCGGGCCACGATCAGCTTCCTGATCGCCGCTTTCTGGCTGGTGTATAGCGAATCGCTGGTTTTCTGGCTCAATGGGCTTGGCGCGGATTCCTATAGCGAAGCCCAGCATTTTGACTGGGAAGAGGCGATCTTTTTTGTCAGGACGCTGCCGTCGATCCTCTCGCCGATCTACCCGTATCGCCGCCTCACGATTTATGTGATCCTCGGTATCGCTCTGCTTTGGTCACTGGGGCGGGCGCGTCGTGCACTCGGCATATCGCGCGCGCTCTATCTGCGGGCGCAACTGATTGCCGGCCTCGTGATCGTGGCGCTGCCGCTGGTCAAAATCGCAACCGGCGCCTACCTGAGCGCGGTCGACAACTCCACCCTCTATCGTCAGGCCACGCAAAACTTTGATCACGCGATTGCGCCCATCTCATTTCCGAACAGCCTCAAGGTGGTGGTGTATATCGGCGAATCGACCAGTGCGATGAACTTTGGCGTCTACGGCTATCCAAGGGCCACGACGCCGCAGTTGCTGCGCCTGCGCAGCGAGGACCCGGGCCTGATCCTGTTTGACAATGTCATGGCGACGTTCACGCACACGTCACAATCGTTGCTCGAAACGCTCAGCATCGGGCTGGACGCAAGCCAGAACGCGCAACCCATCATGACGCGCCAGCGCCTTTCGCTCGTGGACCTGCTCGCCGATAGCCATGTTCCGGTCGCTCTGCTGAGCAACCAGGGGGAAACGGGCACCTGGAACATGGCCTCGCGCATCGTGTTTCGCAAGGCCAAGCGCACGTATAGCGTCGAATCGGGCGCCGCCGGCAACGCGGATTTCAAGATTCCGCGCCCCTATGACCTCGACTTCTTCACGCCGGAGCTTGCCGCGCTGCTGCGCGACTTGCCTCGCAAGAGCCCGTCGGTCATCTTCCTGCACAGCTATGCCGGGCATGGCGGCCTGGATGGCTATCTCACCGCGCTGCCTGCGGCGTTTCGCGGCAAGGTGGACGACTTCCTGACCAACCGCTTGCCGGTGCAGATTTTCGGCGACGTGGTCAACCAGCCCCTCGTGACGCAACTGACCGAGGGCGCCGAGACCTATGACGCCGCGATGCGTTACGTGGATTTTTCCATCAGCCAGATCATCGCGCAGGTCAGCAAGGTCGAAGAGCCCGTCGTCTACCTCTACTTTTCCGACCACGGCGAGTCGAGCTTTAGCGCGAGCGGCCACGAATCGTCCCGGTTCAAACTCGAGATGGGACGCGTTCCGTTCGTGATGTACTTCAACCAGGCCGCGCGCAACCAGTATGCCGATCTCTACGCAAAATACCGCAGCCTGTCGGGCGGCACCTCGATCTCCACGCTGGCACAGGTGCCTGCTACCGTCATCGACCTGCTGGGCGGTAGTGTCCAGGCCAGGCGCGAACTGCCAGAGCTGACAGGCGTCATCGGCGATCCCGCCGGCAAGCCGCCGCCGCCCGTGCTGGTGCGGTCCACCGGATCCGGGGATACGTTCGTGAGCCTCACGAACACCGAATCGATCGCCAGCCCGCTCGCCCATGGCGGCCTGATGACCAACGCCGCCGACGATGCGACTCGGGTCTACGTCGCGCGTCAAACGCGGGCGCTCGCGCCCACGCTGCTCTGTTATGGCAAAGCCGATACCCTGGCCTCGGCGCTGCGTGGCGCTCTCGCGGGCGATTGCGTGGGTATCGCGCTTGCCAGCAGCGGCATCGACGCGTTCACCACCAGTCTGGGCCCGGGCCAGCCCCCGGGGCCAGGTCTGGCCAGCATTCTCAGGATCGTCGAGCCGCAAAAGAGATCGCTCTGGATTGACGCCACAGCTGCCGGGTTGCCGGGATCCTGCGAATCGCTCGGCCGCGCGCTTGCCGCCGACGGTCAGGCCAGCACACGCACGATCGGGTTTCCGGCGGGCGCGCCAAAACCCGGCTCCGCCCTGCTCACCTGTGCTGGCAAATTGCGTGATCTCGGGTTGCGCGTCGCACTCCAGGTTCCGACCGGTCAGTTGTTGTCCTGCGCGGGCGATTCGCCTGCAAGCGCGCAGGTGTGCAAGGACCTTGATGCGGAACTGAACGTGGCGATCGCCTCAGGCAACTTCACGGATCTGGCCTATGAGCACCGTGGGGAGCCGGCCACGCGCCGTGTCCCGTCAATTGCCACCCTGCCGCAAACGGTGACCGGTGTCGCGCCACGTGACTTGCCCTCCATCGCGCCCGGGCGCTACCGCATGGTGGTGGTGACGCCGGCGGACGTCAACCGGGTTCGCTGACCCGATCAAATAGTTGCCGCGCCAGCCCCCCAACGTACGCCCATACTGGTAAGATTATCCTAGAGGAAGTTACGTAGGGTTGGGTATGCAAAAAGAAACTCGCGTTTCACCTGTATTGAATCGCTCGGAATCCGATCTCGCGGGGCAACTGGATGGCGGTCGCACGCTTCTGACACGTAAGGTGTGGAGTCGCCGCTCCGGTTGGCGCATGGCGGTCAAGCGCGCGATCGACATTGTCGGATCGGCGGGTCTGATCATTCTCTTTTCGCCCATCATGCTGGTGGTCGCCATCCTGATCAAATTTACCGATGGCGGGCCCGTGATCTTCTGGCAGGATCGCGTGGGCAAATGGGGTCGCGTGTTCCGGTTCCCGAAGTTCCGCTCGATGGTCGTGGGCGCCGAGGCCTTGCGTGACAAGCTTGAAGAGCTCAACGAGCACGGTAAAGGTGCGGTCACCTTCAAGATCAAGAACGACCCGCGCGTCACCTGGATCGGGCGCATCATCCGCCGAGCCAGTATTGATGAACTACCCCAGATCTGGAACGTGCTGATTGGCGAAATGTCGCTGGTCGGCCCGCGCCCGCCCTTGCCCAAGGAAGTCGAGAAGTACACCCTCGACGACAGGCGTCGGCTCGATGTCAAGCCTGGCCTGACCTGCCTGTGGCAAGTGCAGGGTCGCGCCGAAATCCCGTTCAAGCAGCAGGTCGAACTTGACGTGGAATATATTCAGAACCAGAGCGTCTCCACCGATGTCAAACTTTTGGCCAAAACGCTTCCTGCCGTGATCAAGGGCAAGGGCGCTTCATGACAGAACGCCTGGCGCACTGCGACGGAGCTTGCCGATGAGACCTGATTCGGCGATCCTGCTCGCCTGCTGGGACGTCACTGACCGCCATCTTGTGGCGCTCGACGTTAACTGCACGACAACGCCGGTCGCGGCGCGGCCGATGGTGCAGCGCGCGGTCGAGCGCCTGGTGACCGCGGGTTGCACCCGCATCACGGTCGTCAATGGCGATCATGCATCGGATTGCGAGCACCTGCTTGGCAACGGCGAGCGCTTCGGCGTCGCGCTCGATTACCTGGTTGCGCCAGACAACGCCAGGCCTCTTGCCGCGCTGGACAACATCATCGAGGCGGCAGGCCCCGCGCTCTACATTGCCTCGGCAATGACCATCGACGACGGCACGCTGTGCGGCGCCCCGAACGATCTTGAAACCGGCAACCCCGAAGCGCCGATGCCTCAGGCGGAAACCCGCATTCTCTGCACCGAGCGCAACGACCGGCTTCACTGGACGGGTTGGGCGCTGCTGTCGAAAGCGCAAGCGCTTGAACTCGTGCCCGATTGCACGGGTGAGGCCGATCTGGAATCGCGCATGCTGGCGCGCCGGGATCTGGTGCAGGAAATCTGCAATACCCCGCTGACCTTGAAAAGCGCCGAGCAGACGCTTGAGTCGGTCACGGCAACATTGCGCAACGGCACACCTGGCGGCACGATATCGCAGCGCGAGCGCAGCCCGGGCGTGTGGGTCGGCCCCGGCACATCGATTCACCCCGGGGCGTCGCTCACGCCGCCGATTTTCATCGGGCGTAACGTTCGGGTTCAGGAAGGCGCGCGCGTAGGCCCCGATGCCGTGATCGAAAGCGGTTGCCTGATTGAAAGCGGCGCGGTGGTCGCCAGCAGCTGGATGTTGCCCGATACCTATGTCGGCCAGGAGCTCACCCTGACCGAGGCCATCATTTGCGGCAATCGACTGGTCAACGTCAGCATCGATGTCATGCTCAAGGTGACCAACCCACTTTTGCTTGACGGCGCCGGATCCGAGCCTGAATACGCTCGTACGCCCAAGCCGATCGAGCGGGTCATCGCGCGCGTATTGTGGTGGCTTACCCTGCCGCTGGCCGCCCTCGTGCGGCGGCGCGTCGGGTTGACCGCCTCGCCCGATGTCGCTGAAGACCGGGGGGTCGCCTTTCCGAACCCGATGGCCGATGGTTGCCGGGCCGCGCCCACGGCCCTTATCCCGTCGGCGCAAATGGTGCGCGAAGGGATCCCCGGTGCGCTTGGCATACACTTCATCCGGACTTTTCATCCGGGATTGCAGGATATCTGGCAAAATAGGGTCAGGTTTATCGGGATCGAACCGCGTACCGTGGACGAGATCCAAACGTTGCCGCCCTACTGGCAGCGGCTGTACGCAAGGGCGCCCGTTGGCCTGATCAACGATACACTGCTCCTGGGCGAACTGGCCGCGGATCCGGATTTGGGCTATGCCGGCGATGCACTTGCCGCAAGCGGCATGTCGCGCTGGGCATCGTTCAAGTTACTGCTGCGTTATCTCCGAAAGGTCCTGACGTCATCAGCCGGTTCCCGCCAAGCCTGATCACCCCATTTTTGTAACGATAAGAATCGACAGGATCATCCGATGAAACTTGCCATCACCTCGCCCTCCCCCGGCGTCGCCATCGTGGCGATCCCGACCGAAAACCTGGATGCGAGCAACGTCAAGGAATTCCGTGAAGCGATCAT
>CAITPF010000159.1 GCA_903894155.1 uncultured beta proteobacterium | reverse complement strand
TGACGTGCAACCCGAGAATGCGGCGGCCCAATCCGGCCCCGACGAGAGCGACCAAGCCGCGCTCGATCCGGTTGCGCAGTTGCAGGCCGACCTGGCCAGCGCTCAGGCGCAAGCCGCCGAGGCCCGCGATCAGGTACTGCGCGCCCATGCTGAAATGGAAAACGTGCGGCGCCGCGCGCAGGAGGAGATCTCCAAGGCGCGCAAGTTTGGCATCGAGTCGTTTGCCGAAAGCCTGGTGCCCGTGAAGGATAGCCTTGAGGCCGCGCTGGCCCAGGCCGCCCAGAGCGCCGAGGATATGCGCGCCGGCATTGAGGTCACCCTCAGGCAGGTCGTTGCAGCTTTCGAAAAGAATCATCTGAAAGAGATCGCCCCGAAGGCCGGGGACAAGTTCGATCCCCATCAGCATCAGGCGATTGCGACCATCCCGGCCGAGCAGCCCGCCAATACGGTGGTCCAGACGCTTCAGAAGGGTTACCTGATCGCCGATCGCGTGCTTCGCCCGGCCCTGGTCACGGTGGCCGCCTGACCGGAATTCATTGTGCGAGGGGGCTTTTGAGGCAAAAAGCCACGCTCCCAGCCTTGAAATTGCCCGAATGCCCCCCAATTAGCAAACATCAAGATTTTCATATCCAATTTTTGAATTCTGTCCAAAGGTAAATTCACCATGAGCAAGATTATCGGTATCGACCTCGGCACCACCAACAGCTGCGTTGCGGTGATGGAAGGCGGTCAGGTCAAGATCCTCGAAAACGCGGAAGGCACGCGCACGACCCCCTCGATCGTCGCCTATCTGGAAGACGGCGAGACGCTCGTGGGCGCACCCGCCAAGCGCCAGGCCGTCACCAATCCGAAGAACACTCTCTACGCCGTCAAGCGACTGATCGGCCGCAAGTTCTCCGAAGATGCGGTCCAGAAGGACATCCACCTGATGCCCTACAAGATCGTCAAGGCGGACAACGGCGACGCCTGGGTTGAAGCCCAGAACAAGAAAATGGCACCGTCGCAGGTGTCGGCCGAAGTGCTGCGCAAGATGAAAAAGACCGCCGAAGACTATCTGGGCGAAGAAGTGACCGAGGCCGTGATCACGGTGCCGGCGTACTTCAACGACAGCCAGCGTCAGGCGACCAAGGACGCCGGGCGTATCGCCGGTCTGGAAGTCAAGCGCATCATCAACGAGCCGACGGCGGCCGCGCTGGCCTTCGGCATGGACAAGACCGAAAAGGGCGATCGCAAGATTGCTGTCTATGACCTGGGTGGCGGCACGTTCGACATCTCGATCATCGAGATCGCCGATGTGGATGGCGAGAAGCAATTCGAGGTGCTGTCGACCAACGGCGACACCTTCCTCGGTGGCGAAGACTTCGACCAGCGCATCATCGAGTACGTGATCGCCGAGTTCAAGAAGGAGCAGGGCGTCGATCTGTCCAAGGACGTGCTCGCGCTCCAGCGCCAGAAGGAAGCCGCTGAAAAGGCCAAGATCGAGCTCTCCTCGGCCCAGCAGACCGAAATCAACCTGCCGTACATCACGGCCGATGCTTCCGGCCCCAAGCACCTGAACCTCAAGATGACCCGTGCCAAGCTCGAGTCGCTCGTTGAGGAGCTGATCGAACGCACCATGGAACCCTGCCGCGTGGCGATCAAGGATTCGGGCGTGAAGGTCGGCGACATCGACGACGTGATCCTGGTGGGCGGCATGAGCCGCATGCCCAAGGTGCAGGAAAAGGTCAAGGAGTTCTTCGGTCGCGAGCCGCGCAAGGACGTGAACCCCGATGAGGCTGTTGCCGCTGGCGCCGCCATCCAGGGTTCGGTGCTTTCCGGTGACCGCAAGGATGTCCTGCTGCTTGACGTGACGCCTCTGTCGCTCGGCATCGAGACGCTCGGTGGCGTGATGACCAAGATGATCGCCAAGAACACGACCATCCCGACCCGGTTTTCGCAGGTGTTTTCGACTGCCGACGATAACCAGCCGGCCGTGACGATCAAGGTGTTCCAGGGCGAGCGCGAAATCGCCGCGGGCAACAAGACGCTGGGCGAGTTCAACCTGGAAGGCATCCCGCCTTCGCCGCGTGGCACGCCGCAGATCGAGGTCACGTTCGACATCGACGCGAACGGCATCGTGCACGTTTCGGCCAAGGACAAGGGCACCGGCAAGGAAAACAAGATCACGATCAAGGCCAATTCCGGCCTGACCGAGGAAGAGATCCAGCGCATGGTCAAGGATGCGGAGGCCAACGCCGCAGATGACCACCGCATGGCTGAGCTTGCGCTGGCGCGCAATGCTGCCGATGCGCTGGTTCACTCGACGCGCAAGTCGCTGACCGAGTATGGCGACAAGCTCGATGAGTCGGACAAGACCGCGATCGAGACCGCGATCAAGGAAGTCGACGACTTGCTCAAGACCCCCGCTGACAAGGCCGCGATCGATGCCAAGGTCGAGGCGCTTTCCCAGGCTTCGCAAAAGCTGGGCGAGAAGATGTATGCCGACATGCAGGCCCAGCAGGGTGCCGCGCAGCAGGCCGCGGGCGGTGGCGCCCAGGCAGGCGGTGGTGCCAAGCCGGCTGACGACAATGTCGTCGACGCCGACTTCAAAGAAGTCAAGCGCGACCACTCGTGATCAGTTGACCTGACGCACGCCCGCCCGGGGCTCGATTCGAGCTTCCGGGCGAAGTTTTTTGTTTTGAATCATTTGTGACGAGCCGGGATCATGGCAAAACGTGACTATTACGAGATTCTTGGCGTTGCCAAAAACGCGTCTGAGGACGAGCTCAAGAAGGCCTACCGCAAGCTGGCCATGAAGTTCCACCCGGATCGCAATCCGGGTGACAAGCAGGCTGAGGAAAAATTCAAGCAGGCCAAAGAGGCCTACGAGATGCTGACCGACGACAACAAGCGTGCCGCATACGATCGCTATGGGCATGCGGGTGTCGATCCGAATGCCGCCGGCATGGCGGGCGGCGCCGGGTTCGGCGACGCGTTTGGTGACATCTTTGGCGAAATCTTCGGTGGTGGACGTCGCGGTGGCGGCGGCCCGCAGGTCTACCGTGGTGCCGATCTCAAATACGCGATGGAAATCACGCTCGAGCAGGCGGCCAACGGGTTCGACACCGAAATCCGCGTGCCGAGCTGGGAAAACTGCGAGGTGTGCAAGGGCTCGGGCGCCAAGCCCGGCACAAAGCCCAAGACCTGCCACACCTGCGGCGGCTCGGGTGCCGTGCGCATGCAGCAGGGGTTCTTCAGTGTCCAGCAAACCTGCCCCACCTGCCACGGCAACGGCAAGGAAATCACCGATCCCTGCGTCACGTGCGACGGCGTGGGCCGTACCCGGCGCAACAAGACCTTGCAGGTCAAGATTCCAGCCGGTATTGACGACGGAATGCGCATCCGCTCGTCTGGAAACGGTGAGCCCGGGATCAATGGCGGGCCTTCCGGGGATCTCTTCGTCGAGATCCATATCAAGGAACACAAGATCTTCCAGCGGGAGAACGACGATCTGCACTGCGAGTTGACGATCCCGTTCACCACGGCCGCGCTGGGGGGCGAGATCCAGGTGCCAACGCTCAACGGCAAGGCCGAGATCACGATCCCGGAGGGCACGCAATCGGGCAAGACTTTCCGTCTGCGCGCCAAGGGCATCAAGGGCGTGCGATCCGGGTATCCGGGCGATCTCTACTGCCACGTCGTGGTCGAGACACCGGTCAAGCTGAGCGAGACCCAGAAGGATATCCTGCGCCAGTTCGAGGTTTCGCTCAGCGAGGGTGGCGAGCGCCATTCGCCGCAGAGCAAATCCTGGACGGATCGGGTTCGCGAGTTCTTTTCCTGAGCGCAAGGCCCGGCATCAGCCGGGCCAACGCCTTCGCTGTGGTTCTCAAAGGTATTTGAACAAGAAAATAGCCGCAAAATGCGGCTATTTTCGCTACAGTCCAGGCCTTTTCAGTTCTATTTCTTCTTCTCAAAATCCCCGGCGGCAACGCTGCTGAACTCGGCGGGCTTGAGATACTTGCGCACCGCGGCGTTGACGTCAGCTGCGGTCAGCCCGGCGATCTTCTTGTCGATTGCCGCAGACCACGCGAAAGTGCGGCCGGTTTCGAGGTAACTGACCCAGGCTGACACGAGGTTGCCATCCTGGGCACGCGACAGTTTGCGGTAGTTCAGGAACGACTTGATGCCGTCGGCGATCTCTTTCTCGTCGAAGCCGTCCCTGACCAGACGGTCGAGCTCATCCTTGATGGCTGCCTCGACTTTGCCGCGGTTTTCCGGCGCAAAAATTGCGTACACCGACCAGGCGCCAACGGGTTCGAACGCCGAGACCGAAAGACTGCTGCGCACGTTGTAGGATAAGCCTTCCTTTTCGCGCACCCGGTTCCAGAGGCGCGAAGTCTCGGAGGTTCCAAGCAGGAAGTTTGCCAGGGTCAGCGCCGGGTAATCGGGATCCGTATCCTGGAGTTTCATCGGCAACCGTTCGATGAAGAACGCATTTGCCTTGTCCGGCGTCAGCGCCTGCATCTGCTCGGGCTTGACCTCGCGATAGGGATCGGAAATCCGGGTGTACGGGGTACCGGCAGACCATCCTTCGATCCCCTTGAGCAGTGTCTTCTCGAAGCTTGCCGGGTCGAAATTGCCAACGGCGGACGCCGAAATTTGCCCGGCGCCATAGAACTTCTTCTGGAAATCCGCCAGTGCTTCACGCTTGACGCCTTCGGCGGCTGCGATCGACTCTTCGAACGTCGGCGAGTAGCGGATATCGTCTTTGGGCCACGGGTTGTCATGACGCGCGATCATGCGCTGGGCAATCGCGGTCGGCTCGGTCATTGAACTCTTGAGGCTGGTGACGAGCCTGCTTGCGTATTCCTCGAGCGCGTCCTGCGGGAAGGTCGCATCGCGCACGACTTCGAGCGCCAGCGCGACGACGGCGTCCAGATTGGCTTTCGTGGTCGAAATCGCGATCGACAGATCCGTGCCTGATCCAATGATGCTGAGTTCGGCATTGAGCGCATCGATGCGGTCGTTGATTTGCTGGCGGGTCATCTTGCTCGTGCCCTTGAGCAGCAGATCGGCCGCTGCAATGGAGGTCGAGCGCTGTCCCTTGAGCGTATCGACGCTGCCGAACTGCAGGAGAATGTTGGCCCTGACGCGGTCTCCGCGGGATTCCTTGGGAAGCAGCGCGAGCTTGACCGTGCCGCTGGGCAGGTTCACCAGCTTGCGGATCGTGCGCGCGTCAATATTGGCGGGATCGGGATCGAACGCCTCGGCTTGCTTGCCCTGTGTTTCACCGGTGTAGCCCTTAAGGTCTTCGGCGAGGTTTGGAATGGTGGGCGCGGGCGCGCGCGCGGGTTTTTCCGTCGGGATGTACTGGCCTTCGGTCCGGTTTGACTGGATCAGGTACTCGGAGGCGACGCGCTGGACGTCGGCCAGTGTGACGGCGCGAATGCGGTCACGCGAAACGAACAACATGCGCCAGTCACCGATCGCGATCGCTTCAGACAGGCCAACCCCGACTTTTTGCGCATCGGCAAACAGCTGGTCCCAGCTCTTGAGCCATTGCGCACGGGCGCGGTCCAGTTCTTCCTGCGTGAACGGTTGGCTGGCCACGGATTCAACGGTGGCAGTGAGTGTGTCGAGTGCCTTGGGCTGATCGCCACCGGGTTGCAGCGTCGCGCCGAACATCACGATGCCAGGGGCGTATTCGTCCATGGTGAACCCGAGCACGCTGGCGGCCACCTTGGTCGGAACCATCGCTTTGAATAACCTGCCCGACGGGGTGTCTGAAATCATCATGCTCGCCAGATCCAGCGCGGCAAAATCCTTATGGGCGGCGGGAGGGACGTGGTACATGGCCGCCACCAGCGGCGAGCCACCGGTGCGACGCAAGGTGACCTTGCGCTCGCCGTCCTGAACAGGGTCGATGGTGTATTCGGGCGGCAGTTTGCGCAGAGGCCTGGGGATAGGGCTAAAGGATTTGGCGATGTCATCGAGCGCTGCCTGCGGATCGAACTTGCCCGCCACGATCAACACCGCGTTGTCGGGTTGGTAGTGTGTCCGGTAAAACGCCTGCAGCTGGGCGATATCGACGTTCTCGACATCGGAGCGCGCGCCGATGGTCGACTTCCCGTAGTTATGCCACTGGAAGGCACTGGCGAGCATTTTCTGCCAGAGCATCTGGAAGGGGCTGTTTTCGCCGCTTTCCATTTCGTTGCGTACCACGGTCATTTCGGTGTCGAGATCTTCGCGCTTGATCGTGGAGTGGATCATCGCGTCGGCCTGCCACCCGATGTACCAGGCGAGCGTGTCCGGATTGGCTGCGAAGCTTGCGAAGTAGTTGGTGCGGTCGGTGGAAGTCGACCCATTGGCCTGCAACCCGCGCTTGGAGAATTCTCCCAGCGCGTTGGGCGTGGTGGGCGTCCCCTTGAAGAGCATGTGCTCCAGCAGGTGGGCCATGCCGGTCTCGCCGTAATTTTCATGGCGCGATCCGACCAGGTAGGTCATGTTGACGGTGGTCGTTGGCTTGGAGTCATCTGGTGCGAGGAGCACGCGCAAGCCGTTGCTGGCGAGGCGGTATTCCGTGATGCCTTCGACGCTGGTTACCTCCGTGACGCCTGCCGGCAGGTTGAGTGCCCAGCCCGGGAAAGCCAGAAGGCAGAGCATAGCGCCGCACAGGGCGCGCTGGATGGCGACGGTGAACAATCGCATGGGGAACAGTCCTGAATGATGGGGTTGACCCGGTTTGAGCACGAATGGCCGGATTGGTTCACTTCGGGCAGTGCAGGCCGTTGGATGGCCCGCGCTTCCCGACCGGGCAATTACTTGGACAGCAGACGCATGGCCTGTTCGATCCCGGAGACCGTGACCGGGAACATGCGGTCCTGGACGATCGTGCGGATCAGGGAGATCGATTGCCGATACTGCCAGGAAGCCTGCGGCTCCGGGTTGAGCCAGACCGACTTGGGCCAGGCGTTGACCATACGCTGCAGCCATTCGGCGCCCGGCTCCTTGTTGTAGTGTTCGACCGAGCCCCCCGGCTGGAGGATTTCGTATGGGCTCATTGTCGCGTCGCCCACTAAGATCAGTCGCCAGTCGCCGTTGAACTTGCGCAGGACATCCCAGGTCTCGAACCGCTCCATTTGCCGGCGACGGTTGGATTTCCAGAGGTTTTCGTACGGGCAATTATGGAAGTAATAGACCTCGAGGTTGCGGAACTCGCTGCTCGCAGCGGAGAAGAGCTCCTCGACGCGACCGACGTGGTCGTCCATGCTGCCCCCGGCGTCGAGCAGCATCAGCACCTTGACGTTGTTGTGGCGCTCCGGAACCAGTTTGATATCCAGGTAGCCGGCATTGCGCGCCGTGCTCGAGATGGTGTCGTCCAGGTCGAGCTCGAGCTCGGAGCCCTCCCGGGCGAAACGTCGCAGGCGACGCAGTGCGACTTTGAAGTTGCGCGTGCCCAACTCAAGCGAGTCGTCGTAATCGCGGAACTGACGCTCATCCCAGACCTTGACCGCGGTACGGTTGCCGCCGGCCGAGCCGCCCACCCGGATGCCCTCGGGGTGGTATCCGCTATTGCCGAAGGGCGATGTGCCGCCCGTGCCGATCCACTTGCTGCCCCCGTGGTGAGCTTCCTTTTGCTCCTCCAGGCGCTCCTTGAACATCTCCATGAGCTTGTCCCAGCCGTGTTTTTCCAGCTCGGCCTTCTGCTCGGGGGTCAAGCGCTTTTCGAGTTCCTTGACGAGCCACTCCAGCGGAATCTTCTTGCCGGGCGGCAGCTTCTTTTCGATGCCTTTGTAGTAAGTCGCGAACGCCTTGTCGAACCGGTCGAACAGGGTTTCATCCTTGATGAGCGTGGTGCGCGCCAGATAGTAGAAATCCTCCAGCGACGGAGGCATCAGGGGCTCCGACAGCGCGGCGAGCAGCGTCAGGTACTCCTTGACGGAGACGTTGAGCTTCTGCGCGCGCAGATGGTAGAAGAAGTCAATCAGCATGACGATGGAGCTGGTAGACGAGTTGATCACGCACTTCAGGCCATTCGCCCGCAGTGACGCTGTACATGACGGTGTCGCGCACGGTGCCGTCGCGCCGAAACGCGTGATGCCGCAGAACGCCGTCTTTCCTGGCGCCCAGGCGTTCGATGGCGCGCTGCGACGCGTAATTGAAGTTGTCGGTGCGCCAGCCCACCAGCGCCGCCCCCAGGGTGTCGAAGGCGTGCTGCATGAGGATCAGCTTGCACGTCGTATTGACGTGGGTGCGCTGCCAGACCTGGCCATACCAGGTGTAGCCGATCTCCAGACGAGCGATGCCGGCGACGATGTCGTGGTAGCGCGTGGTGCCGATCACCTTGCCGCTGGGCTCGTCGATGACGACGAAGGGCAGCATGTGACCCGCTGCGAGGCCATCGAGCGCTTGCTGGATATACGCGCCGGTCTTGCCGGGCTCCGGGACCGAGGTGACCCGGAGGTTCCACAGCTCTCCGTCGCGCGCGGCCTGCTCGAGCCCCGCCTCGTGCGCGAAGCCCATCGGCTCGAGCCGTACGCCGCGTCCACCTAGCGTGGTCGGCGTCGGTGCGACCCGGAATCCCTGATCCTTGCTCATGTTCGGTTCCTGAAATATGGTTGACTTTCGAAGCCTGGCGGGCGTGCGATGTCCCGGTTACTGCTGGCGGCGTGCCGAGCTGCGCGTGACCGCAGCGAGCCGCTCGAGCAGTTGCAGATCCTGTTCGTTCTTGAGCAGGGCTCCTGCCAGCATCGGGATGGCGGTGGCTGCATGCGCGTCGATCTCGGCCGCGGTCGCGTCCTCGGCGATCAGCAGGCGCAGCCAGTCGAGAAACTCGGAGGTCGAGGGCTTTTTCTTCAGGCCGGGCGCGTCGCGCAGGGCGAAGAAGGTATCGAGCGATGCGCGCAGGACGTCGGCCTGCAGGTTGGGATAGTGCACGTCGACGATGGCCCGCAGCGTGTCGCGATCCGGGAAGCGAATGTAGTGAAAGAAGCAGCGGCGCAGGAAGGCGTCGGGCAAGTCTTTCTCATTGTTGGACGTGATCACAACCAGCGGACGGTAGCGTGCGCGAACCGTTTCGTGCGTTTCGTAGACGTAAAACTCCATCTGGTCGAGCTCGCGCAGCAGGTCATTGGGGAACTCGATGTCGGCCTTGTCGATCTCATCGATCAGCAGCACCACCGGCTCTGCGGCAACGAACGCCTGCCAGAGAACGCCTTGCTTGATGTAGTTGCGGATGTCCTGGACTTTTTCGTCGCCGAGCTGCGAGTCACGCAGCCGCGAGACGGCGTCGTACTCATACAACCCCTGGTGGGCTTTGGTGGTCGACTTGATGTGCCATTGCAGGAGCGGGCGTCCTAGCGCACGGGCGACTTCTTCGGCCAGCATGGTCTTGCCGGTGCCGGGTTCACCCTTGATCAGCAAAGGGCGTTCGAGGGTGAGCGCGGCATTGACGGCGAGCTTGAGATCGTCGGTGGCAACATAGCGGTCGGTGCCATCAAAGCGCTTGGCGCTAGCGGAGGTGGGAGCGGAGTTGGTCATTAGTCACAGGATAAGTGAAGGATTCGGGACAAAATCGTTTGAACTGCATTGTAAAGTTTCCAATTATCGTACAATCCCTCGTTTTGCGGCCGGGAAATTCATCCCGGGACTCTAACTGCCAGACCAAGAGCCCCTACACATGAAGTTGACGATCACCACGTCTTTCAGCAAGACGCGCAGCGCCAGTCTGCATGCGTCGCTGTCCAGCGGATTTTCCGCCCTCGCCCTGGCGATGGCCTGTGCTGCGGCGCCGGCGCTCGCAGCCGATGCCCCGGTGGGCAATGCCCAGGCTGCCAAGAGCAAAGTGTCCAACTGCATCGGTTGCCATGGCATCCCCGGCTACCGTGCCAGCTTCCCGGAAATCTATTCGGTGCCGATGATCGCCGGGCAGAATGCCAAGTACCTTCAGAGCGCCCTGCGCGCCTACGCAACTGGCGAGCGCACGCATCCAACGATGGATGCCATTGCGATGAGCCTGTCTGAGCAGGATATGGCCGACCTGGCCGCTTACTACTCCACACTGAAATAAGCAGGGGGCCCCATGAATCGTCTTTCGCTCGCCCTTGCTGGCGCCGTGTTCTCGCTGTTTGCAGCACAATCCATGGCGGGCGATGCCGCCGCAGGCAAAGCCGTCTGGGAAAAGGTCAATTGCGCATCGTGCCACGGCCCGGATGCCAAGTCACCGATCGATCCGGTCTATCCGATTCTCGCCGGCCAGCCCGCCGACTACCTCGCGCATGCCCTGACGGCCTACCAGCGCGGCGCCACGGGCGCGCCGGCATCGGCCAACGTGCGCAAGAATGCCGTGATGGGTGCGTTTGCAACGCAATTGTCCAGGCAGGATGTCGACAACGTGACCGCCTGGCTCGCCGCGCAGCCCGGCCCGCTCAAGGTCGCCCAGTAAGCGATTGCGTCCCGGTGCCACCATACCGGCGCCGGCAGTGCAAAAAAAGCCCGCCCGCGGGCTTTTTTTACATCACGCGCCAGCTCGACCCGTGCCAATTCGCCGGCGGATGAGGTCAATATACGCGTCGCTGTCCAGCGGCGTGCCCAGCCGCTGGGATTCCCAAACCACCTGACCCAGGCATTCCATGATTTCGTGCGCGGCGTGGTGCGGATCGGTCCGCGCCGCGGTCGCGTCGTGCGCTGCGCGGATGCCACGGGGGTGATCTACCGACACTTGTTCGGCGATGGCCAGGTGCATCGAGAGGTGAAGGAATGGGTTGGTCCTGCCTTCTTCCACGGCGAAATCCTGGGAAAGCGCATCCGGGCTCTCAAGATCCCCGTGGTACTCGGGGTGCTGCATGATCCAGTCGAGCGCGATCGTCTCGAGTGGCGTCAGAATCTCGTGCGAGCGGTGTTTGCGCCAGGAGTCGACGAAAAACTGACGAACCTGATCGCGTGACGGATTGAACATGTTGGGAGGTGGCAGACGGCGAGGGATGATCCATCGTGCGGTGGCCGGGCCTGCTTTGACCATTTCCGCTTGAGGGAATGCCGTAAATATTAACCTTTGTCAATCCGGCGTAGGGCGAATAACCCTAATGCAGGATAAAATGATCGGCTGATCGCCCAGGTTCGCCCGCTCATCGATGGCCGATCTCGCGACCTGAAACACGCTAGATGTTGAATAACTAAATTTCACGAAGAAACCGGAGCACTCATGGCTTACCAACATATCAAGGTCCCGACCGCGGGCACGAAAATTACAGTCAACGCCGACTACTCGATCAATGTTCCTGACGAGCCGATCATTCCCTACATCGAGGGCGATGGCACGGGTGCCGATATCACCCCCGTGATGATCAAGGTCGTCGATGCCGCGGTGGCCAAGGCCTATGGCGGTAAGCGCAAGATTCACTGGATGGAAGTCTTTGCCGGCGAGAAGTCGACCAAGGTGTATGGCCCCGATGTGTGGCTGCCCGCCGAAACGCTCGAGGCCATCAGGGATTATGTCGTTTCGATCAAAGGCCCGCTGACCACGCCCATTGGCGGTGGCATCCGTTCGCTGAACGTCGCACTGCGCCAGGAGCTTGATCTCTACGTCTGCCTGCGCCCGGTGCACTACTTCAAGGGCGTGCCCTCGCCCGTGCGTGAGCCCGAGAAGACCGACATGGTCATCTTCCGCGAAAACTCCGAAGACATCTACGCCGGCGTCGAATTTGCCGCCGGAACCGAGCAGTGCAAGCAGCTGATCGAATTCCTGCAAACCAAGCTGGGCGTCAAGAAGATCCGTTTTCCGGGCACTTCCGGTATCGGCATCAAGCCGGTCTCGAGCGAAGGGACCAAGCGCCTGGTGCGCAAGGCGATCCAGTACGTGATCGATAACGATCGCTCATCCCTGACCCTGGTGCACAAGGGCAACATCATGAAATTCACGGAAGGTGCTTTCCGTGACTGGGGCTATGAGCTCGCCCAGGAAGAATTCGGTGCCGAACTGATTGATGGCGGCCCGTGGTGCAAGTTCAAGAACCCGAAGACGGGTCGCGAAATCATCGTCAAGGATGTCATCGCCGATGCCTTCCTGCAGCAAATTCTCCTGCGCCCGGCCGAATACGACGTCATCGCCACGCTGAACCTCAACGGCGACTACGTCTCCGACGCCCTGGCTGCCCAGGTCGGCGGTATCGGCATCGCTCCGGGTGCGAACCTGTCGGATTCGGTCGCGATGTTCGAAGCCACGCACGGCACGGCACCCAAGTACGCAGGTAAGGACTACGTGAACCCGGGTTCGGAGATCCTCTCTGCTGAAATGATGCTGCGTCACATGGGCTGGTTCGAAGCTGCGGACCTGATCATCTCGAGCATGGAGAAATCCATCCTGTCCAAGAAGGTCACGTACGACTTCGCCCGTCTGCTCGAAGGCGCGACGCAAGTGTCGTGCTCCGGCTTTGGCCAGGTGATGATCGACCATATGTAATTAACCCCATGCCTGGGCAACTGCTGGTGATCCGGCATGCTGCACAGGCGATTGGGTTATCGATTGCATTGAACCCCCGGCGCCTCGTTGAGACCGACCGGGGGTTTTATTTAAATCGTCGGAAATGCACCATTTTGGTGCTAATAATGACCGTTATGCATTCAATCTATAAGAATATTTCTCGAATTAGGGCATTCCCTGATGTTCTTCTCACGGTTGTGGTGCAGAATCCGCTTCATGCAGGTGATGGAGACAAAGCTCTTGACGGGCTGGCTGGCAGCATTGGCCAAAAACACAGGCAACGCCTGATAAAACAAGAAAATCGCGCGACGGCTGGCACAAAGTGTGTCGGCCGTTGTCGCTTTTGAAACCGCTTTTTCTCGCCGGGGGCCCATCATCGCATCCTCCTCACCACGGCTTTTGCGCTATTGGCACAAGAATCTCAGGCTGATCGCCGTGCTTCTGGCGATCTGGTTTCTCGTGACGTTCGTGCCGGCGCTTTTTGCCCGCGACCTGACCGGGTTCAGCGTGTTCGGCTGGCCCTTCCCGTTCTGGATGGCGGCGTTCGGCGCGCCGCTGATCTATCTGTTCATGATCTGGTACTACGCCTGGCGCATGGATCATCTTGACGAAGAAGCCAGATCCCCCGGGCAGGACGAATAGATGGCGCTGGAAACGAAATCCCAGGCCGAGTTCATGGCCCAGCTTGGGCGCGGATACGGTCTCTACACGTTTGGTTTTGCGCTGCTGATCCTGATCCTTGCGCTCTTTGAGATCATGGGGCTGGATCGGCAATGGATCGGCTACATCCTGCTGCTGACCACCGTCGCCCTTTACGCAGGGATCGGCATCATGTGCCGCACCTCCGATCCCGTGGAGTATTACGTGGCGGGCCGGCGGGTTCCCGCCATCTACAACGGGATGGCGACTGCGGCGGACTGGATGTCGGTCGCGTCGTTTATCGGGGTTGCCGGCACCCTTTACCTGTCGGGCTACAACGCGCTCGTGTTCATCCTGGGGTGGACGGGCGGATATGTCCTGGTGGCCTTCCTGCTCGCACCGTACTTGCGGAAATTCGGACGCTACACGATTCCGGATTTCCTGGGCGCCCGGTATGGCAGCAACATGGTGCGCGTGGCCGGCGTTATCTGCGCGGTATTGTGTTCGTTCACCTACCTGGTTGCACAGATCTACGGGGTGGGGATCATCACCACCCGCATGACCGGGATTTCCTTCGAACTCGGAATTTTCGTCGCGCTGGGCAGCATGCTGGTCTGCTCGTTTCTTGGCGGCATGCGCGCGGTCACCTGGACCCAGGTCGGCCAGTACATCATCCTGGTGATCGCCTATCTCATTCCCGTGGTTTGGCTCGCGGTAAAGCAAACCGGGAATCCGGTGCCGCAGATCGCGGCGAGCGTGGTTCTGCAGCAAGTGGCCGAGCGCGAGCGCGCACTGACCGACGACCAGTCCGAGCAAGCCGTGCGCCTGCTTTGGCAGGAGCGGGCGAATCAGATGGAAGAGCGCATTGCGCAACTCCCCCGATCCTGGGATACCGAGCGACAGCGGCTGCGGTTGCAACTGCTTCGTTCGCGCGCCAACGACGGGTCGATGGTGGAAATAAGGTCGCTCGAGCGCGAGCTTGAAACCTACCCGAAAACGGTCGATGCGGCGCGCACCGCGTGGTCGGCCGCACGCGATGATTATCTTGCGCGCGCGTCGCCGCCGCTCGTACATGCCGAGCCGTTTCCGGGCAAGACGCAGGAAGTGCGCAACGCGGCGCGCAACAACTTCATCGCGTTGCTGGTTTGCCTGATGATGGGGACAGCGGGGTTGCCGCACATCCTGATGCGATCCTTCACCACGCCATCGGTTCGTGCCGCGCGGCAGTCGGTGTTCTGGTCGTTGCTGTTCATCCTGGTGCTCTACCTGACGGCGCCCGCGCTGGCCATCCTCGTCAAGAACGAGATCTACGGCCATCTGGTCGGTACGCGCATGTCGGAGCTCCCTGCCTGGGTGCATGCGTGGTCATCGGTCGACCGATCGCTGATCGAGATTACCGATATCAATCTGGATGGCATCGTGCAACTCGGTGAAATCCACATGGGTGCGGATGTGATCGTGCTCGCAGGGCCCGAGATCGGCGGCCTGCCCTACGTGATCTCGGGGCTTGTCGCCGCTGGCGCCCTCGCTGCGGCGTTATCGACCGCCGATGGGCTGCTGCTGACGCTGTCCAACGCGTTGTCGCACGACACACTGTTTCGCATCGTTTCCCCCCGCATGACGGCAGGGCGTCGCGTGATCGTGTCGAAAGTCCTGCTGCTGGTGGTGGCGTTCGCTGCGGCCTGGGTCGCCACGCGCACGCCGGCCGATATCCTGTTTCTGGTGAGCGCCGCGTTTTCGTTTGCCGCGTCGTCCTTCTTCCCGGCATTGGTCATGGGGATATTCTGGAAGCGGGCGACCGGGGTGGGCGCGACAACCGGAATGCTGGCGGGGATGGTCGTGACCACGACCTACATGGCCAATACCCAGCCCTGGTTGCGCGAGTGGCTTTTCGGCATCGCGCGTACCGAGCCCATTGACTTGTTCATGGGGGTCCAGCCGATCGCTGCCGGGGCGTTCGGAGCGCCCGTCGCGTTCGTGGTGATCTTCGTGGTTTCGCTGATGACCAGGCGCCCGGATGCCGCGACACTAGAGCTCGTGGATTTCCTAAGGGAGCCGCAGTAACACCATGACGGCACCCCGGCCGCCATGCGCGGGGGGAGCCGTTGCGAAGGCCTGAACCCCGGGCAATTGCGACAGCCACGCAGCCACGCGCGATTTCAGCACGGGTTGCCCCTGGGCTGAGCCATGGCCGACCCCGTGAATGACACGCACGCAGCGTGTTGCGCATGACCGGCTTTGTTCGACGAATCGCGCGAGCGCGTCGCGGGCCGTGTCTGCCGTGTGGCCGTGCAGGTCGAGTTGCGCGCCGACTGGCCAGAACGCCTGTTGCAGGCGACGCAGGGTATCGGGCCCCACGCCGGGCGCGGCAAATGCAAGATCCGAACCGGGTTCTTGCGGCCTGCCGGCAAGGTCGGAAACGGCCGCGCTTGCGCGCGCGGTCTCCCCGATGGCCTGCTCGCGCCGCTGCGCGATCCGGGCGCGCGCATCCTCGTGATTCTGGCTTGCGCGAGGCGCATGGAGTATGCGGCCACTGCTGCCCAGCGGCTGCACCGCCTGCACGACGCGCGCGAAAAGCAGGGCATCGGATTGCCTCGCCTTTAAATCCTGCGCAGCGCGCAACCCCTGGTCGTTGCGCTGGGCCTCGTTCCGCTGGCTGGCAATGGCGGATTCCTTCTGCAACCGTTTCAGGTCGCCGAGGCCGGGTTTGCTATTGCGCATTCTCCAGCCACCGCTGTGCATCGAGCGCGGCCATGCAGCCTGTGCCCGCGCTGGTAATCGCCTGACGGTAGACATGATCCTGGACATCGCCGGCGGCAAAGACGCCGGGCACCGACGTCATGGTGGCCAGGCCGCCCATGCCGCCACGGGTGATGATGTAGCCATTGGACATGTCGAGCTTGCCCTCGAAAATCCCCGTGTTGGGGTGATGGCCGATGGCGATGAAGACGCCGGTGACCGCGAAATCCGTCTTTTCGCCCGACTTGGCGCTGCGCAGGCGCACGCCCGTGACGCCGGTACTGTCGCCCAGCACTTCGTCGAGTTCGGAATACAGCGCGAGGCGCATGTTGCCATTGGCGACCTTGTCCATCATCTTGTCGATCATGATGGGTTCGGCGCGGAACTTGTCGCGACGATGCACGACGGTCACCGTGCGGGCAATGTTGGACAGGTAGAGGGCCTCTTCAACGGCGGTGTTGCCGCCGCCGACCACCACGACATCCTGGTTTTTGTAGAAAAAGCCGTCGCAGGTCGCGCAGCCCGATACGCCGCGGCCCATGAAGGCCTCTTCCGAGGGAAGGCCCAGGTACTTGGCCGAGGCGCCGGTGGCGATGATGAGGGCGTCACAGGTGTACTGCTCGCCCATGTCGCCCGTCAGGCGAAATGGCCGCGCGGATAAATCGACGCTGGCGATCTGGTCGAACACCATTTCGGTGTTAAACCGTTCTGCGTGGGCGGCAAAGCGCTGCATGAGATCCGGACCCTGAACGCCCGCGGCGTCCGCCGGCCAGTTGTCGACCTCCGTGGTGGTCATCAGCTGACCGCCCTGCGCCATACCGGTGACCAGCACGGGCGCCAGATTGGCGCGCGCGGCGTACACGGCTGCGGTGTACCCGGCCGGACCGGACCCCAGGATGAGAACTTTCGCGTGTTTAGGTGTCGACATTCGCAGTAACCCTCTATGATGAACTCCAAATTATAATGTCCACCATGTCCAGACTTTCCGCAGCCACGACGCGCGCCGCGCGCACCACCCGTAACACGCGTAATGGCCCCACTGCGCTCCAGACGCGACTAGTGTCGCTTCTGCGCGAAGCGCGCTGGATTCTGTTCGCCGCGCTGGCGGCCTGGCTGACCCTGGTGCTCCTGACCTGGAACCCTGCCGATCCGGGCTGGTCGCACTCCTCGCAATCCTCGGTCCTGCACAATCGCGGCGGGGTCATTGGTGCCTATCTTGCCGATATTCTCCTCTATCTCTTCGGGTTTTCGGCCTGGTGGTGGGTGATCCTGCTCCTGCACCGCGTGCGTGCCGGCTACCGGCGGCTGGCCAACCAGATCCGCGCCCGTGGTGAGCCCGAAGTCCTGGCGCGCGTGCGCTGGGAGCAGGGAATCGGATTTTTCATGGCGCTGGTGGGCTCCGTGGGCCTTGAGGCTCACCGCCTGTCGTCCTTCGGCATGCAGTTGCCGGGCCGCACCGACACGACCAGCGGCGCGGGTGGGGTGATCGGCCATGCCTGGTCCGTATTCCTCGGGCAGGCTGTCGGATTTACGGGCAGCACGATCATCCTGCTTGGGCTGGTGTGCATCGGATCGGGCCTGTTCTTCGGATTCTCGTGGATGGCGGTATCCGAGCGCGTGGGCGGCTGGCTGGAAGTCGTCTTTCTCAGGCTGCGCGATTTTCGCAGCGCCCGGCAGGATCGCCGCGCCGGCGAGGTTGCCAAGGCAGTGCGCCACGAGCAGGTCGAGGCCAAGCACGAAAAAATCGTGCATGAGCATACGGTACGCATCGAACCCGCCATGGTGGCGGTGCCAAGCTCCGAGCGCGCGTTCAAGGAAAAACAGCAGCCGCTTTTTATCGAGCCTACGAATGCGGGCGATTTGCCAGCCCTTAGCCTGCTGGATCCGGCGCCGCCGCCCACCGAAACGGTTAGCGACGAAACCATCGAGTTCACCTCGAGGCTGATCGAGAAAAAGCTGGCCGACTTCGGTGTGGAGGTTCAGGTGGTCGCCGCCCAGGCGGGCCCTGTCATCACCCGCTATGAGATCGAGCCCGCCACGGGTGTCAAGGGCAGCCAGATCGTCAATCTTGCCAAGGATCTGGCGCGCGCCCTGAGCCTGGTCAGCATCCGGGTGGTCGAGACCATTCCGGGCAAGAACCTCATGGGCTTCGAGCTGCCCAATCCGCGGCGCCAGATCGTCAGGCTTTCCGAGATCCTCGGTTCGCAGACCTACCATGCCAGCCATTCCATGGTGACCCTGGCGCTCGGCAAGGACATCGCCGGTCATCCGGTCGTGGCCGATCTGGCCAAGATGCCCCACCTGCTCGTGGCGGGCACGACGGGCTCGGGCAAATCGGTCGGCATCAACGCGATGATCCTCTCGCTGCTCTACAAAGCGCATGCGAGCCAGACCCGCCTCATCCTGATTGACCCCAAGATGCTTGAAATGAGCGCCTACGAGGGGATCCCGCACCTGCTTGCGCCCGTCGTCACCGACATGCGCCATGCGGCCAATGCGCTGAACTGGTGTGTGGGCGAAATGGATCGGCGTTACCGGCTGATGAGCAAGCTGGGCGTGCGCAACCTCGCGGGCTTCAACGCCAAGGTGCGCGATGCCATCAAGCGCGAGGAGCCGATCCCGAATCCCTTCTCGCTGACGCCCGACGCGCCTGAGCCCGTTCAGGAGATGCCCAACATCGTCGTGGTGATCGACGAGTTGGCCGACCTGATGATGGTCGTCGGCAAGAAGATCGAAGAGCTCATCGCACGCCTGGCCCAGAAGGCGCGCGCCGCCGGTATCCACCTGATCCTCGCGACCCAGCGTCCGAGCGTGGACGTGATCACCGGTCTGATCAAGGCAAACATCCCGACGCGCATTGCGTTTCAGGTTTCCTCGCGCATCGATTCGCGCACCATCCTTGACCAGATGGGTGCCGAGACGCTGCTCGGCCAGGGCGATATGCTTTACATGCCCCCTGGCACCGGGTTGCCGGTGCGCGTGCATGGCGCCTTCGTTTCCGATGACGAGGTGCACCGGGTCGTCGAATCGCTGCGTGCGCAAGGCGAGCCCGACTACATCGATGGCTTGCTCGAGGGCGGTACCGAGGGCGAAACCGGGGATGGTGTGGGCAGCGTCACCGGGATGGCGGATGCCGAATCCGATCCGATGTACGACCAGGCCGTCGAGGTGGTGCTTAAGCATCGCAGGGCCTCGATTTCGCTTGTGCAGAGGCACTTGCGCATCGGCTATAACCGCGCCGCGCGCCTGCTCGAGCAAATGGAGAATGCAGGCATGGTGTCGGCAATGCAGTCCAACGGCAACCGCGAAATCCTCGCGCCCAATACCCCCAGGGAAGAATGATGCGCACGACCGCGTTTGGGGCAGGGTTCGCCCGCATGCGGGCGGGGCTGTTGTTGCTCGCCCTGCTGTCAGTGGCAGGTCACGCGCACGCGGCGACTGCCCAGGAGCAGCTCGCGGCTTTTGTTTCCGACGTGCGCTCGGCCACGGGCAGCTTCCTGCAATCCACCGTCGGGCCGCAAGGCCAGACGCGGCCCGCCCAGAGCGGGCGGTTTACTTTCGAACGCCCTGGGCGCTTCATCTGGGATGTCATCCAGCCCTACGCACAGCGCATCGTGTCCGACGGGAAAGAAGTCTTCCAGGTCGACCCCGATCTCAACCAGGTGACCGTGCGCAAGGTCGACCAGGCGATTGGCGCGTCGCCCGCGTCCATCCTCTTTGGCGACGGGTCGCTTGACCAGGCGTTCGATGTGACCCCCATGCCTGAGCGGGACGGCCTCGCGTGGCTGCGCGCCAAACCCCGCAGTGGCGATGCCGGTTTTACCTTTGTGGACTTGGGGTTTGGCGACGGGCTGCCAGCACGGATCATCCTGATCGACGCGTTCGGGCAGACGACCAAGGTTGAGCTTTCCGGTCTGCAGCGCAATCCTGCGCTTGCGCCGGATACGTTCAAGTTCGTCGCCCCGGCGGGCGCCGATGTCGTGCGCATGCAATAGGCCGGCATGGCTGACCTTTTTCACCGCTCTCCCACCGCGCCGCTCGCCGAGTCGATGCGCCCGGGCTCGCTCGACGAGGTGATCGGGCAGCAGCATCTGCTGGGCTCCGGCAAGCCACTGCGGCTGGCCTTCGAATCCGGGCGGCCGCATTCGATGATCCTTTGGGGGCCGCCGGGTGTCGGCAAGACGACGCTGGCGCGCCTGACCGCGAACGCGTTTGATTGTGCATTCATTGCGATCTCGGCCGTGTTTGCCGGCGTCAAGGAAATCCGCGCGGCGATGGAGCAAGCCCAGCTCACGCTGGATCAGCACCAGCGTCGAACACTGCTTTTTGTCGACGAAATCCATCGGTTCAACAAGGGGCAGCAGGATGCCCTGCTGCCGTTCGTCGAATCGGGTCTGGTGACCTTTATCGGGGCTACCACGGAAAACCCGTCGTTCGAGGTCAACTCCGCGCTGTTGTCCCGTGCGCAGGTCTATGTGTTGGAGCCACTGTCCGACTCCGAGCTTCGTGCCCTGTGGGACCGTGCGCACAAGGTGGCGCTGCCGGATCTGACCGTCGATGAGACGGCGCTGGCGACGCTGGTCGGGTATGCGGACGGCGACGCCAGGCGGTTTCTGAATCTGCTCGAGCAGGCGGCAACCGCCGCCGCCGCAAGCGATGCGGGCGTGGTCGATGGGCCGCTCGTGGAGAACGCGCTGTCGATGAACGCGCGGCGCTTTGACAAGGGTGGCGATAATTTCTACGATCAGATCTCGGCCCTGCACAAATCGGTGCGCGGATCCCACCCGGACGCGGCGCTTTACTGGCTGACACGCATGCTCGACGGCGGCGCGGATCCGCGGTATCTGGCGCGACGCATCGTGCGCATGGCCTGGGAAGATATCGGCCTGGCCGATCCCCGCGCGATACAGATCGCGAACGACGCGGCCGCCACCTTTGAGCGCCTGGGATCGCCCGAAGGCGAGCTTGCGCTGGGGCAGGCCATCATCTACCTGTCGGTTGCAGCCAAGAGCAATGCGGGTTACGTGGCTTATAACCAGGCCGTATCGTTCGTCAAGAAGGATCAGTCCCGTCCGGTTCCTGTGCACCTGCGCAACGCGCCGACGCGCCTCATGAAGGAGCTCGGCTACGGGCACGACTATCGTTACGCCCATGACGAGCCGCAAGGCTATGCTGCGGGTGAAACCTACCTGCCCGAAGGGATGCGCGAGCCCGGCTGGTACAAGCCAGTCTCGCGCGGGCTCGAGACCAAGATCGCCGAAAAGCTGCAACACTTGCGCGAGCTTGACCGTGCCGCGCGAAAGCATGAAAGGGATGGCGACAAAGATTGACGGGCATCGCGGCAGGATCGCAAACGGTGCTTTAATGTGACTGGCGGCCCGGCACCCGGCCGCCTAGACCGACTGGAATGTTCCTCATGGAATGGTTTGACGCTCTCAACTTGGCCCGTCTGCAGTTTGCGTTCACGGTCAGTTTTCACATTATCTTTCCGTCGTTTTCCATCGGGCTCGCCAGCTACCTGGCCGTGCTCAATGGACTGCATCTGTTCACGCGCAAGCCGGTCTACCTGACCGTCTTCAATTACTGGAAAAAAATCTTCGCCGTGGCGTTCGGCATGGGCGTGGTGTCGGGCGTCGTCATGAGCTACGAGTTCGGCACGAATTGGAGCGTATTCGCCGACAAGGCGGGCCCGGTGGTGGGGCCCCTCATGGGTTACGAAGTCATGACGGCATTTTTCCTCGAAGCGGGATTTCTCGGCGTGATGATGTTTGGCCGCGAGCGCGTCGGAGAAAGGCTCCATTTCTTTGCCACGCTCATGGTCGCGGCAGGCACTTTTGCCTCGGCATTCTGGATTCTGGCGGTGAACAGCTGGATGCAAACACCAGCCGGGTATGCCGTCAACGATGTCGGGCAGTTCGTGGTGAAGGACTGGTTTGAGGTGATCTTCAACCCTTCGCTACCCTACCGCCTGGTGCACATGGTGCTGGCGGCGTATCTTACGACCTCCCTGGTGGTCGGGGCCGTCGGCGCGTTTCACCTGCTGCGTGGGCGCATCGCCGGCCAGGCTCCCGCGGGCGAGGCCGCGCGCACAATGTTCTCGATGGCGATGTGGATGGCCGCCATCGTGGCGCCGATCCAGATTCTTGCGGGCGATCAGCATGGGCTGAACACGTTACGCTATCAGCCGCGCAAGATCGCGGCGATCGAAGGGCATTATGTGACGCAGGCGCGCGCGCCGCTCATCCTGTTCGGTGTGCCCGACGAAAAGGCCCAGCGCATGAATTACGTGGTCGAGATTCCCGTGCTGGGCAGCCTGATCCTCACCCATACGACCGATGGCGTCATCCAGGGCATGCAGGATTGGCCGCCCGACGAGCGTCCGCCGATGGGCATCGTGTTCTATGCGTTCCGCGTCATGGTGGGGCTTGGCATGCTGATCGCCTTGCTCGGCTTCTGGAGCCTCTGGCAACGTGCCCGCGGCCGTCTCTATGCGACCCCCGCGCTGCACCGCGCGGCCGTGGTGATGGGGCCCGCCGGATTTATCGCCGTGCTCTCGGGGTGGATCGTCACGGAGGTCGGCCGCCAGCCTTATACCGTCTACAACCTGCTGAAGACCGCCGCCTCAGCCTCGCCGCTGGACGCGCCGGCCGTGGCTTTCTCGCTCGCGGGCTTTGTCGTGGTGTATTTTTCGCTGTTCAGCGTCGGCATTTACTACATCGTGCGGTTGATGGGCCACCCGCCGGATTCGACCGTACCGCATCCTGCGAACGACGGGCCGATGCGTGCCGGGGGCGTTGTTCCGGCGAGCGTGATCGCGGGCGCGCGGGGGGGAAAGCCATGACCATCGACTACGCATTGATCTGGGCGGGCCTTATCGCCTTCGCGGTGCTGGCCTATGTCGTGCTGGACGGCTTTGACCTTGGCGTGGGCATCCTGTTCCCCCTGGTGCCTGATGAAGAGGATCGCGATCGCATGATGAATTCGGTTGCGCCCGTGTGGGATGGCAACGAGACCTGGCTGGTGCTTGGCGGCGGCGGGCTTTTCGCGGTGTTTCCGCTTGCCTACGCGATCATCATGCCGGCGCTGTACGCGCCGATCATCATCATGCTGCTTGCGCTGGCGTTTCGCGGCGTGGCGTTCGAGTTCCGGGAAAAGAGCCGCAACCACAAATACCTCTGGTCCCGCGCCTTTTCGGGCGGCTCGACGGTCGCGGCGTTTGCTCAGGGCGTCGCACTCGGGGCGCTGGTTCAGGGCATCCCCGTGAGCGGCCGCGCCTACGCCGGCGGCTGGTGGGACTGGCTATCTCCGTTCAGCCTGGCAACCGGCGTTGCTTTGCTGATCGGCTACGCACTGCTGGGGTCGACCTGGCTTTGCATGAAGACCGAGGGCGCTTTACAGCAAAGGGCGCGGCGATACGCACGGGTAGCGGGCATCCTGATGTTCGTGATGATCGTCGCAGTGAGCCTGTGGACCCCGTTTCATCATCAGCACTTCATGGCGAAGTGGTTCGTGTGGCCGGTGGCGCTCTTCGTGGCGCCGGTTCCGCTGTTGCTGATGATCTGCGGCTTCGTGTTGTTCGTGGGCCTTGCCCAGCGCCATCCTGTGGCACCCTTCATGGCTTCGCTGGGGTTGTTCGTGCTGTCATATATGGGGTTGCTGATCAGTTTCTTCCCGTACATGGTGCCGTCGTCCGTCACCCTGTGGGATGCCGCCGGGCCGGATTCCAGCCTCAAGTTCCTGCTGATCGGCGCCGTCGTGCTGCTTCCCATCGTGCTGGCCTACACGATCTACTCGTATTGGGTGTTTCGTGGCAAAGTGGGCGAGTCTGGCGGCTATCAGTCGTGAGATGAAACGCCTGGCCTGGTTCGTGCTGATCTGGGCGCTGAGCGTAGCGGCCATGTTCGTGGTGGCCTGGCTGATCCGGTCGGCCCTGCACCCCTGACGATGCCTGGCGGGCGGTCGTCCCGGCGCTCGCGGGATGGCGGGGAGGGGCGATTACAATGATCCCTTTTCAGAGCGACGCCGGAAAGAACCATGCTTGATCCCGCCTTGTTACGCAAAGACCTCGACGCCGTCGTTCGGCGCCTCGCCACGCGGGGCCTGGTGTTCGACAGCGGGGCGTTCAACGCGCTTGAATCCCGCCGCAAGGCCGTCCAGACCGAGACCGAGCAGTTGCAGGCCCGTCGCAACGCGCTGGCCAAGCAGATCGGGGCGCTCAAGTCGCGTGGCGAGGATGCGTCGGCTGTGATGGCGGAATCCCAGGAGATTCCGGTGCGGCTCAAGGTGCTAGAGCAGGATCTGGCTGAGGTGCAGGCGCGCCTCGCCGATCTCTTGCTGTCGGTCCCGAATCTGCCGCACGAAAGCGTCCCGGTCGGCAAGGACAGCGACGAAAACGTCGAGGTACGCCGATGGGTGCCGCACGCCGATCCCGAGACCGGCAACCCGCGCTCGCTGGGTTTCGAGCCGCGCGACCATGTGACGATCGGTGAGCCGATCGGCCTGGATTT
>CAITPF010000158.1 GCA_903894155.1 uncultured beta proteobacterium | reverse complement strand
TTGGCCGGCGGGAGCAGCACAACGTGAAGACGCGAATCAGCATGACCACACGCAAAGAATTGACCGAGGCACTGCGAGCACGATATCGCGGTGCGTCTTTCGGCGACAGAATCAAGATCCTCGACGAATTTGTAGATCTGACGGGATACCACCGAAAGCATGCCACTCGCGTGCTGGGCGAGGAGGCCGTTAGCGTCAAAGCGACTGCCGTGCGCAACCGCCTTTACGATGAAGCCGTGCGGCAAGCGCTCACGATATTGTGGGAGGCCGCTGACCGTGTCTGTGGAAAGCGCCTAAAGGCATTGATCCCGATGCTTGTCGATGCCATGGAACGCCATGGTCACCTTGCCCTGGATCCGCTCATCCGGGCCAAGGTTTTGCAAGTCAGCGCGGCAACAATCGACCGTGTACTGGCCCCCGCGCGCAAGCACATCGACGGGCAGCGCAAACGCCGCAAGGGTGTGGGCGCTGCGATCAGGCGCAGTATCCCTGTGCGTACCTTTGCCGACTGGCGGGATCCGCCTCCAGGATTCTTCGAGATAGACATGGTCGAGCATTGCGGTGGCGTGAAGACCGACGGCGACTTTGTTCACACGCTCACCCTGACTGATATCGCCAGCGGCTGGACCGAGTGCGTGGCCATGCGGATGCGCAATCAGATGCTGGTCATCGAAGCATTGGACAAAGCCGCAGACGATCTGCCGTTTGCAATGCTCGGTGTGGATTCAGACAACGACAGCGCCTTCATGAATCCGGCAGTGTTTGACTATTGCAAGGGACTCGGCCTTGACCAAACCCGCTCGCGGGCCTACAAGAAAAACGACCAGGCCTGGGTCGAGCAGAAGAATGGCGCCATCGTGCGCCGGTTGGTGGGCTATGGTCGGTTGAGCGGCGACGAAGCGACGAAGGTCCTGGCCAAGCTCTACGCTTCGGCACGCCTGTACATCAATTTCTTCCAACCGTCTTTCAAGTTGAAATCTAAGACGCGCGAAGGCGCGCGCGTGCACAAGTCGTACTTCGCGCCGGCGACCCCTTGCGACCGGCTGCTGTCGCACGACAGCGTGTTGCCTACGATCAAGGAGAAACTGCGGGCTCAATTCAAAGAGCTCGATCCTGTACGACTGCTGCAGGAAATCCGGCTTTCTCAGACGGTCTTGAGTGAACTGGCCGTCCAAGGCGTTTGCCCAGTGCCAACGCCTGTAGCAGGGGGCGACGTGACCGCTTTCATGGAGAGCTTGACCACCGCATGGAAGGACGGCGAAGTCCGGCCGACCCATCGCAAGCAACCTTCGGCCAAGCATTGGTGGAGGACGCGGATTGATCCGTTCGCCGACGCTTGGTCGACCATTGAGGGCTGGCTGATTGCTGAGCCCTCAGTTTCTGCGAACGACTTGATGAATCGCTTGGCGGCGATGATTCCAGACCTGTATCGAAGCAAGGCTCAGTTGCGAACGCTGCAACGCCGAGTAAAAGATTGGCGAACCGAGCGTGCCAGGGAAATGGTCTTGGGCAGCCTACGAAAATCAGCCTCAACGCCCATCGAACTCTGACGAAGCACCAACTCATTTGGCG
>CAITPF010000157.1 GCA_903894155.1 uncultured beta proteobacterium | reverse complement strand
GGTTGATTGAAACGCCCTCGCCGTGATAACCCTCTCTGTCCTGAACCACGGTTCTGTCAGCGCTGAGTTTGACGTATTCCTTGATCACATCGTCGACTTTGCCGGAGGCAACCATCGTTCCCTTATTGAGCAGGATCGCGCTGTTGCAAAGCTCGTTGATTGAGCCGATGTTGTGGCTGACGAACAGCACCGTGCGACCGCTTTTCATCAAGTGGTTGATCTTGATGATACACTTTTTCTGGAACGCGGCATCCCCGACCGAGAGAACCTCGTCGATGATCAGGATCTCGGGATCGAGGTTCGCCGCCACGGCGAACGCCAGGCGGGTATACATGCCGCTCGAATAGCGTTTGACCGGCGTGTCGAGGAAGCCACCGATTTCCGAGAAATCCACGATTTCATCGAACTTTCGCTCGATCTCGCGATGACTCATTCCGAGGATCGATCCGTTTAGAAACACGTTCTCGCGACCAGTCAGTTCAGGATGGAACCCCGTGCCGACCTCAAGCAGAGATCCGACGCGGCCCTTGATGATCGCGGACCCCGCGGTCGGATCGGTGATCCGCGAAAGGATTTTCAGTAGCGTGCTCTTGCCTGCGCCGTTGCGGCCGATGATCCCCATCACCTGCCCCTGGGGCACGTCGAAAGAAACGTCCTTCAGGGCCCAGTGCCCTTGGTCTGCAACCGGCGGGGTCCGCTGCCCCGGCCGGAAAAGGGATTTGAGTGACGCGAGGGCGCCACGTGAGGAACTGGTCTCGCCCAACCGATAGTATTTCGACAGCTTGTCGACCGTGATAATGTTTTCGTCAGACATATCGGGCGCGCACGTTAGATGTAATCGACGACATTGCGCTCGAACCGCTGAAACATGAGCACCCCGACCAAAATGAGCACGGACGTGAGGGCGACCGATGTCAGCACCGCCCAGGCCGGCGGCAACGAGACATCGCCCCCGAGCAGCGCCCACCGGAACCCCTGCACCAGCGGCGCGGTCGGGTTCAGGTAATACAGCGTCCGGAAGCGCTCGGGAACGATCTCGACCGGGTACAAGATCGGAGAGGCGAAGTACCAGACCTGAAGCACCAGCGACAACCCATGGCGCACATCGCGAGCCAGCGCATCAAGCCCGGTCAGGATGAGCCCGACCGCCAGGGCCAGCATGCCGAGGAGCATCAGATAGCCAAACGCGATGAGCATGTTGATCGAAGGCGGGACCTTGAATACCAGCATGACTCCCAGCAGGATCACAAACAGCACGCCAACATCGACCAACGATCCGAACAATGCGGAAATTGGCGCCAGCAGACGGGGAAAATATATCTTGCTGATCAATGCCTGCTGGTCGGCCAGACTTGTACTCACACCGGTAATCGTGCGGCTGAAAAACTGCCAGCACGTAATCCCGGCCAGAATATAGACGGGGTACGGGACCCCCTCGGACGGCACGCGGGCGATATACCCGAACAATGTCGAGTAGATCGCCATGGTGGCGAGCGGCTGAAGGACAATCCAGAGAATCCCAATGTAGGACTGTTTATAGCGTGTCTTGACGTCGCGAACGACCAGCAAGCCCAGTAGAAAGCGATATTCGTAGAGCTCTCTGAAGTTCAGGTGCGTAAAGCCTTTCCTGGGATAGATCTTCGTGATCATGGGTAAATTTCAGAAGCGGTCATCGACACGGGCGACGATTCGAGGATTAATCTTGCCGAAACTGCGTCTCAGCGTTATCCGTGCGCAAAAAACGACGGCTTCCCTGCGGGAAAACAACCGGTGAGTTTAACATAGGCCCCGATTTGCCACCCGAGGATCACCCCC
>CAITPF010000156.1 GCA_903894155.1 uncultured beta proteobacterium | reverse complement strand
TAGCCCCAGGTAAAGAAGCTGTACCAGGGCACGACCTGCAGCCGTCCGCGCAAGGCCAGCACGCTGACATACACGTTGGGCCCCCAGTCCGGCTGTACCTTCAGGCTGATCGTGGGATCCTGTCCGGTTAACCGGACAACCTGTGACTCCAGGATCCCTTCGCGCTCGATCGCGACCAGCGCGGTCGCCTCGCGAAACGGCATCCGCACCTGGAATTTTGCGACGTCGCCTGGCTGGTAGGTTTTCCTTTCCGCCAGCACGTCCATGCGATCGCTGTCGTTCCCCCCGAACCAGATCTCGCCCTGGCGCGTCACATACACAGAGGTCGCTGCCTGACTGCGATTGCCCGACGCGTCGGTCGCCGTCACGACGAGCTCCACTTCGCCCGGCTGGTCGAGCGTGGCCACACAGGCGAGCACGCCGCGCGCATCGCTCGTTCCGCTGCACACGCTGCCCAGGTTTGTCGACACCGAGCGGTTGTCATAGCTGTAGAACCCACCAACCATCCGTTTGCGCGTGGATTCGATCCGATGGGCGATCGCACTGATCGAAAGCGACGCGTTTGCGCGGGGCTTCCCCTGCGGATCGAGCGCCAGCGCCTGCACATTCAGCTTCTTGCCTGCTGAAACCCAGTTTTCCGCCTTGATGCCGGCGACGACGTCGGCGGGCCAAAGCGTCTGCGTACTGCGAATCGTCTGGATCTCGCCGTTCGGATCGGGATACGACGCCTCAAGCAGCAGCTCTTTAGGCGTACTTGCGACCGGGATCTGCTCCAGTGTCAGTTTGCCTGCACCCGATTTGTCGAGCGTCAACGCAAGTCGGCTGGCGATCACCTTCTGGCCCTGGTCATCCGACCGGTCCTGTCCCTCATCGGCGCTATCCGGGCGATCCGTTTGCGGCGGGAAAAACACGAAACCCTCGCCTTCAGGAAACTCGACCCGCTTATCGCGCACGGCGGCCGATACCTGCACCGGCAAGCCGGCGGCAGGGCCACCCGCCACGTACTGGACCTCAACGGCCACGGGCAGCGAGGTTGCGTGCACGATCGGGCCCGGGCTTGCCGGCCTGACCTGCCCGCTCAGGATGGGCAGGCGGAATTCCTCGACCCTGAATTCACCGGTCTCGGCGACTTCGCCCTGCTTGCCGGCCAGGGCAATCTGGTAGAGACCGAGTTTGGCGGCGCCCGGAAGCGCGAAACGGCTTTCAGACGACTGCCCGCCGGTCGCGGTGTCGTACCAGGTCAGGTCGCTTTCAAATTGCTGGCCGCTGCCGATATGCGTGATCACCAGCCGGGTCGGTGGGTTTTCAACGCGGCCAAAGCCCCGGCTCGTCTCCGATCTGAGGATGTGTTTCATCGAAACCGTTTCGCCGGCGCGCAACAATGATCGATCCAGCAGGGTGTGGGCCCGGATATCGGATGCGGGCGCCTGGCTGGTCGGCACGTTAAAACGCCAGGGTTCAATGCCGCGGTCCCAGTCCGTCCAGGTAAAGGCGAGGTCCTCAATCATCCCGGCGTCGCCGAATTCGGCTTTTGGTTGCCGCGCGCGCGCGCTCACGAAATACGCCTGACCATAGCCATCGTCGCCCTTGCAGGCCGGAGCCTGCGGCGAAATTCCCTTGAAGCGCGCGAGGCCGTCTTCATCGGTGACGCCTTGCGCCACGGGGCGGCCCTGACAATCCGACACCTGAACCGTCGCGCCCGCCACAGGCTTGCCCTGATCCAGCGTGGTGACCCAGGCGACCGAATTCTCGCGGCCCAGCTTGAAGTGCACGCCCAGATTCGTCACCAGCACCGACGATCGCACGAACATCGTGCGATCAAGACCGTAGCGCTCATCGAGCAAAGCCTGGCCCAGCTTGCCCGACGCCAGCTCGACCACGTGAAACCCCGCCGGTATCGGCACGCCAATCACCTCGAAAGGCCTCACGTCGCCCTCGACCTTGCCGGGCAACTCGATCTGCGTCGCGCCAGGCTGCCCGGATAACAACGACACCGCCCGGGATTCGACCGTGTTTTCCGATCCCGCGGCATCCGGTGGCAAAGCCGACGCTGAGTCGCGCTGCGCCCGCGACCGCTCGATCAGCGCATTGTCATAGAGTTTGACTTTGCGATACCAGGCGATGATCTCGGGATCCGAATCCAGTCGCAAATCGGCGACCTGCCCGCGCGACGCAGGCACCGGCAACTGCTTCAGGTTGAGTTGCGGCTCGATATTGCGCAGGGTCAATGGCAGGATGCCAACACCCTGCGGCTCTGAAAACCGCTCGACCACGCCGAAGGGCGCTGCCGCGAACTTGGCCAGGACGGGCATCGAGCCCGTGCGAACCTCCAGGGGGAAATTCCCGGCGTTGCTGAGCCGGCGATCGGAATCGTCGCGCAAATCCGGCGGAATCTCGATCGAGAACGCCGCTTTTTCCGCAAGCGGGACCGCGAACCGGACTGCATTCGCGGTCACCGCATTTTGCTGGTCATCAAAATCCTTTTCGATGACGGCGGGGTAATCCGTCGATCCCGACTTCATACGGATCGCCTGCAGCATCGCAACCGGCACCGGGGCGCTGAACGTCAGCCGAATCGGCAGGATCGGGATACAACCGCTGCGCGAATTCTCGCGCTGACAGCTCAAATCCGCACTGAAGGGCCTGCGCACCTGAAAATCCAGACGCTGGTCGGCAGCGGTGCGCAACGCGCTCGCCTTAGGGCCTACGCCCGAAACCCCGGCACCAAACACCAATTGCACCTTGGCCGCCGCGGGAAGCGTCCGATTGCAGGCGAGCGTCACGACGCTCAACGGATCGAGCGACGCCTCCTTTTCCAGTCTGTTCACCTTGATGACCGCATCGCGATCCTTGCCGTCGACCAGGCGCACGGGGACGCGCTCGCCGAGCCCCTCCACGGCGCACCAGACATTGGCGCGAATGCTTTGCGCAGAAGCCGGGCCGCTCAGGCGCAATACGAAGATCTGGTCTTCGGCAATGGATTCGCCCTCGCCCGGCTGCGTGAACTGGATCGCAGGTGCTCCGGTATTGAACGCATAGCGTGCTGCGCCCTTCAGCCCGCCCCCGAGAAAGCCCGCAGCGCCGACCCGCAGCCGTGCGCTGCACGAAACCCCGGCCGGGAGTTCGCGCTCGAAGTCATAGACCCAAGTGCGCGCGTTGAGCCAATGCCCCGCGCCCTGGAGGGGCTTCGCAAGCGAACAGGTCACTTCGACGGGATCCGCCGCGCTCGCGTCGCCAAAGGCGACGGCTGGCTGGTCGAACTTGACGACGATCTGCCGCACCTGCGTCGCCTCGCCTTCCGGTGCAAAGCTGGTCACCGTGGCCGCGTGCGCCCCGAAAGCGAACCAGCAAAGGGCCGCAAGCAGCTGCAAGATCCTGTTTTTCATTTTGCGTCGATAACGAAAAGTAGCGGTTCACGAACGACCGTCCCCGACCTCCTCCGAAGCATAATCCTGATGACTGTCTGGCCAAATGACAATCAGCAACCACTGCCTTGTCTTCCAGGGCTACCTGTACAGCCGGCCGCTTCCGGAAAAGGATTTTGAGCGGTTCGCGATGGATTTTATGAGCGTCGCGATTTAGTCTGATTCAAATAGCCCCAATTTTCAGAGGGCTTTTATTGCCAAAATGGAAGCTCTCCTATAAGTTCTTCTTCTGATCGCCTAGGTCGCTCAGCCGTCATTGTTGACAATCAAGAAGCGAGGTAAGACCCATGCATCGGCTCGGAAGGTGAAACACCAACCCCCTAAGCCATCTGGACCCAGCAGGCTGTTTGCATCTTCGGCGAGGTTCAGTAACGGGTACGTCATTCTGCTGATCGGGTTCGTTGCCTCCATCGCCGTGGTGGTCGCAGCAGGCGCTGCTGCCTACGGGTTACGCGAAAATACACGCAGGGATTGGGCCAATCAGATGTCCAATCTTTCACTCATGCTCGCCGAGCACGCGTCGCAGACCCTCTTTTCGGCCCACACGGTTCTCAACGGCCTCCACGACGTCGTCACGGAGCAAAAGCCTCAAACCGAGGACGAGTTCAAGTCGTTTGTCGCATCAGAGTCGGCCCATCGCCTCATTTTGGACAAAATCAGCGTCAACCCCATCATCGACGTAGCCACCTTCGTCGGCCTCGACGGTCACGTGCTCAATTTCACCCGGTCCTACCCGCCGCCACCCATCAACCTTTCCGATCGGGATTATTTTTTAGCGCATAGGACAAATCCCGGCCCAGCGGCCTACACCAGCCTGCCCGTTCAAAACAAGGGCACCGGAAGCTGGGTGTTCTACATTTCAAGGCGCGTCGACAACAGTCGGGGCGAGATGCTCGGCCTCGTGCTGGTGGGCATCTCGGTCAAAGTCTTCTCCGAGATTTACGAAAAGGTCTCCAAGGACCTTGGCGCCGGCGCCTCGATCAGCCTCTATCGCGACGATTTCATGCTGTTGACGCGCTGGCCTTTCAGCGAAGAGCTGGTCGGAAAGCAAAATTTGACCAGCGCCACACACCGCGTGGTCGCCGAGGAAGGCAAGACCAATGACGTGATTTTCACCGACATAGCCCGCCTCACTGTGGGCAATGTTCCGCAGGCGCGCATCGCCGCGCCGCGTCGCGTTGACCGGTACCCTTTTATCGTGACGCCCGTGATTTCCGAAGAGCACTATCTGCACGGCTGGCGGGAAATGCTCTGGTGGATTCTCGGGTTAGCGGTGTTGAGCCTGACGTTGCTCTTCTGGGGCATTCTCGGTCTGCTAAAGGGCAACCACCGGGTGGAGCAGGAACTTGTCGAGCGAAAGCTCGCACAGGAACGCTTCGAGCACCTGGCCCACCATGACCTGCTCACATCGCTTCCAAACCGGCGTCTGTTTTCGGATCAGTTGCAGCGCTGTATTGCCACCTGCGCGCGCCGCCCGATTCACTGCGGGCTGATTTTCCTCGACGTGGACAACTTCAAGGAAATCAACGACACGCAGGGTCACGACCAAGGCGACCTCCTGCTGCAGGAAGTCGGCAGGAGGCTGTTGGCCTGCGTGCGCGAAGAGGACACCGTGGCCAGAGTCGGCGGCGATGAGTTCGCGATTCTGCTCAACAAACTCGACAGCGAAAGCAACCTCGCTGCTGCCAGGGCCAAGGCCATCGCCGACAAGATCACTAGCGCACTTGCCATTCCGTTTTACATCGGCGGAGTCAGGTACCACACCACCGTCAGCATCGGGATGACCCTGTTCGGGATGACAACCTCCAGCGTCGAAGAGCTGTTCAAGCATGCCGATATCGCGATGTACCATGCCAAGAGCGCCGGCAAGAACATGCACCAGTTCTTCGACGCCAAGATGCAGCTGAAGGTGGAGGAGCGATCGGCGCTCGTTGGCGCGATGCGACAAGCCGTTGCCAGCGGCGACTTTGCCCTTCACTATCAGCCTTTGATCCGCGCGCCCGGCACGCTGATCGGGGCGGAGGCATTGCTGCGTTGGAGCGCCGAAGGCGGGAGATCCGTTTCACCCGCCGTGTTTATACCGCTGGCAGAACAGACCGGATTGATCAAACCACTGGGTAACTTCGTTCTGGAGACGGCATGCAGCACGCTCGCGCGCTGGTCCGGCATGGCGGACATGGCGCAACTGACCCTTGCCGTCAACGTCAGCAGTCAGCAATTCAAGATGCCTGATTTTGTCGATACCGTGCTGGGCGCGCTGCGGCGAACGGGCGCTCGCGCAGACCGGCTCAAGCTGGAACTGACCGAGAGCATTCTGGCGCACGATCTGCCCAATGTTCAGGACAAGATGTCACTGCTGCGCAGGCATGGCGTGACATTCTCCCTGGATGATTTCGGAACCGGCTACTCATCGCTCAGCTACCTGCGCGAACTGTCGATAGACCAACTGAAGATTGACCAGAGTTTCGTGCGTGACGTGATGGATGATCCAAACCAGGCCACGATTGTCCGCGCGATCACCAACCTGGGGATCTCGCTGGGCATGGACGTGATCGCTGAGGGCGTTGAGACGCAGGCGCAAATGGCCTTCCTGCTCAGCATCAACTGCCAGTCGTTTCAGGGCTTCCTGTTCAGCCGGCCGCTTCCGCTGGAAGATTTTGAACGGTTCGCGGTGGATACCGTGCATGGCGTCACGCAATTCCCCACTCCTCGTCCGGTCGACAAATCGCCGAAGATTGAATGTATCCTTGAGCATTGACCGCTGGCGCTAGTCGGGGAGAATTGACGCAATGCATACCGGGATCCGTGAGACAAGGGCTCACACACGCTTCGAGCGCCAAACCTCCGACGGCAACAAGATCTGGCGCACCGATTACTTCGGCCCGCCGCCCTCACCCGCGAGCTCGAATTCCTTACGACCCGACGCGCCAAACACAAGCATCTACACGCCGCCCGCAGCGGGCGAGATTCGCGATCCCCAGGCCTTCCTGGTTGAGCAATCTCCTGGCGCGATCGTGCATCCGCACTTTCACTATGTCGATCAGTTCCAGGTTGTCGTCGATGGCGGCGGCACACTGGGGCGACATGACGTGGGCCCGATCAGCGTGCACTTCGCCTCGGCCCACACCGGTTACGGACCGATCACGCCGGGCCCGGAAGGCCTGAAATATTTCACGCTCCGGGCAAGCGCCGACGAAACCGGCGCGCAGTACCTGCCGGCAAACCGGCACAAGATGCTCACCATTCCCAAGAAGAATGTGCTGCTCGACTCAATCCCGCTGGCAGACCCGGACGAATTGCGCCAACTCGCCCAAGTCAGGCGCAGTAACGTCAAGCAGGACGAATCCGGGCTTCGCGTGGACGTTGTTTCCATCCCGCCGGGAATGCAGACCGAAATCAGCGGGCAACCAAAGAGCGCCGGGCTCATGATTCTGGTCATTTCCGGGAGCGTTTTGCTTGCAGAGCAGACGTTCACGCCTTGGTCATGCATGTTCATCGGCAATCACGAGCCCGGGGCGCTGCTGACGGGAGGCCCCGACGGCGCGCAAATCCTGGCGCTGCAGTTCCCAATGGAGGCATCATGAAAAGATCGCCTGGCCGCACGACGCTTGGCCTGATATTTGCCGGGGTCCTGGCCCTGGTTTCGGCTGCCGCCGTGGCGGATGACCCATACCCCGGCAAGCCGATTCGAATCATCGTTCAGTTTGGTGCCGGCACCTCCACCGACATCGTGGCGCGCATCGTCGCCCAGAAACTTACCCAATCGCTCGGCCAATCGGTCGTAATCGAAAACAAAGTCGGCGCGGGCGGAATACTCGGCACCGAACTCGCCGCCCGGGCCAAACCCGACGGCTATACGATCGTCATGGCGGTATCGAGCGTCTTCGGCATTGATCCCACGCTGTACGCCAGGCTGCCGTTCGATGTGCTCAAGGACTTTACCCCCATTACCATGCTCGTCACCGTCCCGCAAACGCTGGTGGTCCCCGAAAACGGGCCCCGAACGGTGCGCGAGCTCGTCGAGCTTGCGCGCGCGCGCCCCGGCCAGCTTGGCTACGCATCGCTTGGCGTGGGCTCCACCAGCCAGCTCACCACCGTGATGTTTGCAAGTACCGTCGGCATCGACCTGATCCACGTGCCTTTCAAGGGTAGCGCGGAGGCAGCCACGCAGGTGATCGGCGGCGCAGTGCCGATGATGTTTGATGCGCTGCCCGCGGTGCTCACACCGGTGCGCGCGGGCAAGCTCAGGGCGCTGGCCCTGTCGTCGGCAAAACGATCGCCGCTCTTGCCCGACGTGCCGACTTTCGCCGAGGCCGGGTACCCGGGCATCGAAGCACTCGGATGGATCGGCATGGCGGTGCCTGCCGGCACGCCCACGCCCATCATCGATCGGCTCAACCGCGACATCGCCGCCATCCTGAATGATCCCGAGGTCAAGCCAAAGCTCGAAGCGATGGGTTTCACCACCCTCGGTGAAAGCCCACAGGCGTCGCGAAAATTCATCGAGGATGAAATCGTCAAATGGGGCAAGGCGGTACGGGCCTCCGGTGCAAAAGTCGAGTAATCCGATCCTCAACAACCCGCACTCGGGGTAGAACAAGTCAAATCAACGATGCCGGCCCCCGCCGGCACGTTACCTTCGATCAGAGTTGCAAATGAACCTACCACTGCCGCTGCGCGGCATTCGCGTCGTCGAGTTTTCGCACATGGTCATGGGGCCGTCCTGCGGCCTGATATTCGCAGACCTTGGCGCCGAAGTGATTAAGGTCGAGCCCGGGCCGCAAGGAGAAAATGGCCGACGCCTGAAAGGGGCCGGGGCGGGCTTCTTTGTCGGATTCAACCGAAACAAAAAGAGCCTCATGCTCGACCTCAACTCCGAGGATGGCCTTGAAACCGTGCGCAAGCTCGTCAAGACTGCCGACGTCTTTCTCGAGAATTTCCGGCCCGATGCGCTTAAAGCCAAAGGGCTGGACTATGCCTCGCTTTCAAAGCTGAATCCGCGTCTGGTCTATTGCTCGCTCAAGGGCTTCCTTTCTGGCCCCTACCAGGACCGCACGGCGCTCGACGAAGTCGCGCAAATGATGACGGGCCTCGCCTACATGACGGGGCCGCCAGGGCGTCCGCTGCGCGCAGGCGCCCCGGTCAACGATCTGATGGGCGGGCTGTTCGGGGCGCTTGCCGTGCTGGCGGCGCTTCGCGAGCGCGATCTCACCGGCAAGGGCGAACACGTGCAAAGCGGGTTGTTCGAAAACTCCGCCTACCTCGTCAGCGCCCACATGCTGCAACACGCCGTCACGGGTGTCGCTCCGCCCCCGATGCCGGCAGGCAAGCGCGCCTGGGGGGTTTACGACGTGTTCGAGTCCAGCGACGGCGTGCCGATTTTCATTGGCGTGGTCACCGATCGCCAATGGGAGATCTTTACCCAACGGCTAAACGCACCGGTATTGCAGGATCCGGCGTATGCGACCAACAACGATCGGGCGAAGGTGCGCGAGACGCTGATTCCCCTGGTTGCCAGCCTGTTGCATCAATTCCCGATCGCCGAACTCGAGCAACTCTGTGAAACTGCTGGCCTGCCCTTCGGACGCGTGAACACGCCATCCGATCTCGTCAACGATCCGCACCTTAACGCAGGCGGGATGATTTCGTTGCCGCTGGCCAATGGCGACATCGCCAAAGTCCCGGCCTTGCCGATTCAGTTCGGATCCATGCGCCCGGGGCTACGCACCCCGCCGCCCACGGCCGGCGAACACAACCAGGAAATTCTTGGCGAGCTTGAAAGATCACCCGACAAGGCCTGAATCGAGGACGATCGGCCAATGCGGGTCTTGCGAAGATGGATTAGGCTCGTGAAAGGCCACCTGATCCCTGCCGGCAATTCAGATGACCGATCGCTGTCAAGGAAAAGGCCGCGTATGCGGCCTTTTCTTTCAACTCCCTGCGAAGACAGAACTGGCGATCACTCGTCAGGTTCTTCGTATTCCGCAGGCAGATGGTGCGCAATACCCTTGTGGCAATCGATACAGGTTTTGCCGGCTGTTTTCGCCTTCATGTGGCGCTCGTAGTTTGATTTCTTCTGAAACTCCCCGCTCATCGCGTCGAAATTGTGGCAGTTGCGGCATTCCTGCGAATTTGAAGCTTTCATGCGGGCCCATTCATGTTCCGCGAGTTGCATGCGGTTGGCCTCGAATTTTTCCTTCGTATCGATCGTGCCCATGGCCTTGTGCCAGAGCTCAAGGCTTGCCTGCATCTTCCGATAGAGTTTTGGACCCCACTCGTGCGGCACGTGGCAATCGGGGCAGCCCGCGCGTACGCCCGACCGGTTCATGTAGTGAACCGTCTCCTTGTATTCCGGGTAGACGGTGCTGCTCATCTCGTGGCAGCCAATACAGAACTCCGTCGTATTGGTGACTTCAAGGGCGGTATGGAACCCGCCCCAGAAAAGTATGCCAACGACGAACGCGATCCCGCCAATCGCAAGGATGGAATATTTGGCACTCGGCTTGGAAAGCCAGTTCCAAAGGCACTTCAACTTGCCCTGGCCGTTTTCGCTCATCTATCATCTCCAAGTAATATTTAGTTGGTCAACAGCGAAAAATGGCAATCGACCGCTGCGGGACGATCATACTCCCGGGAAAACCCGGATCTTTACCAAGTCTCCACGCATTCTTTGTCCTATCTCAACGAATTCCTTGTCCAATCGCCACGAATTCCCTGCCCTATCGCAACCAATCTGGTTGATACGCCGTTTATCGAGGCATCAGTCCCCAATAACCGCCGTCCGCGTCATACAGGATCCGGTAGGCGCCCAGCGGTCGCAGCCCGGTATTGATGAAGGGCATCGGCTCGCCCGAGACCGAGTCCTTCACCATCCGGACCCAATGCGATCCCCGCGGCATCGGGGTCAGCGCGCGCCGCTCAGCGAGTGAGAAGGAGATCTCCGGGCCCCGCCCTCCCATCCATTCGGGCGTTACGGTGACTTGCGTTCCCGGCGGAATCATCCCGCTGGCCGGCGCACCGGGGAGCGCCAGAAACATGCCCCGGATCCCGGTGTCCGTCAACGCACGTCCGCGGGCATCGTATTGTTTTCCATCAGGAAGCGTCGCGCGCAGGTTCACGCCGGGGAGCGCCCAGAGCCGCCGGGCGTCAGGCTGCGTCGGTCGCTCAAGCTTCACAAAGAAAAACCCCTGCGGGACATCGTCTCCGGTCAGCCCGATGCGTACGCCTTCGGGCTCGATGATGAAACCCCGACGCATCTGGCCATTTTTCATCGGTTCAAAATTGAGCAAGGCATTTTGATCAATTTCCCCAAAGCCGATTCCCATCATTGCCGGACGCTTGTTGACCGGCCCGGCGTGACACGCATCCGGAAACGGTGCGGGGCGGCACGTGACATTGGTCACGACGAGAGCCGGGATCGTGACAACCGGTGCCTTGCCGCGCATCGGGCCGAGGCCGCGTCCATCCACGAATTCGATGCGAACGTCGTTCCGGACCCCATGGTGAACCTGACCGCTGCTGGAATAGATGAATTCGTCGGGAGTGCCTGAGCGGTCGACCGATCTCACCAACCCCTGCCCGAGCACCACGCCCGTGGAACCCGTATCGAGTTGCAGCCTGGTGATCGGGCCACCATTGATTCGGACCCGAACGGTCAACTGGGATTCAAAGCCGCTGCCCCGGGCAAACGGCAAGAAGAAGGAACCGACATACTCCCGGTAGGTGGGACGGGACTCCTGCGCGACGCAGGCACCCGCAAGCAGAAGCATCGCCAGCGAGCAGAAGCGAAGTCGCACCGCGAATTGCCGCCGCAAATGCAAAAGCTTGCCCGTGCTGATCTGGCCTGCCGGAATTTGAAGCGTATGGATGATTGCCCCTTCCGAGTGCGATTTCCGAGTCACTATTGTGCCGCAATGATCCCGCGCGACGCAGTCTGGAAAATCGTACACTTTATCCGCATCCCTCGGAGAAACTTCCCGAGTCATCCGCAAGCCGCGTATCGAGGTCTCCCGTATGAAGTCAGTGACGATCACCCTGCTGTTTGTCGCCGCGCTCGTCGCAGCACCGACGGCATTGTCGCAGCCGGTCAATGCCAACGAGATTGCGAGTTGCTCCAACCCGCAGGGGCAGGCGTTCTTCCCGTTGCGCGGCGACAATCCGAAGAACACGGCGGGCTGGCAAAAAGACGGCATTGCAGGCGGTCGCATCACGCTTGCCAAGGCCGGCGGCGACAAGCTCGATATTCTTTACATCGACTCGCGCAGGCAGATGATGTCGGTCGTTCGCGATGGCGGGAAGATCCTGCCGATTCGGGCAACCGAAAGCGAAATCTCGGTACTGGCCGTCAGTGAAGACCAGACAGAGATTTACACCTTCTGGCGCAACAAGGAAGGCAAGCTGGAATTCTCGATGTTGCAGAGCCGCGGCGGCAAGGCGCTCAATCCCAAGACCAGCATCATGGTGGGATCGTGCGACTTCATCATCTTCCCGAATGCAAAATAGGGCTCCCCAGGCAGCCCTCATTACACCTACGGCAAATCCTGTTCGGCGAGAAAGTCCCTGAAACCGCGCAACGCATCCGAGGGATTATCCGCAATCCAGCTTGCATAAATCGGAATTTTCTCCTGGACATCCTTGAGTGTCTTGACGGTGACCCCCGCTCGCCCCAAATTGCGTCCGCAACTGCCAAAAATACTTACGCCAACGCCTGCGGCGACCATGCCGAATATGCCGATCGTGTTCGAAACGATCAATTCGATGCGCGGGTGAAATCCGCGGTTGTTGCATAACTCGAAAATCGACTGCCGGAACGCGCTGTAAGCCTCCTCGTCCCCGAGCACGAACGACTCTTCCGCCAGGTCGATCAGGCGCAGGGAATCTACCCTCGCAAGACGGTGGGTATCGGGCAGTAACGCAACGTAATCATTTACTTCAAGCAGTTTGCACTCCGCGGAGTGTGTGTTGAATTCGCCGATTAACAGTCCGATGTCGAGCTTTCCCTCGAGCAAGGCATTGCGTTGCCTGGGGCTCGGAAGGAATTGCAGGTCGAGCGTGATCGTCGGGTTTTCAGCGCGAAACTTGTTCAGCAGCAGTGGGAGCTTGCCCGTAATTGAAAAGTCGTTATAGCCAATGCGAAGGCGTCGCTTCCCCTCGGCGGCATTCTGTGCCGCGGTCGAGGCACGATGCAGATGACTGAACGCCAGGCGAACCTCCGCCGCGAAGGCCTCGCCAGCCGCGGTCAACCTGACCCGGCGCGTTGATCGCTCAAGCAGCCTGATGCCCACCGCTTCCTCGAGCGCATGGAGCGTGCTGCTGACCGCCGACTGACTCGCGCAAAGCCTGGTCGCGGCGCGCCCGAAATGAAGCTCGTCGGCCAGATAGAGGAACACCCGCATCTGGCGCACGTCGAATTTAGGCAGTTTTGAAGCGATGCTGCTGAAATCGTCCATGATTCGTTCAGAAAATTCTATTAATTGGCTGCCAGTTCATATTAATCGGACTTGTTCGCACTCTAGAATTTTTTTACAAGTCCTCCGTCCTGCGGACGAGTCGCGTACCCCTTGCGACCGGATTTGACCTCGTTGCGGAAAGACCGGCCATACGATCTTGCATGCACGCAAGCATCGATCAGCCGGTGTGGTCCCGCAGCTTCCATCCTAAATGTTTCTGTGCAACTGGAGAATGTAAATGGACGACTACATCAATCGCTCATATGGCGCCCGCGATGTCGGGATGAAGGGTCGGGTCGGGATCGTGGTGGTTGATTTTCAACTGGCCTTCACCGACAAGCAATTTGCCCTTGGCGGCGCGCCCCTGATCATGCGTGGCGTTGAAAACACCGCCCGCCTGCTGAAGGTGGCCCGTGCGCACAACGTCCCCGTGGCCTCATGTTTCACGTCCTACAAGTCCGACCGCGATCGGCCATACTGGAAGGTCGCTGCGGTATGCGACGAGTTCCGTCATGACCACCCCGGCTCGCAACTCGAACCGAGAATCTACGACAAGGACTACGACGTCGTCGTGTCCAAGCACGGCCCGTCGATCTTCTTTCAAACACCTGTCGTTCCCTACTTCATCAAGGAAGGGGTTCAGACCGTCATCATCACCGGTTGCACAACCAGCGGTTGCGTTCGGGCATCAACGATCGATTCATTTTCCTGGGGTTTTCGCACGATCGTGCCGGAAGACTGTGTCGGGGACCATGAAGATGGCCCGCACAACGACAACCTGCGCGACGTCGGTCGTCGATACGCCGACATTTCAACCGCGGACAAGGTGATCGCGTACATCCAGGCCAATGGGAAGCAGTAACCGAGACGTTCATTTGCCTGCTAGCATGATTACTGCGTATCCGGTCGTCGCGGTGCCCCCCGTACCGTAGCGATCGCCGCGCACCCCCTTCCCGGGGAATGCGGCACGCGATGAACATTTCCGGTGGCGCTCTATCGTTTGGCACGAAGTTAACTTCTCATTCAAGAGGTACATCATGGTCAATAAATCCGAGGCATCAACCTTCCTTCCCAGTCGTCGCAGCCTGCTGATC
>CAITPF010000155.1 GCA_903894155.1 uncultured beta proteobacterium | reverse complement strand
GCCGAGAATCAGGAAAGACAGTGCGGGATGCTCGTAGCCTGGCGTGACGAACTGGATGAAGAACGAGATGTAAAAAAGGATGGCCTTGGGGTTCATCAGGCTGACGACGAGCGCCGTGCGAAACGGATTGCCGCAGCCCCGGGAAACCGAGGTGATCTCCTGGACTTGGCCGTCATCCGGTGCACCGCGCCGCAGCCAGCTTGAGGCTGCAGATCGCAACAACCCGAACCCGACCCAGGCCAGATAGCCCGCGCCGGCATATTTGACGGCCATGAACAGGTTCGGGCTTGTCTTGAGCACTGAAGCGACTCCGGCAGCCGACAGCACAATGAGAATCGCATCGCCGACGAACACACCCGCAGCGCCCCGGTAACCGGCTGCGACACCCCAGCGCGACGCGGTCGTCATGATGTAGAGGGAATTCGGGCCCGGCAGCAGAATGATGACGATAGCGCCGACGATGTAGGCGGGGAGATCGGTAATGCCGTAGAACATGTTCTCTCGGAAGATCCGGGATGGGCCAGACGGGTTCGGTCGCACCGACTCGCGGGTTGGGTTGCCTAGCGAAAACGCTGGGGCCTGAAGGGCTTGAGCGGGATTTCGGGCGTGGCGCCGCTGGCAAGCTGCGCGACAAGCCTTCCGGTGCGGGCCGATCCGACCAACCCGATGTGGCCGTGTCCGTAGGCATGGATGATGTCTGTCGTGCCAGTGGCAACCCCGATACACGGGAGCCCGTCCGGGGTGCTCGGGCGGCATCCCATCCAGATCTTGATGTGCTCGGCCGGAAGGTTTGCGGGTAGCCCGGGGTACATCGCCAGCAAGTGTTCGCGCAGGATTTCCGTGCGCTTCCAGTTGGGCGTGTCGTCCGCATCGGTGATCTCCACCTGACCCGCTATGCGCAGGCCCTGCTCCATCCGGTTGACGACCACCTTGCGGTCGGCAAACATCGTCGGGGTGTGGGGTCCGACTGCAGCGGATGTGACGACGGCATGGTAGCCCCGCTCGGTCTCGAGCGGCACGGCGTCGCCCGCCATGAGTGCCAGTGCCTTGGCGCGTGCTCCGGCGGCGATGACGGCGCGGTCGCAGGCGATCTCGCCCTCGGTGGTCAGCACGGCGCGCAACCGGCCCTCGTCGATTCGAAACCCTGTCGCCGTGGTGCGCACGAGTCGCGCACCGCGCGCCTGGGCGTACTGGATCAGTGCGGCGGTGTAGGCGCCGGGGTTGCGGCAACTACCGGCTTCCGGTGCATAAATGCCAAAGGTGTAGTGCGGGCTGAGATCGGGCTCCTGCGCCTGCAGGGCGGTTGCGTCGAGCTCCTCCCACTCGATTCCCTCGTTGCGGCGAATTTCCCAGGCCCAGGCATCCTTCTCGAAGTGGCGTCGCGAGAGAAACGCGTGCAACACACCGCGGCGTTCGATGAGATATCCCACGCCCGCGGCATCGGCCATGGTCTGGTGCAGGGCAGGGGCGCCGGCCAGCAACGTGCGCAGCGCGCGTGCGGTGCGCTCGACTTGCACGTGTGTCCAGGCCGAGGCGAGGTAGCGCACGAGCCAGGGCAGCGCCTTGGGAAAATAGTGCAGACGAATCGAAAGTGGCCCGAGCGGATCCATGAGCCACCCGGGAACCTTTCTCCATACGCCGGGGAAGGCCTGCGGCAGCACCGAATGCGAGGATAGCCAGCCGGCATTGCCGTAACTGGAGGCCTGTTCGTCGCCTGGCACACCGGGTTCGACCAGGGTCACCTGGTGCCCGGCTTCCAGACAGTGGAACGCACTGGCGGCGCCGACGATGCCGGCCCCGATGATGACGACATGCAGGCGAGGGTTCATGGTTGAAACAGGCGGCGAGGGGAAACGCAAATTCTGAATGGGGCAATCGTAGCATTCTGACAACATGCTGTCCGTTAAGATGGCATCCTCATTCGGGTGATTCATCCTGAAAGCCCGTGGGCGTGGGCGCTGTCTCCGCTATGATGGCTGGGGCGGCAGGTCGCCCTGAGTCAATCCCCCCGGAAGCCTTATATTCTTATGAAAGCAATCTTTGTCGATGCCAATCCGGCGCTTGCCGATGTCGCGGATCGCCTGCACAGGCCGGCCGAGTTCGAACTGGTGGTCAACCGGCAGGCCGATATCACGCCCGCGCAGATTCCTGCGGTTGTGGCCGATGCGGCGATCCTGATCGTCGACCATACTGCATTGCCGACCGACATCGCCCGCCAGTGCAAGGCGCTCAGGCACGTCGTGTTCCTTGGCACGGGCGCCCGGTCCTACATGAATCCGGAAGAGCTCGCCGCGATCGGGATCGAGGTCCATATCATCAAGGGGTATGGCGACACGGCGGTCGCCGAGTGCGCCTTCGCTCTCATGTGGACGGCCGCCAAGGGATTCGCGCTGATGGATCGCGGGATGCGCGCCGGGCAGTGGCTGCGCACCGCGGGCATCCAGCTGACAGGCAAGACGGTGGGGCTTGTCGGGTTTGGTGGCATTGCGGCAGAGATGGCACGCCTGTGCAACGGCGCCGGGATGCGCGTGCTGGCCTGGAACCGCAGCCCCAAGGCTCACCCGGGCGTCGAGTTCGTGAGCCTCGACGCGCTGCTGCGCGAAAGCCATGTGATTTCCCTGCACTTGCTGCTCAACGACGAGACGCGCGGGTTTATCTCGCGCGACAACATCGCACGCATGCGGCGCGGGGTCATTCTGGTGAATACGGCACGCGGTGCGCTGGTGGACGAGTCGGCGATGATCGAGGGGCTCGCAAGCGGCCAGATCGGCCATGCGGCGCTCGATGTCTTCGATGTCGAACCGTTGCCCGCAGGCCATCCCCTCGAACGAATCGAGAACGTGACGCTGTCCGCGCATTCGGCCTTCCGTACGCCGGAGGCGAGCGATAACCTCATCGAGGCATCGCTCGATCATTGCCGGCGCATTTCGGGGGTCGGTTCGGCAGGTTGAACGCAATGCCCGCGAGGACACCGGGGCGACGCAGCCTCATGAACCGCGGTGACTGACTTCATGGAGGACTAGGATGCGACATTTGTCCGGGAAACTGGTTGCGGGACTGGTTGCGCTGTGCGCGGCGACCGGGGCGCTGGGGCAATCTGCAATGCCGGCACAGTCCGCGCAGGCCTGGCCGAGCCGCGCCATCACGATCATCGGCGGGTTTCCAAATGGGGCTGGAACCGACCTCTACGCGCGCAAGCTCGGCGAGGCGCTCACTGCCGCCCTGAACGTGCCGGTGGTGGTCGACAGCAAGACGGGCGCAGGCGGCAACCTGGCGTCGGACGCCGTCGCCCGGGCTCAGCCCGACGGTTACACCTTCCTGCTGGGCACTGCGGGCACGCACGCGATCAATGCGGCGCTCTACCAGAGCCTGCCGTTTGACGTCGAGCGCGATTTCACCCGCATCGCCTTGCTGGGCGATGTGCCCAACGTGCTGCTGGTCAACCCGCGCAAGAATCCCGGCCTGCGGACTTGCGCCGATTTGCTCGCCGCTGCGCGGACGCGGCCTGGCGCTCTGAACTACGCGTCGACAGGCAATGGCGCCTCGGGTCATCTTGCCGGGGCGCAGTTTGTCAATGCCGCGAAGATCGACGCCGTTCATGTGCCGTACCGGGGGCAGGGTCCTGCAATGACTGCGTTGCTCGCCGGCGACGTGGATTTCTTTTTCAATCAGAGCGCGCCGTCGATCGCGGCGGTCAACGGTGGCCAGGTGATCGCGCTTGCAGTGACGACCTCGACCCGGCTCAAGGCCTTGCCGGATGTTCCGACGGTGGCCGAGGGCTGCGGCCTTCCCGGGTTTGAGAGCAGCACATGGTACGGTCTTTTCGGGCCGGCCCATCTGCCGCCTGCCATCGCTGCGAAAATGAGCGACGCGGTGATCCGGATCATCAGCACGCCCGTGTTCAAAGCCTGGCTGACCGATACCCAGGGCATTACGCCGGCGGTTGACTCCAGCCCCGGGGCGTTTGAGCGCGTGCACCGCGCTGATATCGTCCGGTGGGCCGAGGTCGTCAAAATGTCGGGAGCGAAGGTCGATTGAACCCGCGCGCGCCTGTAGGCGATTCCGGCTCGGGCCACGCCCAGGGAGATCATGGCCAGGATGACCATGCCCCTGGGCAGTGCGCGCATTCAGAGCAGGAAGGCAGTCATCCCGGGCGTGCGCACGCAGCGCACTCCCACTCAGGGCAACAGCATTCAGAGCACGCCCAGGCCGGGCCGCAGGGCGCGCCTTCGGGGCACGCGCATTCCGGGCATTCGCATCCTGGCCATCACGTGCACGCGCCGGCGGATTTTGGCCGGGCGTTCGCCATCGGCGTTACGCTGAATCTCGCGTTCGCCGTCGTTGAGGCGCTCTACGGATGGCGGGCAGATTCGCTGGCGCTCATCGCGGACGCCGCACATAACCTGAGCGATGTCGCCGGGCTTGCCCTGGCGTGGGTCGCGGTCATCGTGGGCCGGCGTCGTCCGACGATGCGCCACACCTTCGGACTCAAGCGCGCGACGATCATCGCGAGCTTCATCAACGCCGTGGTCCTGTTGCTCGCCATGGGTTCGCTGGCATGGGAGGCGGTGATCCGGCTGTCGACTCCGGAGCCGATCGCGGCCGTCACCGTCATGGTCGTCGCGGCAATTGGCGTCGCGGTCAATGGCGTGACGGCCTGGTTGTTCATGGCAGGTGGGAGCCAGGATCTGAACATTCGCGGCGCGTTCCTGCACATGGCGAGCGATGCGCTAGTGTCGCTGGCTGTGGTGGCGGGCGGCGCGCTGTATCTCTGGAAGGGGTGGGGCTGGATCGATCCAGCACTGAGCCTTGCGATTGCCGTCATCATCCTCATCGGAACATGGTCGCTCTTTCGCAAATCCCTGCACCTGATGCTCGATGGCGTGCCAGACCATATCCGTCTTGCCGAGGTCGAAGGCGCGCTGCTGGCGCAAGCGGGAGTCCGTGCGGTGCACGACCTGCACGTCTGGGCGATGGGCACGTCGAGTTTCGCGCTGACCGCCCACCTGGTGCTTGCCGATGAAGGCGTTGATCGTGAGGTCATTCTCGAGCGTTCCAATGACGTAATCCGCGAGCGTTTCAATATCCAGCACATCACGTTGCAGGTTGAATCCGGCGATTACGCCGGGCATTGCGGCGGCTGCGATAATGCCGGCAAAGTGTTTTAATATCTGCCCATGAAGCTACTCCAGGTAATTTGTCCCATGCTGCTATTCCGTGCCGCCTTTGCGGTCGGATTGTCGGCCTTTCTCGCCGGTTGCATGGTGGGTCCGGACTTCTCCCGCCCTGCCACCCAGACCGGGGATCAGTACAAGACGCCGGTTCAGGGCGAGTTCACGGACGCCATCCAGACGGAGACCTCCAAGACGCTGAATCCTGTCGCGTGGTGGGAGAGCTTTAACGATCCGACGCTCACAAAGCTCCTCAATCAGGCCTCCGGTGAGAACATCACGCTGCAGTCCGCGGCCGTGCGCATCTATCAGGCACGCTCGGCCCTGGGTGTTGCGGATGCGACCCTGTTGCCGACCGTTGGCCTGGGCGGCACCGCGCAGCAAACCAACCAGCCCAGCGTGCTGAACCAGTTCCTGAACGCCTCGAGCACGAGTGCGCTGCAAAACGTGGTGGTCTCGGCCAACTGGGAAATCGATTTCTGGGGCAAGTTCCGGCGCGGCATCGAAAGCGCGCTGGCGAGTTACCAATCGGCGGTCGCCACCTACTACGCGGCGGATGTCTCGCTCGCGGCCGAGGTCGCCAATACGTACGTCAACATCCGTTACTACGAGCAATCGATCGAAGTCGCCCGCGCGAACCTGATCCTGCAGGCCGAGAGCCTGCGCATCGCTGGCGCGCGCTACAAGTACGGTGCCACGTCGCTGCTCGACCTGAGCCAGGCGCAGTCGCAGTACGAGCAAACCAAGTCGATGGTTCCGCCACTCGTCGCGGGCTTGCAGAAGGCGCAGAACGCCATGAGCATCCTGCTGGGCAAGCCGCCGGAGTATTACGAGCGAAACTTCGGTTCGATCCAGGGGACGCTCACGCCGCCGGCCGAGTTGCAGGTTGGCATCCCGAAGGATCTGCTGCGGCGTCGCCCCGATATTCTCCAGGCTGAGTACTATGCCGCCTCGCAATCCGCGCTGATCGGGGTCAACGCGGCGCAGTTGTATCCAAGCTTCTCGCTGGCGGGATACTTCGGTTTTCAGACAATGCAGTACACGGGCGGGCCCAGCCAGGGCGCGCTCTTTAGCTGGGACAACCGCGCGACCAACATCGGCGCGAGCTTCACCTTCCCGCTGTTCTATCGCGGCGCGATCTATGACCAGATTCGCGTGCAGGATGCGGCGTTCCAGCAGGCGATCCTCAACTACCAGAATCTGGTCCTCAAGGCGCAACAGGAAGTCGACGATTCGCTGATCCTGATCTCGACGTCGCGCAGCGCAAGCGCCGATCTGGTGCGTGCGGTCAAGGCGGCGCAGCAGGCCGCGGCACTTGCCCTGGATCGCTACAAGCAGGGCCAGAACGACTACAACACCGTCATCGTCGCACAGCAGCAACTGCTGCAGGTGCAGGAGTCGCTGGTGCAGTCCAACTCCAACATCCTGCTCGGCTATGTCAGTGCGTTCAAGTCACTTGGCGGCGGCTGGTCGGGTGACCTGGATGTGCCGACCCTGCCAGGCGAGATGGTCGAGCAGATGCAGCAACGTACCAACTGGGGCACGGTTTTGATCAACAATGCCGATCCGCGTCTAGTCAAGCCAAGCGAGAAGACTCAATGAGCACGACCTTCAAACTACCGATCATGCGCAAAGTGTCTGTTGTGCTGGCCGTGACGGTCGCTCTTGCCCTGGGCGGTTGCGAGAAAAAGGCCCCGCCGGCGCCGCCAGCACCTGCTGTGACAGTTGCCAAGCCTCTGTCTCAGGATATCCGCAGTTACGATCTTTTCGACGGTAATGTTTCCGCGCTGCTCGAGGTCAATCTCGATGCGCGCGTTCCTGGCTATCTGACCAAGATCCTTTTCGACGACGGCGCCTATGTCAAGAAAGACAAGCTGCTGTTCATCATCGAGCAGGATCAGTATAAGCAGCAGGTCAACCTGACGCAGGCGGTCTTTGACGAGGCCAAGATCGAACTCGGTCGTCAGAAATCCCTGCTCAAGGAAAACGCGACTTCGCAGGCTGCGGTCGACAAGGCGACTTCTTCCTTCCTTCAGGCGGAAGCCAACCTGAAGCTTGCCAAGATCAACCTTGGCTACACCGAGGTCCGCGCGCCGTTCGACGGCCTGATGGGACGCCACCTGATCGACGTGGGGAACTACCTGGGTGCAAGCCCACAGGGGGTGAAACTCGCGGTGATCCAGCGCATCAACCCGATCTACATCTACTTCTCGATCAACGAACGCGATCTGCTCAAGTACCGCCGCACCAGCGCGGGGGATAGGTCGGTGGTCAACACGCTGCCGATTTTTGCGCAGTTGCAGGGCGAGAAGGCCTTCCCCCACGAAGGAATTCTGGATTTCGCAGCCAACCAGCTCAACACCAGCACGGGCGCCCTGCAGTTGCGCGCGGAGATGCGCAACGAAGACATCACGCTCTTGCCGGGCTATTACGCCAAGATCATGATCCAGTACGGCGAACCGCGTAAGGGGATCCTGGTGCCCGGCACCAGCCTGCTCGCCGATCAGCAGGGTTCTTTCCTGTTCGTGATGGGCGCGGATAAGAAAGTCTCGCGGCGCAACGTCACTCTGGGCCAGAAGTTCGGTCCGCTCGTCGACGTGACCAAAGGTCTCGCCGCAACAGACGATGTCGTGATAAACGGGTTCATCAATATCAGTGAAGGTCAGGTGGTGGCGCCCAGTACTGCCACGATCGATCCTTTGCCCGCTCGGTAACACGCCAAGGGCAACGGGATACCTATGCTTTCAAAATATTTCATCGAGCGCCCAGTTCTTGGGAACGTGATCGCGCTGATCACGATGCTGATCGGCGCCGTCTCGATCTTCGGGCTGCCGATCGCGCAATACCCGCCCATGACGCCGCCGACCATCCAGGTGACGACCTCCTGGCCCGGCGCCAGCGCTTCGCTGATTCAGCAACTGGTCGCGAGCAACATCGAAACGCAGGTTAACGGCGTCGATGGCATGCTCTATATGGAGTCCGATTCCACGAACAACGGCAGCTACACGCTGACAGTGACGTTCCAGGTGGGCACCGACCCCGATCTTGCGCAGGTCAACGTCCAGAACCGCGTCGCGATCGCCTTGCCGGCCCTGCCGCAGGCTGTGCAGAAGCAGGGGGTGACGACGAAGACGCAGTCGACGGCGATCCTGCAGATCGTCACGCTGACCTCGTCCAATCCGGACCAGAATGCGCTCTTTTTGTCGAACTTTGCCAACCTCAAACTGCAAAACCGCCTTGCCCGCATCCCGGGCGTGGCCGCTGCCAACGTGTTTGGTGTCGGTAACTACAGCATGCGGATCTGGATCGATCCGGCCCAGCTCAAGGCGCGAAGTCTTGCTCCCTCAGACGTGATCTTGGCGATCAACCGTCAGAACGTCATGCTGGCGGCTGGCCAGATTGGTGCCCCGCCAGTCCCGCCGGGGCAGGATTTCCAGCTGACCGTCAACGTCACCAGCGCGCTCGATACACCGGAGCAGTTTGGTGAAATCATCCTCAAGGCAACCGATAAGGGTGAAATCACGCGCTTGAAGGATGTCGCGCGTATCGAGATGGGCAGCCAGAATTACGGGCAGTTCTTCAAGCTCGACGAGAAGGCCGCTGCGGGTATTGCGATCTACCAGATGCCGTCGGCCAACGCGATCGCGGTCGGCAAGGCGGTGCGCGACGAAATGGGTCGGATGGCCAAGACCTTCCCCAAGGAGATCTCCTGGAGCATCCCTTTCGACACCACGACTTTCGTCACGGCGTCGATCAACGAGGTTTATCACACGCTTTATGAGGCCGGCATTCTGGTGCTGCTGGTCATCATGATCTTCCTGCAGGATTGGCGCGCGACGCTGGTCCCTGCAACCACCGTGCCGGTGACCATCATTGGTGCCTTTGCGTGCATGGCGGGCATGGGGTTCTCGATCAACCTCCTGACGCTCTTTGCCATCGTGCTGTGTATCGGGATTGTGGTGGACGATGCGATCGTCGTGGTGGAGGGCGTTGCCAAGAAGGTCGAACATGGCCAGACGCCGCGCGAAGGCGCCATCAACGCCATGACCGAACTGATGGGGCCAATCATCGGCATTACGCTGGTTCTGATGGCTGTGTTCCTGCCGGCCTCGTTCATTGCCGGCATCACCGGGCAGATGTACCGTCAATTTGCACTGGTGATCGCGGCAACGGCGCTGATCAGCGGCATTAACGCGGTCACCCTCAAGCCGACACAGGCCGCCCAGTTCATCACCCCCCACGAAGAGGGCAGGGTCAAGAACTGGTTCTACCGCAAGTTCGACGAGCGTTTCGAGGCGATCTCGAACTGGTATGCACGCCTCATGCATCACCTGATGGAGCACAGCCGGATCGCTGCGTTCGTCGGAACGATCCTGATTGCAGGATCGATCGGCGGCCTGATCTACCTGCCCACGGGATTCATCCCGAACGAAGATCAGGGCTATCTGATCGTATCGGCCGCATTGCCCGATGCCTCGTCGCTGGGGCGAACCTATGACGGCATGGAAAAGGTCAGCAAAATCGTGCACGCCATACCAGGCGTGGATACGATCGTGACGATCGGGGGCGTGAACGCGCTGAACAACAATGCGCCGCAATCCAACACCGGCGTGATGTATGTCATCCTGAAACCGTGGGGGGAGCGGGGCAAGGCCAAGGGTCAGGATCTCAAGTCGATTTATCTGGCGATCGCCAGGGAGCTGTTGAGTGTCCAGGAGGTTCAGGCGCGCGTGCTGGTGCCGCCCGCGATTCCGGGCCTTGGGTTATCAGGCGGTTTCCAGATGCAGATCGAGTTGCGCGACGGCAGCAATGATTACCGCAAGCTCCAGACCATCACGGAAAATTTCGTTGCAGCTGCGATGAAACGCCCCGAGATTTTGGCTGCGTTTTCGCCGTTTCGCAATAACGTGCCGCAGTTAAAGCTGACGTTCAATCCGGCACGGGCCGAGACGCTCGGCGTCGCGCTTGGCGATGCGTATGACGTGCTGCAGGCGTCCGTGGGGTCGACGTACGTCAACCAGTTCTTCAAGTACGGCCAGACCTATCAGGTTTATGTGCAGGCCGATGGTGCTGCGCGCGCAACGCCCGACCAGATCAGCCGACTCTATGTCAAGAGCAAAACGGGCGAAATGGTGCCGCTCGGGTCCTTCATCGACCTGGAGGAGACGACAGGCCCGGCCATCGCCTCGCAGTACAACATCTACCCGACGGCCGCAGTCCTTGGGGCTGCGGCCGATGGGTTCAGTTCGGGGCAGGTGCTGACAGTGCTGGAGCAGGTCGCCAGCGAGGTTCTTCCGGATGGCGCTGCCTTCGAATGGACCGCCATGTCCTATCAGGAAAAACTGGTTGGCAACACGGTCGTCCTGGTGTTCGCCCTGTCGATTCTGCTGGTCTACCTCGTGCTGGCTGCCCAGTATGAATCGTGGGTCGCGCCGCTGCCGGTCATTACGGCGGTGCCGCTTGCGCTTGCTGGCACGGTCACTGCGCTGCTTGCTCTGGGCATGCCGAACAACATCTACGTGCAGATCGGGCTGGTGCTGATGATTGCGCTCGCTTCAAAGAACGCGATCCTGATCGTGGAGGTCGCGCTGGAGGCCAAGCGCGACGGCATGGGGCTCGTCGAGTCGGCGCTCAAAGCGTCGCACGATCGGTTCCGACCGATCGTGATGACCTCCATCGCGTTCATCCTGGGCGTGGTTCCGCTGCTGACCTCCTCGGGTGCCGGCGCCGCGGCGCGGGTTTCGATCGGCGTCACGGTGTTCAGCGGCATGATCGCGTCGACCTGCCTGGCGGTCGCGCTGGTGCCGGTGTTCTTTGTCGAGATCGAAGGCTTCTTTGCGCGTCTCGAGGAAAAGAGCGATCGCAAGAAGGCGGCCAAGAAGGCGGCTCGCCTTGCTGCACGCGCGGCGGCAGCTGGCACGGCGCCTGCGGCTTCAGCGGCCGCGCAGGTCGCCGGCGGCGCTCACGCTTCAACGGCCGCGCAGGTCACCGGCGGCGCTAACGCTTCAGCTGCCGTTGGGGCTGCACCTTCAGCTGCCGCAGTTGGAACGCCCGCTGCTCCCGCTACTCCCGCTACTCCCGCTACTCCCGCTACTCCCGCTACGCCGGCCACGCCGGCCGCAGATCAGCCTGCTGGCGATGCGTCGGACAAGGGCGGTGACAAAGTGGGTGACGAGGGCGGTGACAAGGCGGGCGACAAGGCAGGCGACAAGGGGCCGACCGCCTAGCGCAATCGCCGTTGCCTAGGTGCGCGCTTCGCCGCGCACCCAGTCGACAAACCGCGCCACGCGCGACCATTGGCCGTGCTGGCGTGGGAATACGAGGTGATGCGCCTGCACCTCAATTCCCCTGAGATCAGGAAACACCGGAATAAGGTCGCCGCGCCGCAGGGCAGGCGCGGCCATGCGGTTGCTATCCAGCGCGATCCCAAGCCCCTGGATCGCGGCATCGATCACCATATACGCCCGGTCAAAACTCAACGCGTAGCGCGTAGGCGCCGCAGGCACGCCATTTGCGGCAAACCAGCGTGGCCATTGCACAAGATTGACGGTGGAAAAGATCAGGTCCTGGCCGACGAGGTCGTCTGGCGTCGCGATTTGCAGCCTTTCCTGAAGCTTTGGGCTGATCAGTGGAATCACTTGCTCGGTAAAGAGTGTTTCGACATGAAAGTTGGGCCAGTTGGCCGCGCCGTAACGGATATCGAGATCGACTTCCGCGCGGGTAAAGTCGGATTCGCCAGGCGAGGCAGATAGCTCCACGCGAATATCCGGGTGCAGGGCGCGAAACGCAGGCAAACGCGGCATGAGCCAGAGCGAGGCAAAGGTTGGCGTGATGTGGATGCGCAGCACCTCGACCGCATCGACGGACTGGGCGTGCTGGGCAGCGCTGGCGATCAGGTCGAGGGCGCCAGAGACATCCTGATGAAACCGCACGCCCACGGGCGTGAGCGACAGGCCGCGTGGCGAGCGCTCAAACAGTTTGCAACCGACGAACTCTTCGAGGTTGGCGATTTGATGGCTGACGGCAGACACCGTGAGGCTGAGTTCTTCCGCGGCTTTGCTGACGCTGCCAAGGCGGGCGATGACATCGAGTGCCAGCACACCCTTGAACGGTGGGAGATGCATGGGTTTACCCTGATAAGAATTATTTTCAAGCCCGCTTGAACTATACCGGCTTGTTGGCTTGGTTGCATCCCACAATAATCTTGGATGATCCCGAATACAAAATTTCGGGTGGCCCCGAATACGAACAAAGCAGTTGCAGGAGACACCCAGTGCCCCGGTCGACATTTCGCGCCTGCAGTCAGGCGCAGCCTGCCCGCAGCCTTGCGCTGCCGGGCGCCAGCGATGCAGGTCGCGCGTTGCGCTTGCGCTGCGCGGGCATCGCTGACTCTTCTCGAGCCATCCCTGACTCTTCTCGATCCATCACTTTCAATCCTGAACCACACCTCCCATGACGACACTGGAGCAGCACGCTCACAACATCCGCCGCTATGCATTGCGCATGGGGGAAGTGCAGGGCCAGGGCTACATCGGCCAGGCGCTGGGCATGGCCGACATTCTGGCGGTGGCCTACTGCCATGCGCTTGTATACAAGGGAGACGATCCCGATTGGGAAGGCCGCGACCGGTTCCTGCTTTCGCACGGTCACTATGCCATCGCGCACTACGCCGCGCTGATCGAGGCGGGCATCATCGCAGAGACAGAGCTCGAGACCTACGGCTGCGACGACAGTCGCCTGCCGATGTCGGGCATGGCCAGCTATACGCCGGGAATGGAAATTTCCGGTGGGTCGCTCGGCCAGGGGCTGACGATCGCGGTGGGAATGGCGCTGGGCTTGCGGCTGAAGAAAAATCCCGCGTTCGTCTACAACTCGATGTCTGATGGCGAACTCGACGAGGGTGCGACCTGGGAGGCGGCGATGTCAGCAGGCCACCACGCACTTTCGAATTTGATTTGCCTGGTCGATGTCAACAACCAGCAGGCCGACGGCAATTCGAACAAAGTCCTCGGTTTCGAGCCGCTCGCCGACAAGTGGGCTGCCTTTGGCTGGCACGTTCAGCGCGTCAACGGCAACGACATCGGCGCGGTGACAGCGGCGTTTGACGCGGCCCGCGCGCTCACCGAGCCCAGGCCACGCGTCATCCTCTTTGATACGCTGATGGGCAAAGGCATTCCCTTTCTCGAGCAGCGCGAAAAGAATCACTTCATCCGGGTTGATCCGCCCGAATGGCAAGAGGCGCTTGCGATCCTCGACGCATCACAAGAGGAGGGCGCACGATGAGCGCGCAGAATACCGCCGCCGCCAAGCCCCGGCTCACGACCTCGGCGATGATCGCCTCCATTGCTTCGGAAGGCCAGCGCGTGCGCGCGGCGCCTTTTGGCAAGGCGCTGGTCGAATTGGCCGCGGGGCGTCCGGACATCGTCGGTATGACGGCCGACCTTTCCAAGTACACCGACCTGCATCTGTTCGCGCAGGCCTATCCCGAGCGGTTTTTCCAGATGGGCATGGCCGAGCAACTGCTGATGGGTGCGGCAGGCGGCATGGCCAAGGAAGGTTTCACGCCGTTTGCGACGACCTATGCGGTTTTTGCATCGCGGCGCGCCTACGATTTCATCCATCAGGTCATTGCCGAAGAGCACCTGAACGTCAAGATCGCGTGCGCGCTGCCTGGCCTGACCTCGGGCTATGGCCCCAGCCACCAGGCGACTGAGGATCTGGCGATGATGCGCGGCATTCCGGGCCTGACGATCATTGATCCATGCGATGCGCTGGATGTGGAGCAGATGGTGCCGGCCGCTGCCGCCCACCAGGGTCCGGTCTATATGCGCCTGCTGCGCGGTCAGGTACCGCTGGTGCTCGATGAATACGACTACAAGTTCGAACTGGGGCGCGCCAAGCTGCTGCGCGACGGCAAGGACGTGCTGATCATCGCGAGCGGCATCATGACGATGCGCGCGCTCGAAGTGGCGAAGGAAATGGCGGGCGGGGCGGCCGATGTTGCGGTCCTCCATGTGCCGACCATCAAGCCTCTGGATGAAGCGACCATCCTTCAGGAGGCCGCACGCAGTGGCCGCCTGGTCGTCGTGGCGGAAAACCATACCTGCATTGGCGGGCTGGGCGAGGCCGTGGCCGGGGTGCTGGCGCGCAACCGGGTCAGCCCCGCGTTTCGACAGATCGCGCTGCCCGACGAGTTCCTGCGTGCCGGGGCGTTGCCCACGTTGCATGACCGTTACGGCATCTCAACTGCTGCGATGGTCGCCTCGATCAAGTCCTGGTTGTAGAAAACACCCATTCCCGCGGATCCCCGCTACTGCTACCGTATGACTAGAAATATCCAAGGAGACATCAACATGAAAAAAATAGTCAAGAATCTGGCGCTCGCTGCGTTGCTGGTCGCTACGACCAGCGCGTTTGCGCAGACCAAGCTCACGCTGGGCCACAACGCCGCCGTCGGCAACCCGAAGCACGAGGCTGCGGTGAAGTTCGCCGAGCTGGTGAAGGAAAAGAGCGGCGGGCGGTATATCGTGCAGGTGGCGCCGGCCGCGCAGCTTGGCGACGATGTGCCGATTCTGACATCGCTGCGCAGCGGCACGGTCGATTTCGCGGCCAACTCGCAAGGCTCGATGTCGACGGTCGTCCCGGAATATTCGGCCTTCGGCCTGCCGTTCCTGTTTCCCACCTTGCAGGATGCCTGGAAGGTCATGGACGGACCGGCTGGCGACCAGCTTGCGAAGCTGACGGAAGACAAGGGCATGATCGTCCTGGGTTACTGGGATAACGGTATTCGCCATGTCTCGAACAAGGTTCGCCCGATCAAGACCCCGGCCGACATGAAGGGGCTTAAGATCCGCACCCCGCCGGACGCCGTCACCATCGACATCATGAAGGCGCTGGGCGCCGAGCCCGAGCAGATCAAGTTTTCCGAGCTCTACGTGGCGCTCCAGCAGGGTGTCGTGGATGGCCAGGAAAATCCCCTGATGAACATCTGGTCCTCCAAGCTGTATGAAGTCCAGAAGTACATTTCGCAGACGGCGCACAAATATGAAATGACGCCGTTCGTGATGTCCAAGCGCAGCTACGACAAGATGTCGGACGCCGACCGCAAGATCATCCGCGAAGCGGCGCTCGAGGCGACGAAGCTCAATCGCCAGATGTCGCTGGATTCCGATGCGCAACTCGTGGGAGAACTCAAGGCCAAGGGCATCGAGATCAACAGCCCCGATCTCGCGCCTTTCGTCGAGGCCACCAAGCCGGTCATCGAAAAATGGACGACTGGCCCGCAAGGCCCGTTCGTCAAGCAGGTGGTTGACGCCGCTCGCGCGGCTTCCGCCAAGTAAGCGAATCGCGCAAGGTCAGACCCGAACAGGCCAGCCGGATCATCGGCTGGCTGTTCGGCATTTTTCGCTATCAAGGAATCTTCTCTATGAGTCACGGATTGATCAGACTCTGCGACGTGGTTGACGCGTCGATTCAGACGCTCTGCCGCGTGATTATCTATATCACGACGTTGTTGCTGTTCCTGATCCTCGCCACCAATGTCTTTTTGCGGTATCTGTCGGGCAGCAGCCTGAGTTGGGCCGGCGAGTTGCCGGAGCTGATGTTCCCGTGGCTGGTGATGGCCGGTGTGGTGCTCGCCGCACAGTACGGTTCGCACATCGCGATCTCCTGGTTTCTGGATCGCATTCCGGTCCCGGCACGCCGCGTGATCGTCGTCCTGAACTGCTTCATTCTCATGGCGGCCTACTCAGCGCTCGCCTGGGGAACCTACACGCTGATGCCGATCGTGAGCACCGAGCGCACCCAGGTGCTGCAGGTGCCGTCATCGGTGACCTATTCATGCATGCTGGCGGCTTTCGTGCTGATGGTCGTTACCTCGCTTTCGCAGGCCATCCGGCTGGTGATCACCAAGGGTTCCGAGGCCCCGAAAACACTGTTGGGCCAAGCGCCCAGCGGGCACTGAGGGGGCGCCATGCTTTCGATTTCCACCTTCATTGCATTTCTCTTTCTGGCAGTGCTTGGCCTGCCGATCGCGCACTCGCTGATCGTCGGCGCACAGATCGGGCTCATTCAGTCCGATCGTCTCGGCGTCGAGTTCATCGTGTCGCAACTGGTGACGCAGACGCAGAGCTTTCCGCTGATCGCCATCCCGTTCTTCATGCTGACCGGCTCGCTGATGGTCGGGGGCAAGCTTGGCCAGCACCTGATCGATTTGCTCACCACGCTGATGGGGCGCTTTCACGGCGGGCCGGCGCAGGTCGGTGTGCTGTCGTCAACGATTTTCGGCGGCGTGTCGGGTTCGGCGGTTGCCGACGCATCCGCAATCGGCTCGCTGCTGATTCCGTGGCTCAAGAAGCTGGGCTACCCTTCAGCGTTTGCTGCCGGCACCCTGGCCGCGGCGGCGACGATCGATATCCTGATCCCGCCCTCGATTCCGATGATCATCTACTCGCTGGTGTCCAACGCGTCGATCGGCGCCTTGTTCGTCGCCGGGATTCTCCCGGGTCTCGTGATGTGCGCCGGCTTCATGCTCGTGTGTTACGTCCAGGGGCGTCGCCGCGGCTTTCCGCGGGATCAAACGCCGTTCAACTGGAAGAGCTTCAACGGACAGCTTTATTACTCGGCGCCCGCACTCGCGCTTCCGGTGCTGATCATCGTGTTCCTGCGCTTCGGGATCGCCACGCCGACCGAGGTCAGCGTGATGTCGACGCTCTACGCGCTGATGGTTTCAGTCGTTGTTTACCGCGACCTGACGATGGCGCGTCTGAAGCACTCGATCATCGACGCGGGGCTCGCCACCTCGGTCGTGATGCTGATCATCATGGCCTCGAGCGTGATCGGCTGGATCCTGACCTTCGAGCAGTTGCCGGCTTCCTTCGTCGACTGGGCGCAGCACTCGCTCAAGCATGCCTGGATGATCATCCTGGCGATGAACTTCATCATGCTGGCGGTCGGCATGTTCATCGATCTTCCTGCAGCGGTCTTGCTGTTGACCCCGATGTTCGTGCCGCTGGCCAGCGCCGTCGGCATGGATACCGTGCAGCTGGGCATCATGATGATCATCAACCTGTCGATCGGGTTGTATCATCCCCCGGTGGGCACGACGCTCTTCATCACCAGCTCGATCGCGCAGGTCAAGATGGGCGAAGTCGTCAAGGAACTGATTCCTTTCTATTTCGTCGCAATCGGCATCCTGATGCTGTTTGCGTTTGTTCCGGCGTTGACGATCCGGATGTAGGAAACAACATGACACAGCAAGTTGGCAAGGGGAGCCCGGTCGGGCTGATCGGGTTGGGCGCCATGGGGCGGGGCGTGGCCTCAAACCTCCTGGCCAAGGGATTCAACGTCGTCGGGCGGGATGTCAATCCCGAAGCGCTGACCTGGTTGCTGGCGAAAGGGGGCTCGGTCGCCACGGGGGCCGCCGATCTGGCGTCTGCCTGTGACGTCATCGTGAGCTTCGTGGTCAACGATGCCCAGACCGAGGATGTGCTTTTCGGCCAGGACGGGCTTGCCGCGGTGTTGCGACCGGGCTCGGTCTTCATTGCGTGCAGCACGATGTCGCCGAAGTATGTGCGCGAGCTTGGTGTGCGCCTGGCCGCGAAGCAGATCCATCTGGTCGACGCACCTGTCACGGGCGGCAAGGTTGGCGCGCAGAAGGGATCGCTCACCGTGATGGTGGGCGGTGCGCCCGAAGTGGTCGAGCGGATTCGCCCGGTGCTGGCCACGTTCGGTGCGCGCATATTCGTGCTGGGCGACGAGCCCGGTAAGGGCGCGCAGATGAAGGTGATCAATCAGTTGCTGTGCGGCGTGCACATTGCGGCTGCGGCCGAGGCGCTGGCAATGGCCAAACGCAACGGCTTGCCGCTGGACACCACACTCGAGATTCTCAAGAGCGGCGCCGCATCGTCGTGGATGCTCGGGGATCGCGGCCCGCGCATGGTCAACGAGGCTTTTGATGATGTCACGTCGGCCGTGGATATTTTCGTCAAAGACATGACTCTGGTGCTGGATGCCGCGCGGCAGGCCACGTTTGCTGCGCCAATGGCGCACGCGGCCTTCCTGCAATATATCGAGGCAAGTTCGCATGGGCTGGGAAAGCTGGACGACTCCGCCGTCATTAAAAATTACACTGATTGACTGATTGACTGATTGACTGATTGACTGATTGACCTGGTGCGCGGCAAGCCCGTTGTTCGGGGCGCGGGAAGTCAATGAGTAACCGCAGGTGCCAATGAATAACCGCAGGTGCCTATGCAGCAAAATTTCATCTTTCACAATATCAATCGGCTGATCCAGGGCTGCGGTTCGATCAGCGCATTGCCGCAGGAAGTCGCGCGGCTCGGCGGCACGCGCGTGCTGATCGTGACCGACCCCGGCCTGCTCCAGACGGGCATTCCGGATCGCGTCGTATCGCTGCTTGCCGGTACCGATGTCAGGGTCTGGAGCAATGTCGAATCCGACCCGAGCGTCGAGAGTGTCGACGCCTGCGCGCGTTTCGTCGCGAGCGAGGGCATCGACCTGATTATCGGGCTGGGCGGGGGCAGCCCGATCGATACCGCCAAGTGCGCATCGATGATCGCGACCAATGGCGGCAAGACCGAGGATTACCTTGGCATCGAGAAGGTCCCCCGTGCCGGATTGCCGAAGATTTTCATCCCCACGACGGCAGGAACCGGCAGCGAAGTCACGAACGTGGCGGTGCTCAGCCTGAAAAGCCTGCATACCAAAAAGGGCATCGTAAGCCGCTATTTGATGGCCGATTGTGCGATTCTGGATGCAGAGCTGACGCTTGGCCTTCCCGGCAAGATCACCGCAGCGACGGGCATGGACGCGCTCACGCACGCGATCGAGGCGTATGTGTCCCGATTCGCCCAGCCCCTGACCGATTATTTTGCGCTCGAGGCCATTCGCAGGCTATCGCGCTCGCTGCGCACCGCCGTGCACTATGGCGCAAATCTCGAAGCGCGCGAGGACGTACTCACCGCGAGTCTTTACGCCGGCCTGGCATTTGGCAGCGCGGCCACCGGCATGGTGCACGGGTTGGCGATGCCGCTGGGCGGCCTCTACAACATTCCCCATGGCATTGCCAACGCGGTGCTGTTGCCGCACGTGATGAAGTACAACCTCGTTGCGGCAACTTCGCGGTTCGCCGACATTGCGCGTGCCATGGGCGAGCAGGTCGCTGCACTTTCCGAACGCGATGCGGCAGAGCGCGCGATCGTGGCGGTCGAGCGGCTATCCGTCGATATCGGCATTCCCCGCTACGTCGACGACCTCGGGATCCCGCGCAGTGGCATTCCCGATATCGCCCGGGATGGCATGACGAATTCACGCCAGGTGCTGCCGAATCCGCGCGAAGTGACATACGAAGGGCTAGTTGGTATCCTCAACGATGCGTTCTCGCCGGTTCCGCCACGATCGTCGCGCGACCTCGAGGGCGTCCTTCACGCCTGATCAACCAACAAGAGACAATACGACATGGCTCGCATCCCCTACGCCGACCTCAACAACCCCGAAGCCAAGCCGCTGGTCGATCGCATCGTCGCCGAGCGCGGCGGTGTGCTTCACCTCTACCAGATGTTGCTGCAAAGCCCGCCCGTGGCAAGCGGCTGGCTCAACTTTCTCACCGCGATCCGGCAGCAAAGCTCGCTGCCCGCTGCGCTTCGCGAACTCGTCATCATGCGTGTGGCGGTCATCAACGGTGCGCCCTACGAAGCCGAGCAGCATGCGCCAATCGCGTTGCGCGAGGGTGTCACCCAGGCGCAGCTCGACGATCTGAACGGCTGGGAATCTTCGGATAAGTTCGATCCGACACAACGCGCGGTGCTCGCGTATACCGATGCAATGACCAAAGGGATCCAGGTTCCGGATGCCGTGTTCGCAGCGTTGCGCGCGGTGTTCACCGATCGCCTGATCGTTGAATTGACGGCGACCGTGGGCGCCTACAACATGGTTTCACGCTTTCTCGAGGCGCTGCAGATTCACTCGCACGATCAGCGCTAGGCTCCGCCAGTTAATAGCGATTGCGGGCCTTTGCCACACCCGCAGTCCCCGGTGGGAATCATCCGGCAAGCCGGTTGTGGCATGCAGTTTGCCAGCTGGCCAGTAGCAGAACAACAATTGTGCAGGCCAGTTCATCCAAATCCAGGAGACAACACCATGAAAAGCATTCGTTTACTCGCGTCTGGCGCCGCCGTTGCCACCGCACTGACCTTGTCTGGTTGCGCGGGCGACCTCGTGGTGAGCGACGTCGGGTCGTACCACGTCGGCGGGCGTCAGGTGACGCTCACCGGGTTACCGACGCAGGAGATTATTTTCAGTCCGGGCGCGCCGCCGCTCAAGGTTGACCCGAACGGGGATTTCGAGGTCGAGCAGATGTACGTCCACTACACGAAGCTTGCCCAGCCAAAAGGCAAGGTGCCGCTGCTGCTGTGGCATGGCGGCGGCCTGGCCGGGGTGACCTGGGAAACCAAGCCCGATGGCAGGCCGGGCTGGGAAATGTATTTCCTGAAAGCTGGCTGGGATACCTATGTCAGCGATGCCGTCGAGCGCGGCCGCGCCTCGTGGGCACGCTTTCCGCAGATCTTCACGACCGAGCCCATGTTCCGCACCAAGAAGGAAGGCTGGGAACTGTTCCGGATCGGCACGGCTTACGCGACAGACCCGAAGCAACGTGTGGCCAACGCGGGCACGCAATTCCCGACCGAAGCGTTCGACCAGTTCATCAAGCAGGGAATCCCGCGCTGGGTCAGCAACGACGGCGTGACGCAGAAAGCCTATGACGCCTATGTGCAGAAGGCCTGCCCGTGTGTGGTCGTGGTTCATAGCCAGGGTGGCAACTTCGGCATCCAGGCTGCGCTGAACAACCCGGATAAGGTCAAGGCGCTGGTGCTCGTGGAACCAAGCGGCACGCCAGATCCGACCAAGACGGATATCAGCGCACTCAAGAACATTCCGATGCTCTGGGTCTGGGGTGACTACATCAATACGCTGCCGTTCTGGACTGGAATTTTCGGCAAACAGGAGCAATTCCGCGCCGAGGTCAATAAGCTTGGCGGCAAGACCACGGTCATCAAACTCCCCGATGCCGGCATCAAGGGCAATAGCCACATGATGATGATGGATCGCAATTCGGACCAGATCGCCGGACTCGTCCAGAACTGGCTCGTCAGCCAGGGGCTCACGAAGTAGGGTGCTGGCAGACCGCAGCGGGTCCTGGCCTGACGTAGCAAGGCCTGGGCCTGACGTACCAAGGCCTGGGCCTGACGTGCCAAGGCCTGGGCCTGACGTGCCAAGGCCTGGGCGTGACGTAGCAAGGCCTGGACCTGACCTACCAAGGCCTGGGCCTGACGCAGCAGGCTAAAAATCGTAAAGCCGTGCCGGGTTGTCGACCAGGATCTTCCTGGCGCGCCCGGCGCTGCCTGCCCAGCCGGCCAGGCGGCGGATCGCCGCGAGGTTGTCCTCAGCCCGGAAAGGTTCAGGGATCTCGGGCTTACGCACCGTCCCCTTGGGCGGGAACGAATTCGGCCAGTCCGAACCCCATACCATGCGCTCCGGATTCGCCTCGATCAGGGCGTGGGCAAAGGGCGCAACGTCACCGTAGTCCGGATGCTCCGATACGCGGTAGGGCGCCGAAAGCTTCACATAGGCACGGCCAGCGCGCACCAGCGACAGCAGGGAATCCATCCCGGGCTGCTGCATGCCTGCTGTGGCATCCAGACGCCCGAAATGGTCGAACACCACCATCGACGGCAATGACATGATCGAGTCGTGCAGCCCCTCAATGACGCTAAGGTTCACGAACAATTGCACATGCCAGCCGAGATGCGCTGTCTGCTGAACCGTGCGCAGAATTTGCTTGCGTGCAAAATCCGGATCACGCTGCCCGCGCGTCTCGAGATTGAGGCGTGTCCCCCGCACCCCCGCCTTGTGCATGGCGTCGAGTTCTTCGCGCGTCGTGTGCTCGTCGATCACCGCAACGCCGCGTGCGCTGGCCCCAAGCGTGTTGAGCAGCCACAGCAGGCTGGAATTATCGGTGCCGTAGGGGCTCGGGTGGACGATGACCGCGCGCTCGACCCCGATGGCACGATGCAGGGCGCGCATCTGTTCGATTGGGGCGTCTGCCGGTGTGTAATGACGGCCTGGCCAGAACGGGAACTGCGACGCTGGCTGATAAACGTGCACATGGCAATCGCAAATGCCTGCAAGGCCAAAAGGCGGAATCTGCTCTGCGGTTGGTTCAGTCATGCTCTGGGCCTTATCGTGGATTGCAATCCTGGGCGCGGGCTCGCCGATGACCGCGAGCGCAAGCGGCTGTGCAGGGATGCATGCCGGGTCGGGAATTTTCCTGACCGGCAAGCCTCAATCTACTGCAACTTCATGTCTTCGATGTCGCCGCGCTCGACCAGCAGCACTTTGATATCTTTCTTGACGATCTTGCCGTAGCCGGACTTGGGCATCACATCCCAGAAAACAAAGCGGCGCGGCCAGCGGTACTCGGCACAGCGGCCTTCGAGAAAACCAAGCAGGGCAGCCTCGTCGACCGGATCGACACCGGCCCGCCGAACCACGACTGCTACGCCGATTTCGCCCCATTTGGGATCCGGCATACCGACGATGGCGATCTCGGCCACGCCGGAATGGGTGAGCAGGACTTCCTCGACCTCGCGCGGATAGACGTTGGAGCCGCCCGAGATATACATATCGGATTCGCGGCCCGTAATGTAAAGCAGGCCCCGATCGTCCATGCGGCCGAGGTCGCCCGTATGGAACCAGCCGCCCCGCAGCGCCTTGGCGGTCGCTTCCGGGTTGCCGTAGTAGCCTTCGAACACTGCAGGCCCGCGCGCGCAGATTTCGCCGATCTCGCCCAGCGGGATCTCGTGGCCCTTGTCATCCAGGATCGCGACTTCCATTCCGGTACGAACGAACCCGCACGAACCGATGTGCGCGTTGGGATCGCTGTCGTCAGCCGAATGCATGTGCGGGGGCAGGAAGGTGATGTTGCCGGTCACTTCGCCAAGCCCGAAATATTGAATCAGAACCTTGCCGAGTTTTTGCAGGGCGAGCTTCTGGTCGGCGCGGTACATGGGCGCCCCGGCGTAGATCACGTAGCGCAGTGAGCTGTGGTCGTACTGGTCGACCGCCGGATGCTCGACGAGCATCTTGACGATGGTGGGCACGGTGAACAGGTTCGTCACGCGATGTTGCTCGACCAGTTGCCAGAAAGCTTCGGGATCGAACTTCTCGCTCGGCAGCAGGATCGATGCAGCACCCCGCGCCACGTTGAGCAGCGCGTGGATGCCCGCGCCATGCGAAAGCGGTGCCACGACAATCGAGCGGTCGGTTTCGTACGTGCCGGGGATCAGGTCAGCCAGGTGGTTATTGACGACGAAGTCCATCTGGTTGTGCGTCAGGATTCCGGCTTTGGGTTTGCCCGTGGTGCCAGACGTGTAGAAGAACCAGAGCGGGTCGCCTGCCTCGACGGTTTCGGGCTGGGAGGGCGCGCCCGCGTGACGGGCAATCAGCTCTTCATAGCTGTGCTCGCCACTGCGTGGCGAACCGATTGTGATGACGTGACGCAAATCGCGGGATTCGGCGCGAACGGCGTCGGTGTGCTCGGGGAACAGGTCCTCGACCACCATGGCCACGGCGTTGCTCGAGGCACCCAGGTAAGCGACCTCGGGCGGCGTGAGACGGAAGTTGGTCGGCACCCAGACGCAGCCCATGCGAAACGCCACCCAGCAGAACTCGAACATCTGCACGTTGTTGCGCGACTGCATGAGGATCTTGTCGCCCTTGCGGATGCCCATCGCGCGCAGGGCTGCCACCATGGCGTTGACGCGTGCGTCGATCTCGGACCAGGTCCACGTGCGATCGCCCGCGATGAGGGCAGGGTGATGCGGGTACAGGCGCGCCGTGCTGGCCAGCAGGTTGGCCAGGTTGGTGACTTGCGCAGCGTTCACACCGTCTCCAGAATGCTCAGGTAGTTCGCCACGGCGGCGCCGCCCATATTGAAGACCGCGCCCAGACGCGCGTTGGCAATCTGCATGTCGCCCGCCTCGCCCGTGAGTTGCATGGCTGCCATGACATGCTGCGAGACGCCAGTCGCACCGATCGGATGGCCTTTCGATTTCAGGCCGCCCGAAGGGTTGACTGGCAACTTGCCGTCCTTGCGCGTGACGCCATCAAGGATCACGCGGGCCCCCTGGCCGTGGGGGGCCAGCCCCATGGCTTCGTACTCGAGCATCTCGGCGATCGTGAAGCAATCGTGGGTTTCGACAAAATTCAGGTCAGCGAGCTTGACGTCGGCTGCGGCCAGGCCCTTGCCCCAGGCGAGCGCGGCGCCCTCGAAGCGCGTCGGATCGCGGCGTGACAGCGGCAGGAATTCATTGACCTGCGTGCGCGAGCGCCAGCGAACGGGTGCGAATTTTGCGCCCGGCAAGGGCTCCATGGACAGCACGAGCGCCGCGGCGCCATCCGAGACGAGCGAACAATCCGAGCGCTTGAGCGGGCCCGCGACGAACGGATTCTTATCAGACGGATTGCGGCAAAAATCAAAACCCAGGTCGCGCTTCATGTGCGCGTAGGGGTTGTGGACGCCGTTGGCGTGATTCTTGGCGGCGATCGCCGCCAGGGCATCGGATTGGTCACCAAAGCGCGAGAAGTAATCCTGCGCGATCAGGCCGAAGACGCCGGCAAAGCCGCCCGGCGTATGGGCCTCTTCCTTGACATAGGACGCCTTGAGCAGGGTTTCGCCGATCTGCTGGTTGGACAGCGTGTTCATTTTTTCCATGCCGATGACCAGGGCGTTGCGGATGCGTCCGCTGCCCAGCGCATCCATGGCCGCCCAGATCGCGGCAGATCCCGTCGCGCAGGCATTTTCAAGACGCACGGCGGGGGTGTGGCGCAGCTCCGGGATGGCGACACCGGCGAGCGCTGCGCTGAAATCCTGTGCAGCGAACCCGGCATTGAAGTGGGCCATGAACACGGCATCGATATCCTTGGGCTCGAGTCCCGCCGACTCGATGGCCGGCAGGGCCGCGTCGCGAATCAATTGCTCAAGATCGATGGCGTCGAGCTTGCCGAACGGGGTGTGGCCCCAGCCGACGATATAAGGTTGTTTCATGACAGGTTCTTCCTCAGGGTGGGAATGCCGACGCCGGAGGCGTCGAAACCGCCGTCAACGGCCAGGAACTGGCCATTGATGAAGCTGGCGGCAGGGCTGCACAGGAAACCGACGGCGTTGGCGATTTCTTCCGGGGTGCCGTAGCGGTTGAGCGGAATGGTGTCGTAGTAATCCGAGCGGATCGCAACGCTGTGGACGAGCTTGGCCATTTCGGTGTCGACCGGGCCCGGCGCCACGCAATTTGCACGGATGCCGATCGTGCCGAGTTCGACCGCCTGCTGTTTGGTCAGGTGCATCAGCGCGGCCTTGCTGGTGCCGTAGGCGACCCGCAGGGTGCTGGCGCGCAGGCCGGAGATCGAGGCGATATTCACGATGCTGCCGCTGCCATGCTTGCGCATCACGGGGATGCAGGCCTGCGAGCAGAGGAATGCGCCGTCGAGGTTGGTGCCCAGCACGTGGCGGAATTCCTCGAAGGTTGTCTCGACGATCGGCTTGAATACGGCCACCCCAGCATTGTTGACCAGCGCGTCGATGCGGCCGAACCGTGCTTCGACGTGCGCGATCGCCCCCGAGACCTGCTGCGGGACCGAGACGTCGCAGTGCAGGGCGAGGACATGCTCAAGGTTGCCGAGATCCTGTTCGGTCTGGCGCAAGGTGGCCGCGTCGATGTCGATCAGCGCGACCCGATACCCGTGTGCGAGGAACCATTTGGCAATGGCAAGCCCGATACCGCGGGCGCCGCCCGTTACGACCGCCACGTGGCCCGCTGTTTCATGTGATGTCACCGCTTGTCCCCTCTGATGCCTAGGCAATTGCCCAGAGGTGGAACTTTACCAAATCTGCGAGGCTAGAACTCGGCGTGCACCCGGATTCCAAAGACGTTGGCCGGGCCGCGATCGCGGTTGTAGGCCGGGTTGACGACGAACTGGTAGTTCAGGCCGACGGCAAAGTGCTTCGTGAGCACCATGTTGTAGTAGATTTCAGAGATGCGTTCGATCCCGTAATTGAGATGGCCGTCGCCGATCAGGATACCCATGCCCCCTGCGCCGAAGTACGCCTGGGCCTGGGACGAGAGACCGTTGAAGACTTGCAGCAGGCCGACCGTATCCTGGCCGCGACCCCAGGCATTGCCCTTGATCGAGACGCCAGCCACCACGGACTGGTTGATGTCGGTGAAATCGTAAGCCTCGTATGCGCCGTTGTTCATGCTGGCGCGCGCGAACACGCCCACGGTTGGCGTGACTTCCTGCTCGAAGTTGATGGCGGCGCCCGGGCGTGAAGCATATTGGCGGACGTTGGCGGTGTCTGGAGTCGTGTTGGTCAGCCTGGCCAGGTCGACGGCAGCGGAATACGTGCCCATATCCGCGCGATTCAGGAAACCGAGCAGCTTGATCTTGCCTTTGCGCCCGGCGATCTCGTAGCGTTGTTCGAATTCGCCAACGGCTTCGAACTGACGGAACGTATTGTCGAGCGTCGTGGTGTTGGGGACAGTCGACATGGCGAAAAAGCCGCCACGCAATGTCCAGGAATCCTGTGTCCACTCGACCGCCACCCCGTTGGTATACCCCCAGGCATCGGCTGCGTAGTCGAAGGCGCCTGAATCGATACCGGACCAGTTCAGGAAATCGCTGCGCGGATCGTGCGCGTAGGTATTGGTGTCGAAGATGTCGACGACGGAAAACTTACCCGCGGTAATCACAATGTTGTTGGCCGTGATCTGCTTGGCAAACTGGTTGGGCTGGTCAGGCAGATCAATCGTCTCGCCACCGAGGTTGATTGTCTGGCGGATGAAGGCGCGGGGCACGCGCAGGTAAGGGTCTTTTGATCCGAGTTTGTACGCCTCGCCGCTTGTAAATCCGGCGACACCCAGTGTATTGCTTAGCCCGTAACCCTGGTCGACCTCGGGGTTGACGAAGAATTCGGCGCCTTTCCAGAGCCTGCGACCAAGAAACAGCGTGAAGTCAGTGGTTTGTGCGTTATTGGTCGTCGGGGTCAGGCTGTTCTGACCCTGATAGGGCGAAGTGAAGGTCGGATACGTTTGACCGACGAACGTGAACTGCCCGTGAACGCTCCAGTCGTCCGAGGAATCGACGATGGGAGACTTCAGCCCGCTGACGCCCTGCGCGAGCTCAACCCGCGTGGTGGAATCCTGCGCGTTGACGCTGGCAGCCCATGCGCCCAGCACCAAAGGCAGCAAAATCAATGCCTGCCGGACAACTCGCATCTTCTGGGCTCTTCACTTTTGGACGGATGATCCGATTGGAGTTGATAAAGCAAAGAGTTGCCAACGCGTACCTTGGACCACAACGATGCCAGCCTGCCTTGCGTGGCGCTGCCACTCAAGCCATCGGCATTTTAGACAGAAATTGTTACCGGATTGTTACGCTCACCATGGTTGAGCATGAGTAAAGTTACGTTTAATTGACATCCACTCCCACCTTGGCCTTCGGCCACCGCTTGCGCGGGAAGGAGGGAG
>CAITPF010000154.1 GCA_903894155.1 uncultured beta proteobacterium | reverse complement strand
CGAAATCAAAGTTGAAATCGAGACCAGACAAAATGACCGAATATGGCAATAAATTCATTAACTTACGAACCTTCAACGTGTAAACGTTGGGACACTACTGATATAAATCATAGAGTTACAGACGCTCCTGCATCCCTCTGGCGGAGTGCCTCTGGAAATGCCGGGTATGGTCCCGCGACAATGGGGAACAAGATGGCAGCAATTCACGCCATACCAGGGGAACGGAATCCCTACTGAGCGGTCGATTTCGGATAATCTCCGTAAGGTCGAATCAAAACTTCACCACATGCATTCATCTGTGTCGAACACCGCCGATTTCATCGTGATCGGCGCCGGCATCGCGGCCGCCTCCGCGGGCTACTGGCTTTCCCATCGCGGGCGCGTCATCCTGCTTGAGCGCGAGGCACACCCCGGGTATCACTCGACCGGCCGGTCGGCCGCGCTGTTCATGGAAAGCTATGGCACGCCGCAAGTGCGCGCGCTGACCATGGCCAGCCGCGCCTTCCTGGAGGCGCCGCCTGCGGGCTTCGCCAGCAATCCCCTCGTTTCGCCGCGCGGCGCCATGTTCGTCGCCTCGCCGGGGCAAGAACCGCAACTCGACGCCCACACGGCGATCCTGAAAGGCGTCACGCCCAACGCGCGCGTGCTTGACGCGCAGGATGTGCTGCGCATCGTCCCGGTCTTCAGGCCTGACATGGTGCTCGGTGGCGTACTTGAGCCCGACGCCTTCGACATGGATGTGCATGCGATCCACCAGGGTTTCCTGAACGGCATTCGCAGCCGAAGTGGTCAGGTCGTCTGCAACGCGGGCGTGACTGCGCTGATGAATCGCCAGGGTGTCTGGCATGTCTGTGCAGGCGGCGCCACCTACCAGGCACCGGTCGTGCTCAATGCCGCCGGTGCCTGGGCCGGCCAGATCGGACGGCTTGCCGGCGCGATGGAAATCGGCTTGCAACCGCGCCGACGTGCTGCGTTCATCTTCGCGCCACCCGAGGGCGTAGCCACGCGCGACTGGCCACTGACCGTAGGGGTTGATGAGGACTGGTACTTCAAGCCCGATGCCGGAATGCTGCTGGGGTCACCCGCCAACGAGGATCCGGTCGACCCGCAGGACGTCCAGCCCGAGGAACTCGACATCGCCCTGGGGATCCATCGCATCGAAGCGATGACGACGATGCGCATCCGGCGTCCGACGCGCACCTGGGCGGGCTTGCGGTCATTCGTCGCGGACGGCGACCTGATCGGGGGTTTCGACCCCGGGTGCGAGGGGTTTTTCTGGGTGGCCGCACAGGGCGGCTACGGCATACAGACATCGCCCGCGATGGGCCGGGCCTGCGCGGCGCTTGCGGCGGGCGAAAACCTGCCAGCGGACATCGCGGCGTTTGGGTTGACCGCCGGGATGCTCGCGCCCGGGAGGCTGCGCGTCTGAGCGGTCAGGCGGACGGCCGCGGCTCCGGCGGCAACAGCGAAACCACGATCAGTGCAAACACGGCCAGGCCGCCCATCACCTGGAACAGCGTCGCAAAGCCAAGATCCTTGACTGCGGGACCCAGCGACCAGACCGCCAGCGAACTGATCCCCAGCGATACCGCCAGGCGAATGCCCGCGACGCGCGAGCGCAAGCTGTCATCGACATACCGCACGATCACCACGTCGATAAACGGGACGGCGCCGAAAATAAAAATCATCACGCCCATCAGCGCGACGAAGAACCACCACCCCTGCGCATGAGCAGCGAGCAGCAGCGCCGGAATCTGGAACAGCACGATGCCGATGAAGATCGGCTTGACCGCGAACCGGTCGAGCAACTTGCCCACGACGACCTGGGCGATGGACGCCACGGCGTAAATCGCGCCGAGCAGCAACCCGAGCGTCGCCGGGTCCTGCACGAGGCCTTCGAAACGCTCGGAGATCATCTGCGCGTTGCCATTGGTGGTGAAGTTGAACAGGATGCTTCCGGTCGCGGCCGACACGGTCATCACCAGCATGGCGCGCGCCATCGTTCCCGGCGTGAGCTTCGCCGCAGCGGCGCCCTTGCGGCGCGCCGGCGCTTCGGATTCGACCGGGCACTCACGCGCGAACCACACGGCGCAGGCAAGGCTTGCGACAGCCGGTATCACGAACGCCGCGCGCCAACCCAGCCACTGGACGAGAAATCCCGTCGCGACGGCCGCGAACGCGACGCCCATATTGCCCGCAAGGCCGTTGATTCCGATCGCAAATCCCGGGTTGGCCGAATGCTGCACCAGCAGCGGGATACCAACCGGGTGATAGATCGAGGCGAAGGCGCCAAGCAATGTCAGCGCCGCGGCCATCTGCCAGGGCGTCTGCGTCGCGGCGACCAGCAACGCCGAGCCGCCAAGCCCGACGAAAAAAACGATCATCATCCGCCGGCGCCCCCAAAGGTCGCCCAGCCTGCCCGAGGGGATGGAACCCAGGCCAAACAGGACGAAAGCGCCCGCGCCGTAAGGCATCAGGGCCTCCCAGCTGGTCATGCCGAATTCCTGCGCGATCACGCCGACGGCTGAGGCGAAGACGAGCAGGAACATGTGATCGAGCCCGTGCCCGACGTTGAGCAGCAGCCTCACCGAAAGGCTGTGGTCCTTCATGCTGGTCAGGCCCGCCCGATGATCGAGGCGGTCATGATCAGGTCCTCAAGCAGCGCGAGCGTTACCTTGCCCGACATCGTGTAGGGATCCAGATCGACCGTCTCGGAATATCTCAGGATCGTCGAGGCATTGATCTTGCTGAGATTGACCTGACCCATCGTCCAGCTGCCAAAGCGCCGCTCGACGATTTCCTCGTAGTGCAGCAGCACGACGTCCACGTGGCGCGGATCCTTGAGGATCTGCGTGTACAGGGCATTGATCTGCTTGCGCCCGCCCTCGAGCGCCTGCAGATACATGCCGCCGCCATAGCAAAGGATGCCGGTGATGCCGTTGGGCGTGTTGTAGGCCCGCGCGGAATCCAGGATGGACTGCGTCGCCTCGGGCGTCGGGGGCTCCGCGGCACGACTGACATAGAGCAAGCGTACAAGCATGATCAATCCTCTCTGGGAATCAGGGACAGGAATTCGCGCCGCAGGTTGGCGTCCTTCAGGAACGAACCGCGCATGACCGAGTTGAGCATGCGGCTGCCCATGTCGCGCACGCCGCGCCACGCCATACAGTAGTGGGTTGCGCTCATCACGACCGCAAGTCCGTCGGGCTGGGTTTTGTCCTGGATCAGGTCGGCGAGTTGCATGACGGCCTCTTCCTGGATTTGCGGGCGGGTCATGATCCATTCGCACAGGCGCACGTATTTCGACAAGCCGATCACATTGGTGTGCTCGTTGGGCATCACCCCGATCCAGACCTTGCCGATGACCGGGCAAAAATGGTGACTGCAGGCGCTGCGCACGGTGATGGGGCCGACGATCATCAGTTCGGCCAGGTGCTCCGCATTGGGAAAATCAGTGATCTTGGGCTGGGGCACGTAGCGACCGCCAAAAACCTCCTGCACGTACATCTTGGCAACGCGGCGTGCCGTATTGTTG
>CAITPF010000153.1 GCA_903894155.1 uncultured beta proteobacterium | reverse complement strand
GCCTGCGCTACTTCAACCCGGTCGGTGCCCACGAATCCGGGCTGATCGGCGAGGATCCCAACGGGATTCCGAATAACCTGATGCCGTTCATCGCCCGTGTGGCCGCCGGTCTGCTGCCCCACCTCAACGTATTCGGCAACGACTACGACACGCCCGATGGCACGGGTGTGCGCGACTACATCCATGTCGTGGATCTTGCCGAGGGCCATGTCGCCGCCGTCCGGTACCTGCTGGCGCACGCGCCCGGCCTCTACACCTTCAATCTGGGCACCGGCCAGGGCTACAGCGTGCTCGAGATGGTGCGCGCCTTCGAGGCGGCCTCGGGCCGTGCGCTTGCGTACCAGATTGCCCCGCGTCGCCCTGGCGACATCGCCAGTTGCTTTGCCAAGGTGGATTTCGCCGCGAGCGAACTGGGTTGGCGAGCCACGCTGGGCCTGAAGGATATGTGCGAGAGCACCTGGCGGTTCCAGCAGCGCGCGGCGCGCGGCTAGCCCCACGCCTTGCCATCGCCCCGCATTCCGGTCATGGACCAGATCCCCTGTTTTGTGGTGAACCTCGCCACGGCGCTCGAGCGGCGCTCGGCGATGGAAGCATTGCTGAGTCGCCATGGCATCAGGCCGACCTGGTTTGATGCGGTCGATGGGCGCGTCATGTCCGGCGATGCGCTTGCGCGCTGCTTTGACGCGCGCCGCGCGGACATCGCCTACGGGCCGATGTCCCGCGGCGAGATCGGCACGTCGCTCTCGCACCTCGAAATCTATCGCAGGATGGTGGAGCAGGAAGTTCCTTGTGCCGTCATCCTGGAGGATGATGTCCTGCTTGCGGACGACTTCCGCGACCTGCTTGCGCCGGAGGGTGCGCAATCGCTTGCCGCCGCGTTTGGGCCGGACGATCCGGTCATGGTCCAGATGACACACGTGGCGCGCGGCTATCGCCAGGGCGCGATTGCCCTGGGGTCGCGCCAGATCGTGCGACCGCACGGCGGCGTCTGGCTGACGTCGGGTTATTTTCTGACGCTTGCAGCAGCGCGCAACCTGCTCCGGGCGATGTACCCGGTCTGGATGGTGGCTGATCACTGGCGCTATTTCGAGCGCGAAGGACTGCTCAGGCTATACGCACTCACGCCCAATGCCGTCTGGGAGTCGCAGCTGAGCCAGGTGTCTGACATCGCCCCGGAGCGCAGCGCCAGGCGCAAGGATAAGAAGACGATTGTGGATCGTCTGGGTCGTCTTCTGGACACGACCATCGTGCGCCCGCTGCTGGTCAGGGAACTGCGCCACTTCCGGGGGTGATCGGCGATCCGGGGCCGCGCGGCCAGGCCCACCGGTGAAGACCGGATCCCCTAAGGACGGGGACGATCGCCCAGAAGCGCTCGCGGATCGGACAGCGCGAGCGCCCAGCCCATCATGACCGCATAAAACCCCATGGTACGCATTCCGCGAAACATCAGTTCCGTGAGGCCATACATCATGAAACCCAGGCAAACCGCCAAACCGATCGCGGCCGCCACGCGGGTCTGCTGAGGCAGATCCAGCGAGAGCCTACGCACGAATATCGTTGCGGGGGCAAGATACACGAGCAGCAGCGCCAGCAGGCCGAGCACACCGTGACTTGCCATGGTGAAGAGCATGTCGTTGTGCGGCTCGTCGAACGCCTCGGTAATCGTAAAATTCGAGATTTCCTTGGCGTCGACGAGCTTTTGAAGCTCGCGCGGGAACGCGTCCATGCTGCCATTGCCGATGATCGGGCTGCGCTTGAACATCGTCCATGCTGCCCGCCAGAGTTGAATCCGGATACAGACCGAGGAAACCGTCGTCGGGCTGACCTCGCAGGCGCGGACCTCACTGACGACGTCCTGCGCGCGATCCCGCAGGATCGGGTTGGATGCGAATACGGCGGTGGCCAGCGTGATGCCCGCCAGCCCCGCCACGACCAACCTCGATCGGCTCACGCGCTTGCCCGCCAGCACCAGGCCGATCACGAGGAAAATCGGAATGGCCAGCCAGCCGCTGCGCGACTGGGTCGCGACCAGGCCGACGACGCCGATGACCAGGGTAAGCATCTTGACTGCCTTCTCGATGCGCGGAAAGCGCGTCAGCTGCCAGCCGACCGAGTAGGCCGTGGTGACGGCCAGCAGGAGCAGGAGATTGCTGTAGGAGACGGCGTTGTATTGCGGAACATCCTCGGGCCGCCGGAAGTTCGGCCAGGACAGCCAGACCGCGTACCCAGTCGCCGCCCAGGCGGCGGCGGCCATTCCCCAGACAGATTGCCGCAGCCATTGCGGAATCAGGGTCAGGCATGCCCCCAGCACGATGAGCGGGCCCAGGCTGATGCGCAGGGCGCGCTCGATCTCCGAGTCAAGCATTCGCTGATCGTAGAGCATGGAAATGACGACGACACCCGCCCAGGCCGATAGCGCCCAGGCGAGACCACGGTAGGGTGCGAGCGCAACGACCGTGGCACGGGTTGCGCCGGCTCCCAGGCAGCAGTGCGTGGCACAGACAGCGATGAGGACGTAGAACATGCCGCTGGCGTGACCCAGGTCGGTGAGCATCGTGACAGGCAACGCTGCGATCAGGAGCAGAACGATCAGGGAATCAAGTTGCTGCTTTCTGATCATCGTTTAGGCGCGATCTGGGCCGAGAGTTCTGGGGTGGTCTAGCGAGCCAGCGCCCGAAAAAAACGATCCCGGACGATGGGGTCGTGGGAATCATAACGTCTTTTGGCTCGGGACAATCCCGGATGCGGGCAGACTAGGTGTTTTTCATATGGAGGCGCGAGGTGATCCAGGCGATTGCCCCGCAAAGCGCCACGCAGACGATCAGGCCGGACCGCAGCCCGACCGAGACCGATCCATGGGCAATGGCCATGCCCACGAGCGCGGTGCCCACGGCGCTGCCGAGCGCGCGCGTGGTCTGGATCAGGGCTGATGCGATGCCCACGTCCTGCCGCCCCGACTGCATCTGCATGAACAGCGTGAGGTTCGGCAGCAGAAAGCCCAGGCCGAAACCTGACAGGGACAACGCCAGCAGTACCCACCACGCCGGACTGGCGGCGGAGAAGGTCACCGCCATCGCGCAGCCGGTGGCGAGAAGTGCGCTGCCCACCAGCATCAGTCTGTGGGGGGCCTTAAGCCGCGGAAACACCCTTCCGTTGATGATGCTCCCCAGTGGCATGCACGCGACCATGGGCGTCATCAGCAGGCCGGCATGGGTCGGCGAGTACCTCAGGACATCCTGCAGCAGCAAGGGAATGTAGAAAATCAGGATGAACATGACCGCGCCGGTCAGCATGCCCGCCAGGTTCAGCAGTTGTGCCTGCCGCGGGCGCAGGATATGCAGCGGGAAGATCGGGGTGACGGCCAGTCGTTCGACCGGAATCAGCAGCAATGCGCACGCGAGCCCGGCCACCAGCAGGGTGATCGCCCAGCCAGCCGGAATGGCGTCGTTGCGCGCGACCAGCAACTCAAGTCCGGCCAACGGCGCCCCGACAGCCATTGTCAGCAGGATTGCACCGGGCCAGTCGATCGTTCGCCGGCGGGCGTCGTGCGCGGGCCGGATGTCCGGGAAGTGTCGCCTGACCAGGTACAGCGCGACCACGCCGCAGAGGGGCGTGATGAAAAAGGCTGCGCGCCAGCCCAGCGCCTGGGTCACGGCGCCACCGAGCACGGGGCCAATGCCGCTGGCGGCGGCAAACGATGCCGAGAGCATCGCCATCCAGCGCACCCGGCGTGCGGGATCAGGGAACAGATCGGCGGGGGCGGCGAACGCGGTCGCCGTCATCATGCCGTTGCCGATGCCCTGGAGGACGCGGAAGGCGATCAGTTGGCCCATGGTCTGGGATAGGGCGGCAAGGCCCGCTCCGACCGAAATGATGGCGATCGATGCCAGCATGAGCGATTTGCGCCCGAACAGGTCGCCCAGGCGGCCGAAGATCAGGATCGCTGCCGCTGATGCCAGTAAGTATCCTGTGCCGACCCACGCATACAGACTCATGCCGTCCAGCGCCTGCGCGACCCGTGGCAGGGTCGTGCCGACGATGGTGGCATCGAAGGCTGCAATGACCACCGTGGCGGCCAGCCCGGTCATGGCAAGCAGCAGTTCACGCCGCGAGTGCGCGGATTCCTGATGGGCTGGAGGCGGCGGTTGGCTGGGCATAGGGTGGCGCTAATCCCGAAGCGCTCGCCCGGGTTGTCTCGGCGGCCTTCGCGAGGCACGACGCGACGTCGTGACGCAACTGGCGGGTTCGGGTAAACACTAGGTCGCCAAGGATATCATCGGGCGCGAAGTTCTGCCGGAAAGGCGCGACGCTTTGCGCAGGAACCCCGAAGTTAGGGCAGAATTGCGAAGGTGCTGCCTGCGCGCAGCGGTGGGAGTGCTTGTCGACTTGAGGAGCAAAATAGACATGGCCAAGGCAATCAAGAGTACGAAGAAGGCAGGCGGCAAGGATGAGGCGGCAGGTGCAAAGCCCGCGGGCAAAGCCGCCGCACACAAGGCGACGCTGACCGTCCCGCACCAGACGGCAGGCGGCGGCGCCGAGCCGAAGGCGAAGGCCAGTTTGCGCAAGATCCTGTCGAGCGGCAAGCTGATCGCAGCGCCTGGCATCTACGACATGATTTCCATGCGCATCGCCGATCGCATGGGTTTTGAATGCCTCTACATGACAGGCTACGGAACAGTCGCGTCTTACCTGGGCGTGCCCGATGCCGGCCTGGCAAGTTACACGGACATGGTCAATCGCGTCGCGGCCTTTTGCCAGATGGCCAAGACGCCCATCATCTGTGATGGCGATACCGGCTACGGCGGCATGCTCAACGTGGCCCACACCGTGCGCGGTTATGAGGCTGCGGGCGCGGCCGGCATCCAGCTCGAGGATCAGGAGTTTCCGAAAAAGTGCGGCCACACCCCTGGCCGGCGCGTGATTCCCGCCGAGGATATGGTCAAGAAGATCCGCATCGCCGTCGAGGCGCGCAGCAGCAAGGACATGCTGATCGTGGCGCGAACCGACGCGCGCACGACCCTGGGGCTGGACGAGGCGTTGCGTCGCGCCGAGATGTTTGCCAAGGCCGGCGCGGATGTCCTTTTCGTCGAGTCGCCCGAGTCGGAAAAGGAGCTCGAGATCATCGGGCGCAGCTTCGAGTTGCCGAAACTGGTCAACGTCGTCGAGACAGGGCGTACCCCCGTCTTGCCGGCCAAGACCTATGAAGAAATGGGTTTTGCCATCGCCATCTATCCCGGATCCGGGTTCCTGGCCGCCGGCCGCGCGCTGGAGGACACCTATGCGCAGATCAGGAAGACGCGTTCCACCCTCGGATCCAAGGCTGAACTTTACGATTTCATGGAATTCAGCAAGGTGATGGGCTTTGAAGCGGTCTGGGATTTCGATCGCCGCCACGCCGACTAGGATTGGGAGCACGACACATCATGAGCATCAACGAGGCAGACCTTACCAAGAACCGCGCCAATTATGCGGCGCTGACCCCGGTGGACTTCATGCGGCGCTCGGCCGAGGTGTATCCCGACCGGCTCGCCGTGCTGCATGGGGGCATTCGCCGCAGCTGGTCGCAAACGTACCGCAGGGCAAGCCAGCTGGGTCACGCCCTGCGCGCCCTCGGGGTCGGCCGTGGCGACGTCGTGACCATCATGCTGGCGAACACCCCCGAAATGGTCGAAAGCCATGTCGGCGTACCCGTCATCGGCGCGGTCATGAACACGCTGAACACCCGGCTTGACGCGCATAGCCTGACGTATATGCTCGACCACGCGCAGCCCAAGGTGGTGCTGGTCGATCGCGAGTTTTCGCGCGTCATGCAGGAAGCGCTCCTGAATGCCCGGGTGCGTCCGATCGTGATCGACATCGACGATTCGGAGTACGACGGCGCAGGCGAGCTGATCGGCAGCCAGACCTACGAGGCGTTGCTTGCCGGCGCCCCGGATACCCCGATCATTTTCGAAGGGGATGAGTGGGACGCGATGTCGCTGAACTACACCTCGGGCACGACGGGCGAGCCCAAGGGTGTCGTTTACCACCACCGCGGCGCCTACATGAACGCCGTGAGCAACATCCTCGAATGGGATCTGCCCTCGCATCCGGTCTACCTCTGGACGCTCCCGATGTTCCATTGCAACGGGTGGTGCTTTCCCTGGACGATCGCGGCACGCGCCGGCGTCAACGTCTGCCTGCGCCGGGTCAGCGCGGATGGAATTTTTGACGCGATTGCCAACCATGGGGTCACGCATTATTGCGGCGCGCCGATCGTGCACAGCATGCTGGTCAACGCGGCTGACGAGCTCAAGGCTCAGGCGATGGCCAAGGCGGCCGGGCGCCGCGTGCGGGGCATGGTTGCGGGCGCGGCGCCATCGGCAACGCTGATCGAGGCCATGGAAGCGCTTGGCATCACGCTGACGCATGTCTATGGGCTGACCGAGGTCTATGGGCCGTGCACGATTTGCGCGCCCCAGGCCGGCTGGGAAGATCTGCCGGCCCCAGAGCGGGCGGTCTACCTTGCGCGCCAGGGCGTGCGTTACCACCTGCAGGCCGATGCCGACGTGGTCGATCCTGTCACCATGCAGCCAGTGCCGCGCGACGGCGAGACCATCGGTGAGATCGTGCTGCGCGGCAACATCTGCATGAAGGGATACCTGCGCAACCAGGAGGCGACCGACATCGCGTTTGCGGGTGGCTGGTTCCACACCGGCGACCTCGGCGTGCGCTATCCGGATGGCTACATCAAGATCAAGGACCGCAGCAAGGACGTCATCATCTCGGGCGGGGAAAACATCTCCAGCATCGAAATCGAGGATGTGCTGTACAAGCATCCGGCGGTGTTTGCCGTGGCGGTCGTGGCCAAACCCCATCCCAGGTGGGGCGAGACCCCGTGCGCGTTTGTCGAGCTCAAGCCTGGCGTTGAGGTCACGGTGGCCGAGCTCATCAAGCACTGCAAGGAGCATTTGCCTGGTTTCAAGGTCCCGGGAGCGATCGAATTTGGCGATCTTCCCAAGACCTCAACAGGGAAAATCCAGAAATTCGAGCTGCGCAAGCGGTCCGGAGCAGTAAGCGCAATCGACGTCTGATGACCCCTTGCCGGCACCTGTGGGAGCAAGCGGTTAAAATGCCTCACAGTTTCTAACAGGGTTCGGCTTGGTATGGCCTATGTATTAGGCGCATTTCTGGTGTCGCTCGTCTTTACGCTGCTGCTGGTGCGCTACCGCCGGCTGCATGTGGGGTTCACGGGCGACACGGATTTTGAGGGCGTCCAGAAGTTCCACAACCGCGCCGTTCCACGGGTGGGCGGGATCGCGCTCGTCTTTGCGATGCTGGCCCCGTGCGCCGTGGCCTGGTTTCGCGATCGCGAGGTGCTGTTGCCCCTGCTGATCCTGATCGCCTGCAGCATGCCCGTCTTCCTGGGCGGCCTGGCCGAAGATATTTCCAAGAATATCCGCGCCCGGGATCGCCTC
>CAITPF010000152.1 GCA_903894155.1 uncultured beta proteobacterium | reverse complement strand
GAGCTCGGCGACGTCGGCCTCGACCATCTGGCCGTAATCCTTTTGTACGACGATGCCTGACGGATCCACGACGTAAAGTTCGGGGATGCCGCGGCGCTTGCCGATGCGAGACGCCATTTCCGGGGTCATCATGGCCACGGGAAAGGTCACTTCGTGTTCTTCGATGTACGACCGGGTGTTTTCCGGGTCCTTGTCGACGGCCAGCGTCACGATGCGCAGTTCCGTATCCCGGGTCTTGTCATAGAGTGCCTGCAAATTGACGTTTTGCGCGCGGCAATAAGGGCACCATGACGCCCACACCTGGACGATGACGTATCGACCGGCAAAGTAGTCCTCAGCAAGGCGCTTGCCGCCGAGTGTCTCCAGCGCGGTGACGCGCAGCGGCTGGCCGACCTCGATCGCCGCCGCGGGCAGCCAGAACCCGATCGCCAGGGCAATCGACAGCAGGCGCAGGCCGGTGCGCAGGAATTGCGTAAAACGCATGGATTCGGGCAGTTGTTTGTTGGGAAACGGGCCGACGATAGCACGCCCGATGGCTTAGCGGCCCTTGAAATCGGCGTCGCGCCGCTCGCGAAAGGATGTCGTTCCCTCGGCCAGATCCTCGGTGAATCCGACGTCGTAAAACGACCGGGATTCGAGCCGAAGCGCTTCATCCATCGGCATGCCGATGGCGCGCTTCATGACTTCCTTGGCAAACCGGTGCGAAAGCGGCGAGCGCTTGGCGAGCATCTGCGCATAGTCCATCGATCGCGCCAGCAACTCCGCTTGCGGCCAGATGCGGTTAACCAGGCCAATACGCAACGCGTGTTCGGCGTCGATGCGCTCCCCGGAAAGAATGATTTCCATCGCGTTGCCCAGGCCCACGATCTGCGGCAGGCGAATCAGGCCACCATCGCACGCATGGAAACCCCATTTTGCGTCCTGCAGGGCAAATTCCGCGTTCGGCGAGCAGAACCGCAGGTCGCATGCAAGCGACAGCTCAAAGCCGCCCGAGATTGCAAAGCCGTTGACGGCTGCGACGATGGGTTTGAAGACCTCCATGTTGCGCGTGATGCCGCCAAAACCTGGTCCATTCGTGTATTTCTTGCGGAATTCCGGGGCAGGGCGTTGCGCGAAATTCATGGTGTAGGTCTTGAGATCCGCGCCCGCGCAGAAAGCCTTGTCACCCGCACCCGTGACCACCGCAACGTAGGCTTCGTCATCGGCGTCGAACTTGCGCCATACCTCGGCCAGGCGATCGTTGGCCTCGAAATCCAGCGAGTTCATTTTCGCGGCGCGGTCGATGGTGATGAGCCTTACACGGCCGTGGATCTCATAGCGAATGTCGCTCATGGGGTTGGTGCTCCAGTCATGGGTTGTGCGTTAGTCGGCGGAAATCTTCCCCGCACGGACGAGGCTTTGCATCCTCTCGGTATCTTCCCGGATGATATCGGCAATTTCCTTTGGTGTGCTGCTGGCTGGATCCAGGCCCAGCGCGAAGCGGATAGGCGAGGTGCGGTCGGCAGCATGACGAATTTGCCTATTTGTCGATCGTCAATGGCGTCATCTTCGCGGCGGCCGCTGCCTGCTTCCAGAGCGCAAGTTGCTCGTCGTAGTATTTGTCCATGTCCTGCGGCGTGCCGCCCAGCGGGTCGACTGCCTGCGTGCTGAAGCGTCGGATCACGTCGGGGTTACGGAGCACTTCGTTGACAGCCTTGTTCAGCGTGGCCACGACGGCGTCGGGCATGCCGGCCGGGCCGGATAGCCCCATCCAGTAGCCAGCGGCGACGGGCGGCAGGCCCGCCTCGGCCAGTGTTTCCACATTCGGCAGGTAGACCGAGCGCTTTTCGGAGGTGACGAAGAGCGGGATCAGGTCGCCGCGCTTGATGAACTCCTGCATCGAGGAAATCGTGCCGAAGTAGCCGGTGATGTTGCCGCCGATCACGTCGGTGACCGCCGCCATCGCACCCTTGTAGGGCACATGCGTGACCTGGATGTTCGCCTGCTCGGCGATCAGTTCCATCAGCAGGTTGTGGATCGTGCCCACGCCCGTCGAACCGTAGGCGATCTTTCCAGGGTTCTTGCGTGCGTAGGCGATCATCTCGCGTGCGTTGTGGATGCCGACCTTCGGGGTAACGGAAAACACGTTGTCCGCTACGCCAAGCAGGGCGATGTTGCGCATGTCCTTGCGGTAGTCGAAGGGCAGCTTTTCGTAAATCCACGGATTGATCGCAGCGACGATGTTGGTGACATACAGCGTGTAGCCGTCCGGCGCGGACTTTGCGACCGCGTTGTTGGCGATGATCGTATTGGCCCCCGGCTTGTTCTCGACAAGCACCGGAACTTTGAGCCGCTCGCTCAGCCCTTGTGCGACTTCGCGCGCGAGGAAGTCGGTCGAGGCGCCTGGCGGCAGCCCAAGGATGAGGCGGATCGGCTTGTTCGGCCAGGCGTCCTGGGCCTGAACGCTCGCGGCGACGAGGAGCAGGGCGCCCGCTAACAGGGCAGTCAGGGTTCGGCGAAAACACATGTTCAAAGCAGTCTCCTTGGTCGAGGCGTGGGCAAGACGCGCTATCCCGCCTGTCGTTGCGGGTTGGTTGAACACTGTCGTTCTATTCAGGCATGAGGAATTCGGTGATCAGGCGAATGAGTTCGACGTAACCCAGCGCGATGCCTGCCGTCACGCCGCCAAGCACGAGCGCCAAAACGAATGCGACCCCACCAAGCGCCGGAGCAGCCAGCCATGCGGTGAGGCAAAACACCACCACCGCCAGCAGGATCGCAACCGGCTTTCCAAATCGCAGCGTGGCCTGCAATACCGGGAACCGGGCGATCCCGTGCGCCGGCGGCCTGGCGGCGGATTCGGCGGGGGGGCTTTGCGAGGCGCCATTCGGCTGCGCTGCGGGCGTTGGTTGAGCGGCCGACGATCTGGCGCTCAACGATTGCGTGGACGCTGCGATCGTCGCTGGCCCGGTCCTGCCCTGAAGCGCGGCGACGCGCTCGGCGGCAATCAGGCCAAACGATCCTGCCTTCATCAGCCCGCCGATATATGCGACGTTGCGTCCCCCCTCAAGGCCTCCGGTCGTGGCACCGGCCGCGAGCAGTCCGGCGATCGGGGTGCCGCTGGCGTTGAGGACCTCGGCGTGTTCGTTGATCGCAATGCCGCCCATGGTGTAGGTGATTCCCGGGCAGACCGGGATCGCCATGAAGGGCGCTTGCGCAATCCGGTGGGGCTTGACCTTTTGCGAACGTTGTACCGGCAGACAATCGAGCGCGTCATCGCGCACGGCCGCGTCATAGTCCTGCAGCGTCCTGCCGAGCGCGTCGGGGTCGATGCCCATCAACCCCGCGAGCGCCTCGATCGAGTCGGCGCGCAGCACCGTGCCCCCGGCTTTTTCAAGCAGCGGATTGGCCGGGATTCTCGCGGTCGTACCCGGGCCATCCCAGATGGCCTGGTCGAATACGGCATGGAATGTGTGCTTTCCCGGCAGGGTGGCCAGGGAGTTCGCGAGAAATACACCGTTGACGCCCTCGTCGACGACGCGCTCACCCGTCTGATTGACCACGATGCCGGCGGTCGCAATCGCGTCGATTTCCGGATAGGGCCAGACGTTGTCGTTCTGCCTTGAGTCGGCGCACAGCACGTGTCCGTAAAACCGGTCAGTTCCCGCCAGCGCGGCGCCTGCGGCCACGGCCATCTGCAGCCCCGATCCCGTGCCGGTGCGCGCACCGCGCTGGAACACCGCGTCAAAGTTTGCGCCAATGTGCTGCTCGTAGAGTGCCCGGTTGGACTGGAACCCGCCATCGGCGAGGATGACGTGACGAGCGCGCCACTGTCGCTGCGCGCCATCGACCTCGCCGGCGATTCCGACACAGGCCCCGTTCTCGAGCAGCAAGTTCGCTGCCTGCGCGCGCTGTTGCAGCGTTCCGCCCAGAGTCACCAGATCCTGGGCCAGTTTGCGCAGGATCTGGTCCGGCCCGCGGTCCTTCCAGTCGTTGCCCGCGCGCAGCGCGCGAGGCGGCGACATGCACCAGCGATAGGCTTCCTGGGGATTGAATCGCATGAAACGCGCGCCGCGCGCCTGCAGCCAGTCGATCAGTCGGGCTCCCGTGACCGAGAGCGCCGAGGCCTGCCCCGGGGTTGCCTGGCCGTCGGTCAGGCGATCAATGAGGTCGCGCAGTTCGCCGGGCGGGCGAAACGGGTCATGGAAACCGATGTGCAGAATGCCGCCCGACATGCGGGAATTGCAGGGGTAATCGCTGCCGTCACCTTTTTCCAGGACAAGCGGGCGAAGGCCAAGCTCCGCGGCGCGCACGCCCGCCGTCAGGCCAGCCAGGCCCGCGCCCACCACGATGAGATCGTATGTACCCGCGTTGTTATTGTTCAATGCCGCTCCCCCACTGCGAATCTTTTACACCATCGGCCAGCCCTTTGAAAACCCGGCCACGGCCCGAACGCGCGGGGACCCGCAAAGTATTTCTGGAAGATGCGCGCATATTCACGTAAAAAGGTCAAAATGCCGACGATTTGCGACGGTCAAATCACAAGAATGGAGACACAAAGCCCATGGGACGCCTTGAGAACAAAGTAGCGCTGATCACCGGTGCTGCCGGCGGGCAGGGGGCCGAATACGCGCGGCACTTCGCGCGCGAGGGCTGCGCGGTGGTCGTGACCGATGTGGAGGGGGAAAGCCTCGCCGACCTCGTCGATGCCATCCGTGCTTCGGGCGGGCGGATCGTCGCCACCTCGCTCGACGTGCGCCTCGAGGCGCAGTGGGCCGAGGCGATGGCGCTTGCCAAGCGCGCCTTCGGCCAGTTGCACGTGCTGGTGAACAACGCCGGAACCATCAGCCGCCAGGGGGTGGATGCCACCTTGCTTGAATCGTGGCACCGAACCATCGATGTCAATCTGACCGGGCCGATGCTTGGCATCAAACATGCAGCCCCGCTCATGCGCGAATCGGGAGGCGGTTCGATCGTCAATGTGTCCTCGACCGCCGGGCTCACCGCGCATCCGGACGCGGCCTATTGCTCCAGCAAGTGGGGCCTGCGCGGGCTGACCAAGATGGCGGCGATCGAATACGCCGATTGGGGCATCCGGGTGAATTCGATCCATCCCGGGCAAGTGGTCGACACGAAGATCTACAGCAAACTGGCAGCCGAATCAGCCGAGGCCGGCAGGCTGGCGATCCCCGCGCGTCGCGGCGCGCGTCCCTCGGAATGCGCGGATCTCGTGCTCTTTCTCGCCAGTGACGAATCGACCTACATCACGGGATCCGAAATCGCCATCGATGGCGGGTACTCGGCTGGCGCGCCGATGTTTCTCAGGGGGAAGCTGCGGGATCTGCTGGCATCGGGGAAACTGGACGGTCCTTGATGAGCGCCTGAACTTCGCGGAACCGGGGGTGTGTTGCGGATTGCATCCACTCGAAAGCCGCCATCTCCGCCGCAGTCAGGATCGCGCCGCCCTGGGCGAGTCGCTGCATGGCGAGTTGCTTGTCGACCGCGCGCCGGCTCCCGCAAGCGCCTGGCACCACAAAGACCCGCAATCCGGCATGCTGCAGGCCGATCGCAGTTTGCAGCATGCACACGTGCGCCTCGCAGCCCCCGATGACGACCTGGTCGATATCGCGGCTGAAGGACCAGATGAGGTCGGCCAACCCCTGCGCGGCCGCCCCGAAGTACATCTTGGGCATGATCCGGTCGCAAAGGCTTCGGATCCTTTCATCGTTGGGCCCGAGCTTGTCCGGATTCTGCTCGGTGCCGATCACGGGGATACCCAGCGTTCGCGCGACACGTGCCAGGAAAACCGCCTCGTCCACCGCGCGATCGCCCGCATGGATGGCAGGCATCAGGCGCTGCTGGTAATCCACCAGCACGACCGCGCTGCGGGCTGCCTGCAGCAGCAGGGGCTCCTTGGTCAGCGCCGTGACACCGGTGCGCAGGTAACTGCCGGATCTCAGACTCATTGAGCGGCTTCCATTCGTTTTGATCGCAAAATCATAAATCCGCCAGAGGGTGAATCGGAACATCTTACCGTTTGGCGGCTTCGTTGGGAGCCGCTGCCAGCACAAGCTGGTTTGTGGCTCAACGCGATAAATGCGGCAAAGACATCGTGATAATGATAATTTGGAGGTATAAATATGAACGCTCCCTTCGCTAAACCTTCACGGTTGTAGCGGGGGGTTCGCGGGTCATGGACTTTGACTTGGCGCGTTTCCGCCCCAGTGGTCTGGGTTTCGCCGCCACGCCCGTTCCAGGCGTGTGCGCATCGATGAGAACCACCAATGCGCTGTTCTGGTCGCGCTGCATCGTGTGCCCGCACTGCGAACACATATGCACCCGCTGGCCCAGCGTCTTGGGAATGATTGCCCAGCAGCCTGCGCAGCGTTGCGACGGTTTGAGCTGACGCGTATTCGCCAGATGCAGTCTCGTGCCAGCTTCCACCGCTTTGTACGAGAGCATCTGATGCGCCATGCCGAAGGCTGCCGAGAGGATTTCCCGGTTAAGCCCGGCCTTTTGCCGCACCCGCCGGCCCGGTGACTCTACCGTTCCTCTGGCGCTGCGGCTCATGTTCTTTGGGGTCAGTTCTTCCGTGGCGATCACCGCGCACGTCCGAACCAGCATCGAGGTCTTCTGATGCACAAAATCCCGGCGCCGGTTGCCGATGCGCGCATGCAGTTGAGCCGCTTGGAGATTCAGGCGCTTGTAGCGCAGTGACCCAATTTTCTTCCTTGCCCGCTGTCGCTGCAGATCGGCCAGGCGCGGCAATTCGTTTCGTGTCCAGCGCGGGTTCGCAATGGTTTCACCATTGTCGAAGGTTGCCCAGTCGGTGAGGCCGAAGTCCACGCCCCGATGCTGGTGGTCGTGCCGCGCACGGGCGCAGGCGGCCTCTGGAACACGCAGTGTGACGGATGCGAACCATTCGCCGTTCTTGCGAATGATGGTCAGGTCGTTGGGTTTGGCTTGTGCCCCGAACCGATGCCGCCCACGCAGGCGGATCATCATGGCGCCTTTGCCGCTGCCCAGGCGCAGCGTACCCCCGCGTTGCCCTTGTTGGTGCAGCTTCCATCCGACAGGGTCGGGGTAGCAAAAGCCTGAGAAACGCTTGCTTGCCTTGAAGCGTGGGAAGCCGGGAGTCTGGCCTGCCCGTATGCGGCGAAAGAACGCCTGGAACGCGAGATCGAGGCGACGCAGGGTTTGCTGCAAGGCATGGCTCCCGAGTTCGACGAATTCAGGGCGATCCGCCTTGATCTCTGGAAGGACGTTTTGCTGGTCGAAGTACGAAATGGACTTACCGGCCTTGCGATACGCGTCAATGCGTTCGGCGAGCGCAGCGTTATAGAGCTCGCAGTGCAGCCGCACCCAACCGGCAAGCCGATCCGACTCACGCGCGTTCGGATAGAGCTTGAAGGTCACTTTCCTGCGTTCCACGCCGGCATACTGCCAGAATCGATTTCGAGTGACAAGGGTGAGCAGACCAAAAAGGTTACTCTTCTTGAAGTGGCAAAATCAAACCGCCCGCTTGACCCCCTCCTGTCGGATCGGCCTCGCCTAAAGGTTCGCGCGGCGAACCAAGCGGACTAGCAAGGGGAATGCTCGGGCAGGTGTTCACTCTTCGCTTACACCGCACACACTATGATGAGCAACGTATCGCAGCCTCAAACAGACGCCAGCCAGTCCTTGCCGGCCGATGCCGCCTGGGATGGCTTTACGCGTTCACTCTGGTCCCATACTGCCCCGCCGTCCGAGTTTTATCCGGCGGCCCCGAATACGCTGAATGTCGAAGTCGCAATCGTCGGTGCCGGGTTCGCTGGCCTTTCGGCGGCGATCACGCTTCTGGAGCGTGGTGTCGGGGTCGCGGTTCTGGAGTCACGCCAACCCGGCTTCGGCGCGTCGGGCCGCAATGGCGGCCAGGTGAACCCGTTCACGAAGCACGAGCCCGATGCGCTTCGGGCCATGTTTGGCGAGCAGGTGGGGCAGGGCATCGTCGACCTCACGATTTCATCTGGCGACCGGGTATTTGACCTGATTCGCCGGCATTCGATCGATTGCGACCCCGTGCGGACAGGCTTTTTGCAGGGGACTGACAAACCAGCAGGAGCCGTCACGCTCAGACGCCGTTGCGAGGCCTGGGCCCGTGCGGGCGCCAAGGCGACCTGGCTGGACGCTGATGCAATCAGACAATATTCGGGATCGGCGCAGTTCCGGTGCGGCTGGTTGCTCGGGTCTGGCGGCACGGTCCATCCTCTCAAGTATGTGCGCGGCCTGGCGCGCGTAGTCACGTCGCTCGGTGGTGCGATTCATGGCGACTCGCCCGCACTGACGCTGCAGGCCAACGGCGGTCGCTGGACGATCACCACGCCCTTGGGCGTCGTCAATGCGCGTCGCGTCATTCTGGCGACCAACGCCTATACGACGGATCTCTGGCCTGGGTTGCGCCAAACGGTTGTCCCGTTGTATTCGTTGCAGGTCGCAACGAACCCGCTTGCGTCGGACGTCGGGGCGCAGATCCTCGCCGGTGGGCAGTCGATGACCGACGCGCTTCGGCTGGTCCATTATTTCCGCCGTGATGCCGAAGGCCGCTTCGTCATTGGGGAGCGGGGTCCTTTTCGGGATATTCCACACGAGTCGGATACGCATCGGGTTATCGGCGTCGCCCGTAAAATGTATCCCGCGCTAGCGAGCGTCGAGTTCCCGTATCGGTGGTCAGGCAAGGTTGCCATGACGACGGATCACATGCCGCATTTCCACAGGCTCGCGCCAGGGTTGTCGGCGATTCTTGGGTTCAACGGCCGTGGCGTTGCAATGGCCACGACGCTTGGCCAGGTGCTTGCGGTGGCCTGCCTTGACGACACGGCGGTGCCTACGCAGTTTCCGGTCACGCCTATGCATCCCATCCGAATGCATTCGCTCAACATGGTCGGCGTGGCGGCCATGATTGCGTATTACCGGGTGCTTGACCAGATTGCGTAAGCGCGTCTCCCCCGGGAAGATGTCCACACGACCAGATGACCGATTCAACGGCAAGTTTTCCCCGCCAACGGTGGGCAAGCATGTGGATAACTTGTTGAGCGATCCGCGCAAGCCGCGCCCCGGCTTGCTTGAACGACCACTGCCTCAATATTGCGCAAGGCTACTGGCTGGTCCAGCCGCCGTCGATCG
>CAITPF010000151.1 GCA_903894155.1 uncultured beta proteobacterium | reverse complement strand
CCCGCGAAAACTGCTGAACGTCTCCTCCGATCCCATCACAAAAGGCTCCTCGGCCAGGTCCGCAAGCCGGAGGTTGTCGCGCGAAGCGAGCGGATGCAGGTCAGGCAACAGCGCGACGTAGTCGTTTTCTTCCACCAGCACGTTGCGCACCTTCAGGCTTTCCAACTGGCTGATCACAAAGGCAATATCGAGGCGCCCCTCAAGGATCGCCGTCTTCTGACTTACGCTCGGTCCATACTCGAGATCGACGATATCCAGCGGGTATTTGGCGCGAAACCCCTTGAGCAGCCAGGGCAGGCGTCCGTTAATCGCGAAGTCCATGTAACCGATGCGAATGCGGCCCATACGTCCGCCCGCGGCGTCTTGCGCTCCGGTCGCAGCGCGCTCAAGGTGACCTAGCGCCAGGCGGCATTCGGCTGCGAATACCTCCCCCGCAGGGGTCAGGCGCACGCGACGCGTCGAGCGCTCAAGCAGCGAAACGCCAACCGCCTCTTCGAGCGAGTGAATGGTGCGGCTCAAGGCCGGTTGACTCGTGAACAGGCGGGCCGCCGCGCGTCCAAAATGCAGCTCTTCAGCGACGAACAGAAACGCGCGCACGCCCCGCACGTCGAATAGCTGGCGGCGTAATTCGCCTAAAGGGGTGTCATTGGCCATTATTCATCGCACAGGCATTAATTGGACAAATATTAATACCAACGCTCCATGCGCGAGTCTCTGAAATGAGAATGCATGCGAATAAACAAACCGCCCTCCCAAACGGAAAGACCATTGACCCCTAGGCTCAGGTACGCAGCGCTGATTTGAATCACGGTGTTTTTTCCAACGAGCGCGCGAGCGCCCGCCCGGACAGTTCCGCTCCAGGGATTCGCTTGCGCGTAATACGGCCCGCTCCTCAACGACTGACAAACGCGCCCGGCATACCGGGGCGCGTTGTTCGATTGCCGGACCGAGCGCGTGGCGCCCGCCGCTCAATCAGTCGGACTTCGCCTTCTGGAGCATCGCTGCTTCGAGCGTCTTGATGTCCGCGGGCGACAACTGTGGTCGATCAATTTTGAGCGTCAGCTTGTTGAGCTTGGCGGTCAGCGGGAACGGGGGCTTGTAGTCGGCATCGTTCACGCCGGTCAGCGTGTCGGAGCCAACATCGAAGGACTCGTCCCACTGCAGGATCATGGGCAGCGTCTTGGGCATCGTCTTGGTGTCGACCACCTTGCCGTCAACCTTGAGCGTACCCGTGCCCGAACGGCCCAGGCCGCTGAAGTTGTTGAAGGCGAGCGTGCCCGCGCCGAGCCCGTCGTACTTGAAGTCGAACTCGACCGTGTGTTTGCCCGGGGTCAGCACGTCGGGTCCCTCCCACTTGATCCGTTCGAGATCGACCAGGTTCCACAGCCACACCGGCTTGCCCTTGAGAAGGTAAAACCCGTAGCCGGCGAAGCGGCCACCGGAGGTGACGATCATGCCCTCGGCCCCGCCTTGCGGCACGTCGATTTCCGCAGTGAAGTTGTACGAGGCGTTCAGGATAAACGGCGAGTCACCCTGCGGCAGGCCCGTCATCGGCCGCGTATAGACGAACTCCGTGCGGCCCGCAGTGATGTTGGGCCGCGGCGCAACGATGCGTGCCGCCACCGAGGCATCCAACGGCAAGACCTGGTACTTCTGCGCCTCGGCGACGAACATCGCCCGCATCGCCTTGACCTTCTCCGGATACTTCGCGGCGACGTCGTTGGTCTGGTTCCTGTCCTTGCTCAGGTCGTAGAGCTGGAAGACCTGGTTGTTAAGCGGATCCGTGTTGGCAGGACCGAAGACGACCCAGGGCGCGCGGTCGACCTTGGTGCTGAGGAGCCAACCGTCGTCATACAGCGCCCATTGGCCAAACATCTCGAAATACTGCCGCTTGTGCCGCGACGGCGCCTTGGCGTTCGCCTGGTCGAACGTGTAAAGAAAACTCGTTCCTTCGACCGGCGCCTGCCTGATGCCATCGACGACCTCGGGCGCCTTGATGCCGGCGGCCTCCAGGATCGTCGGCATGACGTCGATGACGTGCATGAACTGGTCGCGCACGCCGCCCTTGTCCTTGATCCGGGCTGGCCACGACACGACCATGTTCTGGTTGATGCCGCCCAGGCGCGACGCGTTTTGCTTGAACCAGTCGAACGGCGTGTCAAACGCCCATGACCAACCGGCGGACATGTGGTTGTAGGTCTTATCTGTGCCCCACACGTCATAGAACTTCATCTGCACGTCAACGGGAATCTCGTTGATGCCGTTGAAGAACGCGACCTCGTTCGGCGTCCCGATCGGGCCGCCTTCGGCGCTGGTGCCGTTGTCACCGTTGATGTAGATCACGAGCGTGTTGTCGAGCCGGCCGAGATCCTGGAAGTGGTGGATCACGCGGCCGATTTCGTTGTCGCTGTAGGCAGAGTAGGCAGCGAATACTTCGACCTGCCGGATGAACAGCTTCTTTTCCTCGGCGCTCAGCGTGTCCCAGGGCTTGAGGACGTCCTGGGGCCACGGCGTGAGCGTCGCGTCCTGCGGGACAATGCCGAGCTTCTTCTGGTTGGCGAAGATCCGCTCGCGCAGTTTTTCATAGCCGTCGTCGAAGAGGTGCATGGCGCTGATCTTGTCCACCCACTCCTTGGTCGGGTGATGCGGCGCATGCGTCGCGCCCGGCGCGTACTTGATGAACATCGGCTTGGACGGGTCGGTCTGGTGGATCCTGGTGATATGGTCGATGGCGTCATCGGCCATCCCCGTGATCAGGTTCCATTGCCCTTCCTGTCCTTTGAACGGGTAGATCTGAGTCGTGTTGCGGAACAGTGCGGGCTCCCATTGGTTGGTGTCGCCACCGACGAACCCGTAGAAGTATTCGAAACCCATGCCGGTCGGCCATTGGTCGAAAGGCCCGACCTGGCTCGCCGCGAAGGCCGGCGTATTGTGGTCCTTGCCGAACCATGCGGTCGAATAGCCGTTGTCGAGCAGGACGCGGCCGACGGTCGCCTTGTCCTTCGGGATGACGGAGTTGTAGCCCGGGAAGCCGGTCGACTGCTCGGCGATCACCCCGAAGCCCACCGAGTGGTGGTTGCGGCCGGTGATGAGCGCCGCGCGCGTCGGCGAGCATAGCGCCGTCGAGAACATGCTCGTGTAGCGCAGCCCCTCGTTCGCGATCTCGTCCATCGTCGGCGTTGGGATCACGCCACCAAAGGTACTCGGCACGCCGAAGCCGGAGTCATCGGTGATGATCAGGAGCACGTTTGGCGCGTCCTTCGGCGGCACGACACGCGGCGCCCACCACGCCTTCGATTGCAGGGCGTCGTCCTTGATCACGCCACCGAACGCCGGGTCGGGCGGCGGCAGCTGCGTGTTGGGGATCGTCGTCGTCGCGCTCGGCGAGCCCAGCGTGCCGGTGACTTGTTGGGCCCGCGCAGGCATCCCCGCCAGTGCCATCAGGCCCATTGCGGCAACAATCATCATTCGCTTCATTGTGTCGCTCCCATCGCGAACCGAGGTTTGTACGAAAATGATAATAAAAATCACTCTGGATTTTCCAAAAACCATTGTGAAATGTCAAATTTCGTAGGGCGACAGCGTGGTAAAGGGCCACTTGGCAGGCTTGCACCTGTCGATCCATGGGTAGCCTACTGAAGCAAGGGTATTGGACCGAAGATCATGCCGCCGAGCCAACGCGTGGTCGAACGACACCCGCTCAGCATTCAACGACGTTGACCGCAAGCCCGCCGCGCGAGGTTTCCTTGTATTTGGTCTTCATGTCAGCGCCCGTTTCGCGCATTGTCTTGATGACTTTGTCGAGGCTGACATGATGGGATCCGTCGCCACGCATTGCCATGCGCGCGGCGTTGATTGCCTTGACGGCCCCCATCGCATTGCGTTCGATGCACGGGATCTGGACGAGCCCGCCTACCGGGTCGCAAGTCAGCCCGAGATTGTGTTCCATGCCGATTTCCGCGGCGTTCTCGACTTGCCGCGGGCTGCCGCCGAGCACCGCCGCGAGCGCACCTGCGGCCATGGAGCAGGCCACGCCCACCTCGCCCTGACAGCCGACCTCGGCACCGGAAATGCTGGCGTTTTCCTTGTAGAGGATACCGATCGCGGCTGCCGTGAGCAGGAAATCGATCACGCCCTGCTCGTTGGCGTCCGGGATAAAGCGGTGGTAGTAGTGCAGCACTGCCGGAACCACGCCTGCAGCGCCGTTCGTGGGCGCCGTGACCACGCGTCCGCCTGCGGCGTTTTCTTCGTTGACGGCCATCGCGTAAAGATCGACCCAGTCAAGAATGGTGAGCTGGTCGCGAAGCGCTGCTTCAGGCGAGCCGATCAGCTTGCGATAGAGGTTGGGCGCGCGCCGCCGAACCTTGAGCCCGCCTGGCAGCGTGCCTTCCGTCACCAGCCCGCGGTTCACGCACGCCTGCATCGCCTGCCAGATGGCGAGCAGCCGATCCCGGACTTGCGTGGCGGGCCGCCACGTGAGTTCGTTGCGCCACATGAGCTGTGCGATCGTCAGGTCATTGGCCTCGCAGCGCGAGACGAGTTCATCGGCTGACCGGAAGGGATACGGGAGCAGCGCCGGATCGGGCAGCAGCGCCGGGTTGCCGGCGGCGTCCTGGCTGACGACGAACCCGCCGCCAACCGAGTAATAGGTTTTCTGGAGCAGTTCACCCTGCCCGGCCAGCGCCGTGCAACGCATGGCGTTAGGATGAAAGGGCAAGGTTTCGCGCCGAAGAAAGGACAAATCCGTTTTTTCGACAAACGCTACTCGGTGTTGCCCCAACAGGCGCAGGACGCCCTCTTCACGCACGCGCGCCAGTGCCGGTTCAATGCAATCCGGGTCGATCAGGTCGGGTTCCTCTCCCTCCAGGCCGAGGATGATGGCCTTGTCTGTCCCGTGACCTCGCCCGGTGGCCCCGAGCGAGCCGAAGAGTTCGCACCGGACACGCCGCGTGGCTTCCAGCAGGCCGCGCTCGCGCAGTGCAAGCGCGAACATGCGGGCTGCACGCATCGGCCCGACCGTATGGGAGCTTGAAGGCCCGATGCCGATCTTGAAGAGGTCAAACGCGCTAATGGCCATGCGGCGGATCCTCTATCGATCACTGGAAAATAGTCGGGCCAGACGCGGACAGACGCGCATCGCAGTGGCCGCAGTCGCTGTCGCGATCCGTTCGGACGAATCCCCTCGCAATTGCGCCAGCGACTGTGCAATTCCGACCAGTTCCGCCGGCTCGTTTCTGCGCACACCCGTCAGCCATGCCGGCGGGATATCCGGGCCATCGGTTTCGAGCACGAGTGCGGAAAGTTCAAGCGACCCGGCAAGCGAGCGGATTCGGGTCGCGCGCGCGTACGTCATGGCGCCCCCGATGCCCAACGCAAAGCCCAGGCCGATGAACGCCCCGGCCTGCTGCGAACTGCCATTGAAGGCATGCGCAATGCCGCCTCGCACGCGACGCCGGCGCAAGTACTTGAGGATGGTGTCCTGCGCACGCCGCACGTGCAGGAGCACAGGCAAGTCGAATTCAACGGCCAGTTGCAGCTGGGCGTCGAAGAATCGCTCCTGACGCGCCAGGGGCTCGCCGGCTGAGATCTCCGGGTCGAAGAAATCAAGACCAATTTCGCCAACTGCGACAAGTCGGGGATCGTCCAGATGCTCCAGGATCGCCGCCCGCAGCACCGCCAGGGCGCCGTCCTCGCATTGGCCGACCGCCATCGGGTGGATGCCGAGGGCGTAAGCGCCGCCCGGGATCCCATGGGCCAACTCGCGAACCCGGGCGAAGTTGGCAGGGTCGACTGCGGGAATCAGAATGCCGTGTACGCCAGCGGCCTGGGCGCGCGCGATGACCGCTTCGCGATCCGCGTCGTACTCCGAGGCGTCCAGATGACAGTGCGTGTCGAACAGCATGTTGCCGCTCAGGCGGTTGCGGCGGCCGAATCCGGTTGCGCGCTGCTGTCTGGAACCAGACGGCCAGCATCCATCTGCAACCGGCGATCGGCTAGTTTCGCAAGCTCGTCATCGTGCGTGACGATCACGAACGCAGTCCGCGACTCGCGGTTTACCTGTTTGAGCAGGCGGAACATCTCGTGCGCGGTGTGACGATCGAGGTTTCCGGTGGGTTCGTCCGCGAGTACGCAGCTAGGCGACCCAACCAGCGCCCGGGCCAGTGCGACACGCTGGCGCTCGCCGCCCGAGAGTTGCCCGGGGAAATGATCCATGCGCGCTGAAAGGCCCACCAGCTCCAGCATCCGGGCGGCAACTGCGCGTGCCTCGCGCCGCGAAACGCGGCGCACGATGAGCGGCATGGCCACGTTATCCAGGGCAGAAAACTCGGCAAGCAGGTGGTGAAACTGATAGACGAAGCCCAGGGCGCGATTGCGCAGGCGGCTGCGCGCGGCCTCGCCCAGCGCGCTGGACAAGACCTCGTTGACGAACACGCTTCCCGCGTCGGGCGTATCGAGCAAGCCCAGCACATGCAGCAGCGTGCTCTTGCCGGAACCCGAGGCACCGACGATCGCCACCATTTCGCCCGCCTCGACTGCCAGGTTGACATCAACCAGCACATCGATACGGGCAGCGCCGTCGTCGTAATGCCGGGAGATCCCCTCGGCGCGCAGGACTAAATCAGTCATGGCGTAGCACCTGCGCAGGCTGAAGACGCGAGGCCCGCCAGCTGGGATAGAGCGTCGCCAGCAGCGACAACACCAGCGATGTCACCGCGATCGTCACGGTATCCGACAAGCGGGGATCCGAGGGCAGCGCGCTGATGAAATAGACTTCGCGGGGCAGGAACTTCACCCCGAACAGGTGCTCAAGACCCGGCACCAGCACGTCGATGTTGTAGGCAATCGCAGCGCCCAGGCCAACGCCGAGCAGCGTGCCCACGACCCCGATCAGCGCGCCCTGCACCAGAAAGATCCGGGCGATTTCCGCAGGCGTCGAGCCAAAGGTGCGCAAGATCGCAATATCGGACTGCTTATCCTTGACGGCCATGACCAGCGACGACAGGAGGTTGAACGCGGCGACCGCGACGATGAGCGCGAGGATCAGGAACATCATGCGCTTTTCCGTTTGTACGGCGGCAAACCACGTGCGGTTGTTGCGCGACCAGTCGGCCGCGAGCACGCGCGGGGGCAGCAGCGGCGTGAGACTCTGGGCGATTTCAGGCGCGCGGCCCATGTCGTCGACCCGAAGACGGACCCCCGCCATGCTGCCGTCCCGAAACAGCTTCGCGGCATCGGTCACGTCGGTGAACGCAAGCGACGAATCGTACTCATAGTGCCCCGACCGGAACGTGCCGACGACGGTGAACTGGCGCATGCGGGGGGTGAACCCGACCGGGCTGACATTGGCCTGCGGGGCGAGCATCATCACCGGATCGCCGCGATGCACGCCCAGCGCATCGGCGAGATCCTGCCCAAGGACAATGCCGAAGTCCCCGGGGTGTAAATCGGCAAGAGACCCGGTCACCATCTGGCCGGCGACGTCTGACACGGATTTTTCCGCTGCGGGATCGATGCCGCGCACCTGGACGCCGCGCAGCACCTGCCCGCGCAAGAGCATGCCCTGCGCCGCCACGAAGGGTGCGGCGGCCAGAACGGAGGGCGATTTTAGTGCGGCGTCGGCGATCTCTGTCCATTTGGCCAGCACCGAAGCGGGATCGGCGCCGGGCACGAAAAGCTCGATGTGCGGCAGGACAGAAAGCATGCGGTCGCGGACTTCCTTCTGGAAGCCGTTCATGACCGACAGCACGACGATCAGCGCCGCAACGCCGAGCGCGATTCCGGCCATCGACGTGGCCGCAACGAAGGAGACGAACCGGTCACGCCCGCCACGACGCCCGCGCATGCGCGACAACCCCGCGTAACGCGCACCGATCCAGAGTTCATAAGGTATGTTCAGCACCCGCGCATTATCGCATCAACTCACGGTCAACCGGGTCGCTCCCCCCAAGGAACCGATGCCCGCGCAGCGCGACCGGGAATCGGCTCGCCCACCGCGCCGCACACTACAATCGCGCCATGCGTATCCTCATACCGGGCTCCCTGCCGCCCTCCAGCATCGCGCCGGAGCTAGCCACGCAGGTGGAGTCGTCCTGCCCTGCCCTGGTCGAGCGCCTGCGCCCCGCGAAAGCGCAAATCCGGGCGCTGCGCGTCGATGAGACGGGTTGCACGGCGCTAGAGGCGGTCGAACTGCACGCGCTCGGTTACGAGGCATCACCCACAGCGACGCTTGGCGCCGGACTGGGCCCGCTGCGCGCGGGCATTGTCGATCCATCCGAGCGCATCTGGATCGCCGAACTCAGTTCCATTGCGATTGGACGCGAAGGCGCCACGCTGCTGTCTCCCCGCATGCTTGATATCGGGCGCGACGAATCCGATGCGCTCTTTGAGGCGGTCGCCCCGCTCTGGGCAGGCAGCGGGTTTTCCGCCTTGCCGCTTGATCCCGCGCGCTGGCGCATCTGGCTTCCCTCGGAGGCTGCCCCCCCGAGCATCAGCCCACAGGCCGTCAGCGGGCGTCCACTGGCGGACTGGTGGCCAGGCGGCGACGCGATGCGTGGCTGGCGGCGCCTGGCCAACGAGATCCAGATGACCTGGCATGAACACCCGGTCAACGAGGCGCGGGAAGCCCGCGGGCTGCCCCCCATCAACGGCCTCTGGCTCTATGGCGGCGCCAAAGGCTGGCGCCCCGGAAAACCGCAAGCCGCCGTGCACATCATCGAAACGCTCATCGAACCATTTGCACACGGTTCCTGGGGCGATTGGGTCGCGGCGCTTCCGGCGCTTTCTGCGGCCCTGCAGTCGCTGCCGGCCCATGCACACATCACGCTCCTCGGCGACGAGCGTGCCGTCGATCTCGACACAACCCGCGGCCTGGGCTGGCGGCGATTGCTGCCCGGCAGCCGCGATGCATGGAAGAAATGGTGGAATCTCCCCGACTGACGATCCGCAAGACTGACGAACTCGCCGCGCAGCGCCTGGAGGCGAGCGGCTATCACCCGTTGCTGTCGCGCTTGTGGGCGGCGCGCGGCGTCAGCCGTGCCGAGGACGTGCGGCTCGGATGGCCCGCGATGCTGCCACCCGCAGGCCTCACGCAATCGGATCACGCCGCCCGCCTGCTCGCCGATGCCATCCGCGATGGCAAGCGCATGCTGATCGTCGCCGACTATGACTGCGACGGCGCCACGGCGTGCGCGGTCGGCCTGCGCGCGCTTCGCGAGATGGGCGCGACGGTGGATTTCCTTGTCCCGAACCGCTTCGAAACCGGCTATGGCTTGTCGCCCGCGGTGGTCGAGCTCGCCTGCCAGCATACCGGGGGCAAACCGGATCTGCTGATTACCGTCGACAACGGCATCGCCAGCGTGGAAGGTGTGGCGTTAGCAAACGAACGCGGGATCGGCGTCGTCGTGACGGATCACCACCTGCCGGGCGATACCCTGCCCGCGGCGCTTGCGATCGTCAATCCCAACCAGCCGGGCTGCGATTTCGCCTCCAAGAACCTGGCGGGCGTCGGCGTGATCTTCTACCTGATGCTCACGCTTCGCGCAGAGCTGCGCCGGCGCGGCGTCTATCCGGACGATGGCGGGCCGCGCCTGGATGCGCTGGCTGACCTGGTCGCGCTCGGGACCGTCGCGGACGTCGTCCGGCTCGACCCGAACAACCGCCTGCTCGTGACGCGAGGCCTGGATCGTATGCGCCGCGGGCATATGCAGGCCGGGGTGCGCGCGCTTTTCGCCGTGGCCGCGCGCGATCCGCGCAGCGCAAGCGCCTTTGACCTCGGTTTCGCGCTTGGCCCCCGGATCAACGCCGCAGGACGCCTGGCCGACATGGGATTGGGCATCCGTTGCCTGACGACCAACGACGAAAGCGAAGCGCTCACGCTGGCCCGCGAGCTGGACAACATCAACCGTGATCGTCGCCAGATCGAAGGCGTCATGCGCGAACAGGCACTCGAGGCCACGGCCGGGCTCGGCGACGCCGGGGTCGGGGCGTCGGTCTGTGTCTACCGCGACGACTGGCACCAGGGCGTCGTTGGCCTGGTGGCCTCGCGCCTGAAGGAAAAGTTCTTCCGTCCGGCGATTGCCTTCGCCCCGGCGGGCGAGGATGAGCTGCGCGGATCGGGTCGATCGATTCCGGATGTCCACCTGCGCGATGCGCTTGACCTGGTCTCCAAGCGCCATCCAGGTCTGATCCGCAAGTTCGGCGGGCACGCCATGGCGGCAGGCCTGACACTCGGACGCGGGGACTTCGACGCCTTTGCCCCCGCCTTTGACGCGGCCGTGGTCGAACTCACCGGGCGCAAGCGCTTTGAGCCCGTGATCGAGACTGACGGCTCGCTGGAATCCGGTTGGGCGAACGCCGATGTCGCGGGGCTGCTGCAGCAGCAAGTCTGGGGCGCAGGGTTCGCCGCGCCGCTCTTTGTGGACGAGTTCAGCGTCCGGCAACAGCGGCTCGTGGGCGAGCGCCACCTGAAGCTATCGGTCGAGCGTGGACACCAGCGCTTTGACGCCATCTGGTTCGGGCACGCGGAGTCACTGCCCGAGCGCGTGCGTCTGGTCTATCGGCTCGAACAGAACATCTGGAACGGCATTGTCGGCGTACAGCTCGTCGTCGAACACGCGCAAGCCGCGTAAGTTAAAATGCACGGTTAACCCGAAATTCATTGAGCAAAGACCAGATGGAAGCCGAACGCCAGAACCAGATCGCATCCCGACTCGCCGATTACGCCTCCCGCGAATTGGCGCTACGGGGGTATCTTTGACTACGATGCCAAATCTGAGCGCCTGCACGTCGTCAACGCCGAATTAGAAGACCCTGCCGTCTGGAATAATCCCAAGCACGCTCAGGAACTCGGGCGCGAAAAAAAGAACATTGAAAACGTCGTTGTCACGCTCGGTGCGCTCGCCGGCGCGATCGCGGATTCCCGGGAGCTCTTCGAGCTCGCCGCTTCCGACAGCGACGATGAAACCCTCATCGCGATCGAAGCGGATGCCGACGGTTTCCAGGCGACGCTTGAAGGCATGGAGTTTCGCCGGATGTTCTCCAATCCGGCAGACCCACTGAACTGCTTTCTCGACATCCAGGCAGGCGCCGGCGGCACAGAAGCGCAGGATTGGGCATCGATGCTGCTTCGCCAGTACCTCAAATACTGCGAACGCAAGGGCTTCAAGACCGAGCTGCTGGAGGAATCCGACGGCGAAGTGGCCGGCATCAAGTCCGCCACGATCAAGATCGAGGGCGAATACGCCTTCGGCTTTCTGCGAACGGAAACGGGCGTGCACCGCCTGGTGCGCAAGAGTCCCTTTGATTCTTCCGGCGGCCGACACACCTCGTTCGCGAGCGTCTTCGTTTATCCAGAGGTCGACGACTCCATCGAGATCGACATCAACCCCGCTGATTTGCGCGTCGATACCTACCGCGCAAGTGGCGCGGGCGGGCAGCACATCAACAAGACAGACTCCGCAGTTCGCATCACGCACATCCCGACCAACATCGTCGTGCAGTGCCAGAACGACCGATCGCAGCATCGCAACCGCGCTGAAGCCATGCAGATGCTCAAATCCCGCCTGTTTGAACTCGAAATGCGCAACCGCATGGCGGAGCAGCAGAAAATGGAAGATGCCAAGACCGACGTCGGCTGGGGTCACCAGATTCGTTCGTACGTGCTGGACCAGAGCCGCATCAAGGATCTGCGCACCAACGTCGAAATCTCCAATACCCAGAAGGTGCTTGACGGCGACCTTGACCCCTTCATCGAGGCCAGCCTCAAGCAAGGCGTGTGACGGCGTGGCACTGACCATACTCACCGGATCATCGCGTGGCCTTGGCGCCGCGCTTGCGCGGTTGCTGGCCGGGCGCGGCGGGCACCTGGTCACGGTGTCGCGTGGCGGGTCCGTCGAGCTTGCCGCGGCGTGTGCCACTGCGGGCACGCACCATACGCACCTGACGCTTGATCTTGCGGATGCCGATGCCGTCAGCGATGCCGGCCTAATGCTCGCGGACGTCTGCACGGGGCACCCCAGCGTTCGGCTCATCCACAACGCAGGTGTCGTCGCGCCGATTGCGCTGGCCCACCAACTCGATGACCTTGGCGCGATCAACCAGACTTACCAGATCAACACGACCGCACCGATCTTCCTGACCTCGCGCGTGCTGGCGGGGTCGGAATCCGCCACGGATCGCCGCGTAATGCTGATCTCCTCGAATGCCGCGCGCTCGCCGACGGCCGGCTGGGGTGTCTACTGCTCGACCAAGGCGGCGCTTGACCAATACGCCGAGGTCGTCGCGCTTGAGCAAGGCGCGCGCCTGCGCATCTCATCGATTGCACCGGGCAAGGTCGACACCGACATGCAAGCCGAGCTGCGTGCGGCGGATCCCGAGCGTTTTCCCGCGATCCAGCGATTCATTGACTTCCACGCCGGGCAGCAGCTTGCCTCACCCGATGCGGTCGCAGAGCGCCTGCTGCGCCTGTTTGACAGCGACCAATTCGGCCAGAAAATCATCGACGACATCCGTCACTACCCCTCCTGATCATGACCGAGCCACAGATTTCCCAAGACGACGAAAACCGACTGATCGCCGAGAGGCGCGTCAAGCTTGCCGCGCTTCGCGCCAAGGGCGTCGCCTTTCCCAACGATTTCGTGCCGGCAGACCGGGCACAGGCGCTGCACGATGCCTACGACAACCAGGAGCAGGAAGCACTCGCCACCGCCGCACATCCGGCCTCGGTCGCGGGCCGGATGATGCTCAAACGCGTCATGGGCAAGGCGAGCTTCGCCACCCTGCAGGATGGTAGCGGCCGCATCCAGATCTATCTTGACCGTGGCACGCTCGGCGAAGACACCTATACCGCGTTCAAACAGTGGGATATTGGCGACATCATCGCCGTGACCGGCACGGTATTCAAGACCAACAAGGGCGAATTGTCGGTCCATGCGGCAAGCGCTCGGGTGCTGACCAAATCGCTGCGGCCCCTGCCCGACAAATTCCATGGCATCTCCGACCAGGAGCTGCGCTACCGTCAGCGCTACGTCGACCTGATCATGACCGAGCAGACCCGACAGACTTTTGCCGCGCGCAGTAAAGCCATTGGCGCGATTCGCCAGGTCATGCTCGATGCGGATTTTGTCGAAGTCGAAACGCCGATGCTGCACCCGATCCCGGGCGGCGCGGCCGCCAAGCCGTTCAAGACGTTTCACAACGCGCTCGACATGGAAATGTACCTGCGCATTGCACCGGAACTCTACCTGAAGCGGCTGATTGTCGGCGGTTTCGAGCGGGTATTCGAAATCAACCGGAACTTCCGCAACGAAGGCGTCAGCCCTCGCCACAATCCGGAATTCACAATGATGGAGTTCTACGCAGCCTTTGCCGATTACCGGTGGCTGATGGATTTCACCGAAACGCTGATCCGCACGACGGCGGTGCACGCGGCCGGCACCGCCACCCTCACCTACCAGGGACGCGAGCTCGATCTTTCCAGGCCGTTTGATCGCCTGACCATCGTCGAGGCAATCATGCGCCACGAGCCGGACTACACCGAAGCCCAACTCGGCGATGTCGACTTCGTTCGCCAGGAAGTCCGCCGCCACGGCGGGGACATCCACGCCCCCAACCTGGTCAACGCGGGACTTGGCGCGCTGCAACTCGCCCTGTTCGAGGAGACGGCCGAGTCCAAGCTCTGGCACCCGACCTATATCATTGACTACCCCATCGAGGTCTCGCCGCTCGCGCGCGAATCGGATACCCGCCCCGGGATCACCGAGCGTTTCGAACTCTTCATCACCGGGCGCGAGATTGCCAACGGGTTTTCCGAGCTCAACGATCCGGAGGATCAAGCCGCCCGCTTTGCCGCACAGGTCAAGGCCAAGGATGCGGGCGATGAGGAGGCGATGTTCTACGACGCCGATTACATCCGCGCCCTTGAGTATGGCTTGCCGCCCACCGGGGGCTGTGGAATCGGTATCGACCGGCTCGTGATGCTGCTCACGGATAGCCCGAGCATCCGGGACGTCATTCTCTTTCCGCATCTGCGAAAAGAAGACTAGACCGCCTACCGATAAGCCTGCATCCATTTCAATCCGGCTTCCACGGACGCCCTGGGTTTGTACTCGCACCCAATCCAGCCAGCATAGCCGAGACGATCGATCGCGGCGATGACCGCCTCGTAGCGGACCTCTCCCTCGTCGGGCTCGGCGCGGCTCGGCACCGCCGCGATCTGGATGTGGCCTATGTGCGGTAGATATTCGGCCAGTTTGGTCAGGATGTCTCCCTCCGCAACGCCGACGTGATAGACGTCGAACATCAGTTTCACATTGGCGCGCCCGGTCGCATCGCGTATCGCATTGGATTCGGCCTGACGGGAATAGAAGTAGCCCGGCTTATCCCGTTGGTTGATCGCCTCGAGCAGCACGGTCAGGCCGTGCGGCGCCATCTGGTCCGCAGCCCATTGCAAATTGCGCACGAGCGTGGCCGTTGCGGCATCACGTTCGGATGCAAGGATCACGCCTGGCATTACGTGGATTGCCGTCGCGCCGCTCTGCAGGCACCATTGCAGCGTCGCCTCAAACGTACGGCGGAAGTCTGACTCCCGACCAGGCAGCGCGGCCAGGCCCGATTCGCCGATGCTCGCGTCTCCGACCGGCGTGTTGATGCCCAGCAAAGCCAAACCATGGCGCGCGCAGGCATCTTTGACGGCTTGTGCGGAAGTATCGTAAGGCCAGTGGAGCTCGATCGCGAGAAAGCCGGCGGCTGCGGCACGCTCGATTCGCTCAAGCAGGGGCAGTTCGCCCCAAAGGAAACCAAGGTTTGCGGAAAATCGTGCCATCGGGATGCCTCGCGGTTCGTGACGCAATCACCGCCCGCGCAACCCCTTGCCGCGCATCCAGCGTGATCGCCCTGCAAACAGTTTAAATTGCTTCGCGGGAACTCTGCTGCGCTTTAGCCGATTGAGACTGTCAATGGCTTTCTTTTGCGTGGTTGATCGTGTAGCGCGGGATTTCGATGGTCAGGTCGGCACCAGCGACCTTGGCCTGACACGACAGGCGCGACGTCGAACTCAGGCCCCAGGCCCGGTCGAGCAGGTCTTCCTCGGAATCGGTCGCAGGCTCAAGCGAGGAGAACCCCTCGCGCACGATGACGTGACAGGTCGTGCAGGCACAGGAAAGCTCGCAGGCGTGCTCGATCTCAACGTGGTTGTCGAGCAGGACGCGGCAAATGGAGACGCCCGCGGGTGCGTCGTCGATCACGGCGCCTTCCGGGCAAACATCAGGGTGAGGCAGTACGGTTATTTTTGGCATACCTTGGTGTCATCAGGATTTCAGGCAACGTCGTCGAGCGATCGGCCCGTCAGGGCGGCGCGGATGCTTCGATCCATGCGACGCGCCGCAAAATCGTCCGTTGCGCCAGAGAGCCCCTTGATCGCCTTGCGAACGGCATCAACGTCATCGCCGCGCGCGGCTTCCCGGGCGATCTCAAGCTGCTGCTCGATCCGGGTCTGATCGGCCGCGCTCAGCAAATCGGCATCGCTGGCAAGCGCGGACTCTACGGATTCGATGAGTTGCAACGCATCGACTTGCTGTTCGCGCAGCATGCGGCGGCGCACATCGCGGCTCGCCTGCGCCGTGCCGTCGGCCAGCATGCGCGCGACATCGTCATCGGAAAGGCCATAGGAGGGCTTGACGGTCACGGAAGCCTCGACACCGGAGCCCTGCTCCCGGGCTGTGACGCTCAGCAGGCCATCGGCGTCCACCTGGAACGTCACCCGGATGCGCGCGGCGCCAGCGACCATCGGAGGAATCCCCCGCAATTCGAAGCGGGCGAGGGACCGACAATCGGAAACCAGATCGCGTTCGCCCTGGACCACGTGGATGGCAAGCGCGGTCTGGCCATCCTTGAAGGTCGTGAACTCCTGTGCCCGGGCGACCGGAATCGTACTGTTACGCGGGATAATGTGCTCCACCAGGCCGCCCATCGTCTCCAGACCCAGCGTGAGCGGTGTCACATCAAGCAGTAGCCAGTCCTCACCCGGATTGCGGTTGCCCGCCAGCAGGTTCGCCTGCAGCGCTGCACCGAGGGCGACGACCTGGTCGGGATCCTTGTCGATCAGGGGCTTCGACTGAAAAAACGACTCGACCCGGTGACGGATGACAGGCATGCGCGTCGATCCGCCCACCATGACCACGCCCTTGATGTCTGCGACTTCAAGCCCTGCATCCTGAAGAGCCTTGCGCGCGCATTCGAGCGTTCGATCGACGAGATCCGTCGAAATCGCCTCGAACGACTCGCGGGTCATGTCCATCCTGATTTCGCGATCCGACAGTTGTGCTGTTAAGCAATGCGCGGTTGCGTCGGTGAGCGCCTCGCGAAGATGCCGTGCGGCGCTGAGCATCGCACGCCGGTCGCCGTGGCCAAGGTTCTGCAGGCCGAGCGCCCGGCAGAAGTGCTCCACGATCAACGCGTCAAAATCGTCTCCGCCGAGTGCGGTGTCCCCGCCTGTGGAAACAACCTCGAATACGCCGCGCGTCAGGCGCAGCACCGAGATATCGAAGGTGCCCCCGCCAAGGTCGTAGACGGCATACATGCCCTGCGCGCCGTGATCGAGCCCGTAGGCGATCGCCGCTGCGGTCGGCTCGTTGAGCAAACGCAGCACGCTGATTCCGGCAAGCCGCGCGGCGTCTCGTGTCGCCTGGCGCTGCGCATCGTCGAAGTAGGCCGGCACGGTGATGACTGCGCCCACCAGGGTGTCGCCCAGGATCCCCTCGGCCAGCGTCTTGAGCCGGGAAAGGATCCTGGATGCCACGTCAATGACCGAAAGCGAGCCGCCCTGTGTCACGATCTGCAGGGACTGCCCGTCGGCGACAAAGTGATAAGGCATGCCTGAAGCCAGCGCTTCTTCGTAGGAGCGCCCCATGAGTCGCTTGGTGGACAGGAGGGTATCGAGCGGACGCTGCGCCAGGTGTTCAAGCGCTGCGCGCCCGATCTCGGTTTCGCCGCCCGGGGCGATATAGACGGCCGAAGGGATAAGGCCGATGCCTTGCTCATCGGTCAGAACCTCGGCGACGCTGCTGCGCACCGATGCCACGAGCGAATGCGTGGTGCCCAGGTCGATGCCCACAGCAAGCCGCCGCTGGTGCGGCGCCGGCGACTGGCCGGGTTCAGAAATCTGCAATAAAGCCATACAAACGGTTCGTCAATCGCGCAATTTGCGCCTAGAGGCCATCAGGCCGGGTTGGCGGCGCGCGCCTGAGCGGCGATCCGGTCCAGAAACATCCATTCGCGCACCTGCGCACCCGCGCCAGTGTAATCACCCTGGTCCAGCAGGCGGCCCAGTTGCGCGGTCAACACCTTGCGCTCAGCGGCGAGTTCAGCCGATAGCGTTGCAAGGCCGGCGGCATCGCCCTGATCCTGGAGTTCATCAAGGCGCTCGTGCCACTGCATCTGCCGCATCAGGAATTCCGCCGGCATGGCGGTGTTGGTTTCCGATTGCAGATCCACTCCGGCGAGTTCGCAGAGGTAGCGCGCCCGCGTCAACGGATCGCGCAAAACGCGATACGCCTCGTTGGCGCGCGAGCTCCACTGCATTGCGACACGCTTCTCGGCGGGGCTGGCCGTTGCGAAGCGATCGGGGTGCACCGCCATCGAAACGCGTTTCCAGGCGGCATCCAGCGCGGCGGAGTCCAGCGCAAAACTCCTGGGCAGGCCGAACAGCGCGAAATGGTCGGCATCATTCACGGCGATCAGACCGTGAACGACTCACCGCATCCGCAGGTCGCCTTCTCGTTCGGGTTACGAAACTTGAACCCTTCGTTCAGCCCCTCACGGGCGTAGTCGAGCTCGGTGCCGTCAAGGTACGACATGCTCTTGGGATCGACATACACCTTCACGCCGAAGCTTTCGAACACCTTGTCATCCGCGTCCGCGCTATCGACGTACTCAAGCTTGTACGCCATCCCGGAGCAGCCGGTCGTGCGCACACCCAGCCTCAGCCCGATGCCGCTTCCACGTTTTTGCAGGTACTTGCCGATATGGTCGGCGGCCTGCGCAGTCAGAGTCACAGCCATGATTTCAATCCGCGTGTTTTTCTTTGTAGTCCTTGACGGCCGCCTTGATCGCGTCCTCAGCCAGAATCGAGCAGTGAATCTTGACTGGCGGAAGCGCCAACTCTTCGGCGATCTGCGTATTGCGGATCGTCAGCGCCTCGTCAAGCGTCTTGCCCTTCACCCACTCGGTGACCAGCGAGCTCGAAGCGATCGCCGAGCCGCAACCGTAGGTCTTGAAGCGAGCGTCCTCAATGATACCGTTATCGTTGACACGGATCTGCAGCTTCATGACGTCGCCACAGGCCGGTGCACCCACCATCCCCGTGCCGACATGGTCGTCACCCTTGTCGAACGCCCCGACGTTGCGGGGATTTTCATAGTGGTCAATTACTTTTTCGCTGTAAGCCATCTTCTACTCCGGTGAATGCAATCAGTGGGCTGCCCACTGCACGCTGTTCAGGTCAACGCCGTCCTTCATCATTTCCCACAGAGGCGACATGTCGCGCAGTTTGCCCACGCGCATCTTGAGCAGATTGACCGCAAAATCGATCTCCTGTTCAGTGGTGAAACGTCCGATGGTGAAGCGGATCGAGCTATGCGCCAGTTCGTCATTGCGCCCGAGCGCCCGTAATACGTAAGAAGGCTCGAGGCTGGCCGAGGTGCACGCAGAGCCGCTGGATACCGCAAGCTCCTTGATCGCCATGATCAGCGACTCGCCTTCCACGTAATTGAAGCTCACGTTCAGGTTGTGCGGGATGCGGCGCTCAAGATCCCCGTTGAGGTAAACCTCTTCGATCTGCGAAAGCCCGGACCACAAGCGGTCGCGCAACATGCGTATGCGTTCGTTCTCGGTCGCCATTTCGAGTTGGGCGAGATGGAAGCACTCCCCCATCCCGACGATCTGGTGCGTCGGCAGGGTGCCCGACCGAAAGCCTCGCTCGTGCCCGCCGCCATGCATCTGTGCCTCGATGCGCACGCGCGGCTTGCGGCGCACGTACAGCGCGCCGATGCCCTTCGGACCGTAGGTCTTGTGGGCGCAGAAAGACATCAGGTCGACCTTGAGCTTCTGCAAATCGATGGTGACCTTGCCGGTGGCCTGTGCCGCATCGACGTGAAAAATGATGTTCTTCGAGCGACAGATTTCGCCTATGGCTTCGATATCCTGGATCACGCCGATTTCGTTGTTCACGTACATCACCGAGACGAGCACGGTGTCGGGACGGATCGCGGCCGTAAACGCTTCCAGATCAATCAGCCCGTTTTCCTGCACATTGAGATAGGTGACCTCGAAGCCGTGCCGCTCCAGCTCGCGACAGGGATCCAGTACTGCCTTGTGCTCGGTCTTCACCGTAATGATGTGCTTGCCACGTTCGGCGTAAAAACCGGCGGCCCCTTTGATCGCAAGGTTGTCGGACTCCGTGGCGCCCGACGTCCAGATGATTTCACGGGGATCGGCGTTGACGAGGGCCGCGACCTGGTCGCGGGCGCGCTCGACGGCCTCTTCTGCTTCCCAACCGTAGGCATGGCTGCGGGAAGCCGGATTTCCGAAATGCTCGAAAAGCCAGGGCACCATCTTGTCGACCACACGCGGATCCACCGGGGTCGTGGCCGAGTAGTCGAGATAAATGGGACGCGACGACATGTTGAACTCCTGAAACGGCAAAGGATTTAGACGGCCACTTGGGCGGGTTGCTTGGTGCCGGTCGGCACGGACACAGCGGAGCCGACAACGCTCACGCGAACACCCTGCCCGGCCTGGGTCGTTTCCTGCAACTGGCGCATGCGCTGCTGATCGACCAGATCCTGCAGCGATACTGAATCAAGGAAATCAACCATCTTGCGGTTCAGGGTAGACCAGAGCTCATGCGTCATGCATACACCCGGCTTGCCGTCGGTTCCGGTACTACAGTCGGCCTTGCCAGCGCAATTGGTCGCATCCAGGGGCTCGTCAACCGCGAAAATGATATCGGCGACCGTAATCGTGCGCGCCAGACGGGCAAGGGTATACCCGCCGCCCGGGCCGCGGACGCTTTCGACGAGCTCGTGACGACGCAACTTGCCAAACAATTGCTCAAGGTATGAAAGCGAGATATTTTGCCGCTGGCTGATGGCGGAAAGAGTCACTGGCCCACCTTGCTGACGCAAAGCAAGATCAATCATGGCAGTAACAGCGAAGCGCCCTTTGGTTGTAAGTCGCATGACAATGTCCTCGTCGAAGTTCTTAACAGGGTCTTACCCGAGTAAACAAGTCAAGTATAAACCAATCCCGACTAATTTGCTAGGACTTGTTGAGATCGACGTAAAAAAACCGCGCAAAGCGCGGTTTTCTGATGCGAATACAACCCGACCCGTTGTGAAAACATGACCGGATCGAAGCCGTCGTCAGGCAGCCTGATACTGCGTTGCGCGCTTGCGAACGAGGTCAAGCACGCCCTGGCAGGCATCCTCAAGATAATCCAGCACCTTGCCGAAGCCTTCGGGCCCGCCATAGTACGGATCCGGCACGGTGGCCTCCTCGAACTCATTGGCAAAGCGCATCAGAAGCATGAGCTTATGCTGATGTTGCTTGGGGCAAAGCTGCTGCAGCGCGGAAAGGTTTTCCCAATCCATCGCCAGAATCATGTCAAATTCGCGGAAATCTTCCGCCGACACCTGACGCGCCTCGGTGCGGGTGATTTCGTACCCACGCTTTCGGGCAGCCGCCAGCGCACGCGCGTCGGGCGCTTCGCCGACGTGGAAGTTGTGTGTGCCGGCAGAATCAATACCGACGACGTCAGACAGACCGGCATCGTTGATCAGGTGGCGAAAAACGCCTTCTGCACTGGGCGACCGGCAAATGTTGCCCATGCATACGAAAAGTACTTTTGTCATCATGGTGCGTAGTGTGAGGGAAAACCCGTAAGATGTCCAGCATTTTTTTATTGCAAACGCCAAGCCGCTAACACAAAATCATAAAATATTTATTTGTTTAATTTCATATAGTTAAATTCGCCTTCTCATCTAGATTCTTTGCATAAATCCGAAATGCAATGAAACTTTTATACGATTCTGCAAAAAAATGATGCACCGTAACAACGCCGACTCAATCCGGTCACGCACCAGAAAGCAGCACGCGATCCTTGAGTGAGCGCAACTGATCCCGCGCTGCCGCAGCCTGCTCGAATTCCAGGTTGCGCGCGTGATCCAGCATGGCCTTTTCAAGGCGACGGATCTCGCGGGCAACCGCTTTTTCGTCGCCAATCAACGCGTCGGCGAACGAATACACCTCCTCCTTGGGCGTGGACGGAACGATTACGCCGTCAATCAACTCACGCACCGCCTTGAAAACGCCACGCGCCTCAATGCCATGCTCGATGTTGAATGCCTGCTGTTTTTCGCGCCTGCGTTTGGTCTCGCCCATCGCCCGGGACATCGAATCGGTGATCCGGTCCGCGTACAGGATGGCGCGGCCGTTGATATTGCGCGCCGCCCGCCCGATTGTCTGGATCAGACTGCGCTCGGAGCGCAGGAAGCCTTCTTTATCCGCATCCAGGATGGTGACCAGAGAGACCTCGGGAATGTCAAGACCCTCGCGCAGCAGGTTGAT
>CAITPF010000150.1 GCA_903894155.1 uncultured beta proteobacterium | reverse complement strand
TTTTCGCAGATCAATTCCGCCAACCTGCGGATAATCGATCTGCGTGATCCTGGCGTTTATTCAAGCAGGGATTGATTCTCCTTGGATGAGGTCGTCGAGCGTTTGACGTTTGCGGATGAGATGGGTTTCTGTGCCGTCGACGAGGATTTCCGGCAGGAGCGGACGGGAGTTGTAATTGGAAGACATGACGAACCCGTAGGCGCCTGCCGACTCGATCGCCAGCACGTCATCTTCCTCGATTGCCAGGGCGCGGGCGCGCGCAAGCCAATCTGCGCTTTCGCACACAGGGCCCACCACGTCGTAGAGGACAGGGCTTTGATTGCGTACCATCGCGGGCAATACGCCGTGCCAGGCTTCGTAGAGGGCGGGCCGCATCAAGTCGTTCATGGCGGCGTCCACGATCGCGAAATTGCGCGCTTCGCTGAGTTTGAGGTATTGAACCCTGGTGAGCAGGACACCCGCATTGCCCACCAGCGACCTGCCGGGCTCGAGCACGAGCTCAAGGTGGCCGTAGCCCCGGGAATTGAGTTGGGCGAACACGTGATCGAGCAACGCCGACGGCGCCAGGGGCGTCTCGTCGTCGTAACGGATGCCAAGGCCGCCGCCGAGATCGAGATGGCGAAGGCGGATGCCCTTGAGCGCTAGCCGATCGATCAGGCCAAGCAGCTTGTCGAGCGCGTCGAGATACGGGCTCACCTCGGTGATCTGGGACCCGATATGGCAATCCACACCCACGATCTCGATGGCCGGCAGGGTGGCGGCCAATTCGTAGGCACTGGCGGCCTGGTCGATCGCGATCCCGAACTTGTTTTCCTTGAGTCCTGTCGAAATGTAGGGATGCGTCTGCGCGTCGACGTCGGGATTGACCCGCAGCGAGACCGCGGCCCGCTTGCCGGCCGCAGCGGCGACCCCGGAAAGCCGGCGCAACTCGGGCACGGATTCGACGTTGAAGCACTTGACGCCGGCCGCGAGCGCCGCCCGCATTTCCCAGACCTGCTTGCCTACACCGGAAAACACGACTCTGGATGGATCGGCTCCGGCCGCAAGCACGCGCGCGAGCTCACCGCCCGAGACGATGTCGAATCCGCTGCCCAGGCGCGCGAATTCCCTGAGCACGGCCAGGTTCGAATTCGCCTTCATGCCGTAGCACACCAGCACGTTGCGCCCGCCGATTGCCTCCTGGTAGGCGGACCAGGCCGTACCGAGCGCGGCGCGCGAATACACGTAAAGCGGGGTACCCAGCGTTTGGGCGAGGTCGTGCAGACGAACCCCTTCGGCGTAGAGCGCATCACCCTGGTAATGGAAATGCGGCGCACCGGCCGGGGTACGCATTGCGAGCGGGCTTGAATGGTCTGTCATTCGATTACGATGGGGGCTGGAGTCAGGCTGGGGTCTTCTTCGAAGAACGGCGGGATCGGCCCCTCATTGATCTGCAGGCCGAAGGTCGACATGACGGGCATGCGCACGGGGCCCGAATCGGGCTTGGGCACGAGGAAGAGCGGTCCCTTGTAGCCGCAGGCGGCGAGGAACAGCGCGAGCGCCAGCATCGCTACAATGCGGGCAACATCGCGGTTACTGGTCACAACGATCACTGCAAACTCCGTCAAGCGTGAGGATAGAGATTATGAACGAAACCGAATTTCTTGCCAGGATCGACAGCATTCTGGATTCCGTCGAAACCCAGGCCGACGCCTGGTTCGAAAACCTTGACCTTGACGTCGAGACCCGGCGTCAGGGCCATGTACTGAATCTGGTCTTCGACAATGGCCACCAGATCGTCATCAACAGCCAGGGCCCGCTTCAGGAAATCTGGGTCGCTGCGCGCAGTGGCGGGTTCCATTATCGCTTTGACGGCGAAAACTGGAAGGATACCCGCGCAGGCCCGGACTTGCATGACGCCCTGTCGCGGCTGTGCTCCGAGGCCGCAGGGCATCCGCTGGTCGTGACCCTCTAGGGGCGCTGGCGATGCGCTGTCTAGTTTGCGGGCTTACCGCCTGAAGTCAGATTGTTGAGAAAGTCGCCCAGGGTGTCCTTTTCCTGCAGGCCCACGCGGGTCACTGCCTGCCCGGGCGGGAATTCGGTGAAGTAAAAATTGTTGCCGTCCACGATCAGGCCATCGGGCACCGGACCCCGTTTTTCTTCCGGAAACGCCTTCAGGGCGTTGGTCATGTAGCCCAGCCAGATCGGGAGCGCCGCACCGCCCCCGGTTTCCCTGGAGCCAAGCGACTTGGGCTGGTCGTAGCCGAGCCAGGCAACGCCCACCAGCTGCGGCGTATACCCCGAGAACCACGCGTCGACCGAATCATTGGTGGTCCCGGTCTTGCCGGCCAGATCGGTGCGCTTGATGACCTGCCTGGCCCGTGCCGCTGTTCCGTAGGTGGCAACGCCCCGCAGCAAGTCGTCCATGACGTACGCCGTGCGCGCATCGATCGCGCGCGCCGCGGAATCCCCGGCAATGACCGGCTTGGCCTGCATGATGACCTGGCCTGAGGCATCGGTGACGCGGTCGATCAGGAAAGGCGTGACGCGATAGCCCCCGTTGGCAAAGACCGAGAACCCGGTGGCGAGCTGCATCGGTGTCACGGCGCCGGCGCCCAGTGCCATGGGCAAGTAGGCGGGATGCTTGGACTTGTCGAACCCGAAGCGCGTGATGTACTCCTGCGCGTATTGCGGGCCGATCGCCTGCAGGATTCGGATGGACACCATGTTCTTGGACTTGGCGATGGCCTCGCGCATCGTGAGCATGGACTCGTACTGCCCGCCATAGTTTTTGGGCGCCCAGGGTTTGGAGCCGGTCTGTTCTGCGGTGAGTTCGAACGGCTGGTCGGAAATCATCGTCGCGGGCGTGAGGCCGCGCTCGAGCGAGGCTGCGTAAATGAAGGGCTTGAACGACGAGCCCGGCTGGCGCCAGGCCTGCGTGACGCGATTGAAGTTGCCATGGTAGAAATCGAAGCCGCCGACCAGCGCACGCAACGCGCCATCCTGGGGTGTCATGGCAACGAAAGCCGCCTGCACCGTGGGCATGTTGAGGATTTCCCAGTAATCGGCGCTCTTGTGCAGGTAGACCACCGAACCGCGCTGCAGCCGTTGCTCGAGCGGGGCCTTGGGATTGAGCGCGCGTGCGACCACCCCGAGCGCCTTCTTGTCCTTGATCGAGACGATGTCGGTCGAACTGCGCGCGACGCGAATCTCATCGGCCTTCGCGGAGAGCACGACGCCGATATACATTTCCGTGCGGTCGGGGTATTTCTCGAGCACGCCGTCGAGGAACTCGTCCAGGCGCGCGGGATCGTTCTCGATGCCCGCAGGCATGTCGGCCTGCGCCTCGGGGCCAGGGTATGGCGCGCGGCGGGTGTAATCGAGCACGCCCTCGCGCAACGACTCGTAGGCCCACTCCTGGTCTTTGGACTGGATCGTGGTGTAGACATTCAGCCCGCGCGAATAGACGTTATCCGGGTAGACGCTGATCATCAGCTGGCGCGCAAGCTCGGCTGCATATTCGCCATGCACGGCATAGCCGCCGGCGGGGGTGCCCTCGGCCGACTTGACGACGATGGGCTGGGCAAGCGCCGTCTTGTATTCGGAATCCGTCAGGTAGCCAAGCGAGTGCATGCGGCCCAATACATAGCGCTGGCGCAGCACCGCGCGTGGCTTGTTGGCGATGGGGTTAAAGCGCGAGGGTGCCTTGGGAATACCCGCCAGCAGCGCGGCTTCCGAAGGCGTGATCTCCGACAGCGGTTTGCCAAGATAGGTGCGCGAGGCAGCGGCGAACCCGTAGGCGCGGTTGCCCAGGTAGATCTGATTAAGGTAGAGCTCAAGGATCTGGTCCTTGGAAAGGCTGGCTTCGATCTTGAACGTCAACAGCAACTCATAGAATTTGCGTGACCAGGTTTTTTCGGACGACAGGTAAAAATTGCGCGCGACCTGCATCGTGATCGTGCTGGCGCCCTGCGTCTTGGACATGGCGATCAGGTTGGTCAGCCCCGCGCGCACGACCCCGAACCAATCGATCCCGCCGTGCTGATAGAAGCGGTCATCCTCGGCTGCGAGCACGGCCGATTTCATGACGTCGGGGATTTCGTTGAAGTGCAGCACGTTGCGGCGCTCTTCACCGTACTCGCCGATCATGACTTTGTCGGCCGTGAAAATGCGCAGCGGCACGCGTGGCCGGTAGTCGGTCATCGCGTTCAGATCGGGCAGGTTGGGCCAGGCCAGCGCAAGCGCCATTCCAACAAGCAGCGCGGCGCATGCGGCCAGCCCACCGCAAAGGATGGTCAGCTTGAGGAAAAACCGGAAAACCGGTGACCCGGACGGTTTATTGTCCTCGGGCTCATCGCCTCGCATGTGTGAAGATTTGCTCATTGTGCGTCATTTTAAAGGTTTTGCATTGATTTGCCCGAAGGACGCTGCCCGAGAGGGATTGTCAATGGGATAATGGCGTTATGACCGACCGACACCAACCCGCAGATGCGACCGCGGCCGACCGGATTGCCCAATCCGGCTCACCTGCGTGCGCGACCGGCCAGCCCATTTTCCTGGTGGGCATGATGGGTTCGGGTAAAACGACCGTTGGGCGCGGCCTGGCCAAGACGCTGCAGCGCGAATTTATTGATCTCGACCACGAGCTCGAGGCACGCTGCGGCGTACGCATCCCAGTGATCTTTGAGATCGAAGGCGAGCAAGGGTTCCGTAAAAGAGAGTGTCAGGTGCTCGATGTGTGTTCGCGACGCCCCAATATCGTCATGGCCACCGGGGGCGGCGCCGTGTTGTCGGCCGAGAACCGCCGTGCGCTGCGCGAGCGCGGCATCGTCGTGTACCTGCGCGCGACGGTCGAGGAGCTCTTTCGCCGCACCAGCCGGGACCGAAACCGGCCGCTTCTTGCCACGGCCGATCCACGCGCGACCCTGCGCGAATTGCTCCTGCAGCGCGAAGCGCTCTATGGCGAAATCGCCGATATCGTCATCGAAACCGGCGCGACCAGCGTCGCCCAGATCGTCGCGCAGGTGATTCAACGGCTGGACGGCATCAACAAGACTTGCGGAATCCCGTCATGCACACCGTAGAAGTGGCCACGCCCGGGGGCGCCTATCCGATCCATATTGCCGCGGGACGTCTCGGCGCTCTCGCACAAGCCATCCCGGCCGACGCGACCACGATCGCCCTCGTCACCAATCCCGTGGTCGACGCGCTCTATGGCGAGCGGGTGCGCGCGGCGCTAGCCACCACGGGGCGGCGCATCGTGCCGGTCATTCTCCCTGACGGCGAATCCCACAAAACCCTGGATACGCTGAACCGGATTTTCGATGTCATGCTGGGCGAGCAACTCGACCGGCGGACGGTGATCGTGGCCCTCGGGGGCGGCGTCATCGGCGACATGGCCGGGTTTGCCGCTGCCGTGTATTTGCGAGGCGTGCGTTTTGTGCAGGTGCCAACCACCCTGCTGGCCCAGGTCGATTCGTCCGTGGGCGGCAAGACTGCGGTCAACCACCCGCTCGGCAAAAACATGATTGGCGCGTTTTATCAGCCAATTGCCGTCGAAATCGACACTGATGCGCTCAATACACTGCCGGATCGCGAAATTTCGGCCGGATTGGCCGAGATCATCAAGTACGGGCTGATCCTCGATGATGCGTTCTTCGCCTGGTGCGAGCAAAACGTCGGTGGCCTGCGCGCGCGCGAACCCGATTTGATTGCCACCGCCATTCGCAAGTCATGCGAGTACAAGGCCTGGGTGGTCTCGCGCGACGAGCGCGAGTCAGGACTGCGCGAAATCCTTAACCTTGGGCATACGTTCGGGCATGCGATCGAGGCTGGCCTGGGCTATGGGGCATGGCTGCACGGCGAGGCGGTTGGTTGCGGCCTGGTCATGGCGGCGGATCTTTCGGCCGAGCTGCTCGGCTTTGCGCCCGCCGAGGTCGTGCGGGTGCGAACGCTCGTCGCGGCCATCGGGTGCCCGGTGTCCGGGCCGCGCCTGGGCGGGGTCGATCAGTGGATGACGCTGATGCGTGGCGACAAAAAAACCCGGGATGGCGAAATCACCTTCGTGCTGATGCCGTGCATAGGCGAAGCCGTTCGCCGCGGCGCCCCGGCCGAGCTCGTGGCGCGGGTGATCGAGCGCAATACGCGCTGAGGGGCAGC
>CAITPF010000149.1 GCA_903894155.1 uncultured beta proteobacterium | reverse complement strand
CGACCATGGTCCGGTTGCCCGCATCCGTCCAGAGGCGGCCTGCGAACGGAAGCAGGACGATGACGGGCCACGTCGCGCCAAAGAGATTGACATACATCGCCTCGTTGAACGCGTGGTAGACATTCGCCGCACCCAGTGACAATCGGATAAAGGGGTAATAGGGCCAAAGCAGCGAGATGGCGACGGCGGAAAAGACCAGAATCAAGGTCTCGAGGATGGCTTCCCACCTGCGACGTGATCGCGTAATGGTGTCTGCGAACAGCCCGACGACCATGAAGACGAAGGCCACTGGATGGGTCAGCATGACGATCGTCAAAATTGCCAGCACGGCAAGTCGGTGAAGGCTGAAACGTGGAGCGGCCGCGGACCGGTTCAGTGCGAGGCCCAACAGGGCAAGCCCGGTGGCAAATGCCGACGGATAGGGCAGGACGAACTTGAGGATGCCGACGTGAAAGAAGCCGCTGTAGTCCCAACGCCCGCCCCCCCACAGGAAGAGGATGCACAATATGCCGTAGAAGAGGACGCCTTGCACGTCCTCGATCCCCATGGCGCGAATGTATCGGCGCAGGCCAACCACCAGCAGCGCGCCATTGAACAATCCGAAGAGCGCCAGGGCCTCGATCGAAGAAAGTCCTAGAATCCTCGCCACACACGCGACCAGCAGGCTATACGGCGTAAAAAAGACGAAGGGCTGGTCAATCGCCAACTGCGCGTGGCGGGGATGGATAAGATCGCGCATAAGCGCGCTCACCGCGGCCGAGTGATCCCAGAAATCGTCGACCCACAGGCCATTGGAGACCTGCAGGAGGTAGTACGCCGCGATGCACGTCAACAGTAACGTCAGCCGGTTTCGGTAGATCCAGTCGCCCATACGCACGGAGTTTAATGCGTACCCGGCGCAGCGCCGACTGCGTGAGGACTCTTGACGAAATACGCCGGTCGCTCGAACAGTCGCGTGGAACCGATCGCAAGCGGGGCCCAGGCCGCCAAGCGCAGGTTCGCGTCAAAGATCGACGCGCATGGCAACGGCGCGTTCCAGCATTGCCCGCGCTCGACGGGCACGAGCACCGCCAGACCGGACTCGGTGATCCGCGTATGGACGGACGGCACCGGCAGCGCAATCCAGCCCGCAAAGCCCGCGGACCGCAATCCCGTCAACTTGAGGCACGCAAGGCAAATGAGGAGCGCGAGCGCCATCATCGCGGGCGATCGCGGAGACTGGTTCGCGATCCACCCGGCGAGTGCCTCGAACCCGGAGGACGACAGCACGATCCATGCACCCAGAACCACCAGCAGGACGGGAACAGCGCCGAGAAACCTGGGATCAGGTGCCGTGCCAAGCCAGAAGGCCACGGCAACGAGCAGCGGTGCATAAAACGCGCCACACCGGCGAACCGAGCCTTCAGCCCGGCCCGTCGCTATGCAGACCAGCGCAGCTGCGGTGAGAAGTGCGCACCCCGCGAAAAGCATCTGGACCGAAATCGGCAACCCCTGCGCCCAGGGCCGCAGCCATGCCGTGCCCGCCAGCACCCCCACGGAATCCAGCGCGCCGGGTGCGCGCGCCCACGTGATGATCAGGTCAGACTCGTGTCGAAGGACTTCGGGGCTCATGGCCCAGTCGAGCGCCGGCATGCCGGCGAACGATGCCGGGAAAAGCGGATAGCCTGAAAGCAGATAACCTCGCCCCAGATGGATGCCCGCAGTCAGGAGCAATAGCGCAAAGAGCTTTGCGACGGTGCCGCTCCCCGCGGCGATCTCCTTGCGATAGGTCGCGATCGCGAGCACCCCGCACGCCAGCGCGTAGGCAGCCCCCGAGAGCTTCACCATCGCGAGCCCTAGGCAAAGCGACAGGATGACGACCACGCCGGGCAAAGGGCGGTTCGCGCGCGTCGGCTCCTGCGCCAGTGCGCGAACGAGGAAAAGGAAAATCGCCACCTGCATCATGCTGACGATGCCGTCGGGTGCCGGGTTGGCCACACCGCTGGCAAGGTACCCCAGGTAGATGACCAACAGACCGCCCACGAGCCGACGCCAGAGGCGCCCCTGCCCGGCGCAGGTCTCAAGCAGGGTTGCAAGGCAGAGCAGCAGGATCAGCAACCCGCCGGCAGCGTAGATCGGAAGCACACGTCTGAACTCCAGTCACCT
>CAITPF010000148.1 GCA_903894155.1 uncultured beta proteobacterium | reverse complement strand
GTCTGACATTCAACCAGCCACGCGTTCAATCCGCCTTGATGCCGGCCTTCTCGCCGATCATGCGCATCTTCTCGATCTCGTGGGCGATTTCCTGTCTGAACGCCTCGGGCGTTGTTCCCGAGGCATAGAGCCCGAGCGCGGCGAGTCGCTCGACGACCGCAGGGTCTTTCAGGGCGGTGGCGGCGGCGTCGCGCACCCGGTTGATCGCCGCGGCCGGCGTGCCAGCCGGCGCGACCAGCCCGAACCACGAGGGGTCGTTCAACTGGACAAAACCGAGTTCCGCATAGGTCGGAACGTCCGGGAGCGCCGCCAGGCGCTTATCCCACGACACCGCCAGCGCCCGCAGCTTGCCGGACTGGATGTGCGGGATCGATGGCGCCACCTGGTCGAAGTAGACCGGGACTTGTCCGCCGAGCACGTCGTTGAGGGCGGGACCCGCGCCCTTGTACGGGACATGGGTCATCGTCGTCCCGGTGGCGTTCTTGAACATTTCGCCCCACATGTGGCCGATGGTGCCGTTGCCGGGCGACGCGTAGCTGAGCTTGTCCGGGTTCGCCTTCAGGTACGCGACGAACTCGGCGAAGTTTTTAACCGGAACCGCGGCGTTGACGACCAGGATGCCGGGGGCCCTGACCAGTTCGGTGACCGGCGCGAAGTTCTTGATCGGATCGTAGGGCAGATTTTTGTAGACAGCGGGGTTCACGCCGTGCGTCGAGAGCGTGGCGACGCCGAGGGTATTGCCATCGGGCGCGGCACGCGCGACCTCGAGCATGCCGATCGAGCCGCCTGCGCCTGCGCGGTTTTCGACGATCACGGGCTGGCCAAGGATCCGCGACATCGGCTCGGCGACGACGCGCGCAGTAATGTCGGTTGCGCCACCCGGCGGAAAAGGCACCACCAGGTGCAGGGGTTTGGATTGACCGCAAGCCGGCCCGCAAACCAGCCAGAGGGCCGTTGCCAGACCCGCCCAGATCGCAGCGCCGCGTCGCATCATGGGGGACTCCAAGGGGATCAATGTCTGACGCAAACAATACCATCTGCTAGTATTTGATGCGAAATATTTAATGGGAGACTTCCAATGCGTTTGTTCAGACAACTGATTGCTGCCGTGCTGATGTTGCCGGCGCTGGCCCTGGCGCAGACGCCGGTAAAGGTGGGGATCGCCAACGACCTGTCGGGGCCCTTCGCGGCGCTGGGAGCCGAGGCGCGCGATGGCTTCAATCTGGCGATCAAGCAGTTGGGGGGCAAGCTCGGTGGCCAGCCCGCGGAATTCCTGCAGACTGACATGGGCGGCAATCCGGATCAGGCGCGCCAGCTGGTCAGCCGCTACATCCAGCGTGACAAGATCGATTTCTTCACCGGCCCGATCGGCTCGAACGTTGCGCTGGCCGTCGGCCCTGCGCTGTTTGCCGCCAGCATTCCCTATCTGTCGAACAACCCGGGCCCCAGCCAGTTTGCCGGGGCGCAATGCAATGACTACTGGTTTGGCCTTTCCTACCAGAACGATGCGTTCCATGAGGCCGCAGGCAAGGTGGCTTCGGATCGCGGCTACAAGAAGATGGTGATCGTCGCCCCCGACTACCCGGCGGGCAAGGATGCGCTCAACGGCTTCAAGCGTGGCTACAAATTGCCAGTGGATCAGGAGATCTACACCAAACTCGGTCAGGTGGATTACGCGGCGGAACTGGCACAGATCCGTGAAGCCAAGCCCGATGCGGTCTACATCTTCCTGCCGGGCGGCATGGGCATCGGCTTCATCAAGCAGTTCGTCTCGGCAGGCCTGAACCAGAGCATCAAGCTGATCGGTCCGGGTTTTTCGGGCGACGAGGATGTGATCCAGGCCGTGGGCGAGCCGATGATCGGCATGTTCAATACGGCGCAATGGGCCTACGACCTCGATAACGAGGCCAATCGCAAGTTCGTCGACGCGTTTCGCAAGGAATACAACAACCGCAATCCGTCCGTCTATGCCGCGCAGGCCTACGACGTGATCATGGCAATCGACGCCGCCGTGCGTGCGGTTGGCGGCAAGGTCAGCGACAAGCCCGCAGTGCTCAAGGCCCTGAAGGCTGCCGACTTCGCCTCGGTGCGTGGCCCCTTCAAGTACGGGGCCAACAATTTCCCTATCCAGGCGTACTACGTGCGTGTCATTGAAAAGGGCCCCGATGGTCGGGTGACCAACAAGCTCGTGGGCAAGGTGTTCGATTCCTATCAGGACGTCTACGTCGGCGAATGCAAGAAGTAGGCCACTTGGTTCCAGGGGCGGGGCCGCACCCATGAGCGCGACCCTCTTCCTGGAGCAGTTGCTCAACGGCCTGCAGTTCGGGCTGATGCTGTTTCTCATTGCCGCCGGGCTGACGCTGGTGTTCGGCATTCTCGATATTCTCAACGTCGCGCATGGCTCGCTCTATATGGCCGGCGCCTATGTCGCGGCGTGGACAATGCAGGCAAGCGGTTCGCTGCTGGCCTCGGTGGCCCTGGCGGTGATCGTGACCGGGGCCATCGGGTTGCTGCTTGAGAGCGTCCTGATCCGTCGACTGGTGGTGCGCGACCATCTGGCCCAGGTGCTTGGCACCTTTGCGATTGTGCTGATCGCCAACGATCTCGTGCGGATGATCTGGGGGCCCGCCCCGATGATGATGAGCATGCCGCCGGCCCTGTCCGGTCCCGTGCGGCTCTTGCCCGATCTGCTGTATCCGGCCTATCGGCTGCTCATCATCGCAGTTGGCCTTCTTGTCGCGCTCGGGCTGTATCTGTTCGTCACCCGCACGCGCGCAGGCGTCCTGGTGCGGGCTGGCGCATCCAACCGGCAGATGGCCACGCTGATGGGCGTGCGCGTGCCGTTGCTCTTTCTCGGTGTCTTCGTGCTGGGGGCGATGCTTGCCGCGCTGGCGGGTGCCCTGCTGGGGCCGGTAACGGCCATCCAGGCTGGCATGGGTGAACAGATCCTGATCCTCGTGCTGGTGTGCATCGTGATCGGCGGGATCGGTTCCGTGCGGGGTGCATTTGTCGGGGCGCTCCTGGTCGGCATGGTCGACACCTCCGGGCGTGCCTTCCTTCCGATGATCCTGCGCGAATTCTTTTCCCCGGCGGTTGCCTCAAGTGTGGGGCCGACCCTGGCCGCGATCCTCATTTACATTGTCATGGCGGTCGTGCTGGCGTTTCGCCCTTCGGGGCTCTTTCCGGCGCGAGGCTAGGGATGCGGGCCTCGCGATTCATGCCCTGGATCGTCCTGCTCGCGCTGGCGGCATTCCCGCTGGTCGCCTCGCAGGCCGACCTGGGGTTTTATGTCTCGTTTGTTCGCCGGGTCATGATTTTCGCGCTGGCGGCCGCCAGCCTGAACTTCATCCTCGGTTATGGCGGCATGGTGGCGCTGGGCCACGCGGCCTTTTTTGGCGCGGGTGCCTACTGCGTGGCGATCATGGCGACCGAGGGCATCAGCAGCGCGCTGGTCGCCTGGCCGGTCGCGCTGCTCGTGGTCGCGGCACTCGCGCTGATCATCGGCGCGGTGTCCCTTCGAACGCACGGCGTGTATTTCATCATGATCACCCTGGCCTTCGCGCAGATGGTCTATTACATCTTTATTTCCCTGCGCAAGTACGGCGGAGACGATGGCCTGAACCTGACGGGTTACTCGCAGATTCCCGGGCTCGACCTCGCGAACGACAGGACGTTCTACTACGTCGTCCTCGCCATACTCGCGGGATGCCTTTCCTTGCTCAACCGGATGATCGACTCGCGTTTCGGCCAGGCGCTCCAGGGAATACGTGAAAACGAGACGCGCATGCTGGCCCTTGGCTATCCCGTGTTCGCAATCAAGATGCTTGCCTTCGTGATCGCAGGCGTGATGGCGGGCTTGGCCGGCGTGCTGCTGGCCAACCATAACCTGTTTGTGTCGCCAGCCATGATGCACTGGACCGAATCGGCAAGCCTCATCATCATGGTGATCGTCGGCGGCATCGGGCACCGCTGGGGCGGCGCGGTCGGCGCGGCGGTGATGCTCACACTCGAGGAGTTCCTCAGGCTCTATACCGATTACTGGCACTTGCCGCTTGGACTGCTGCTGCTGGCCATCGTGCTGCTCGCACCCGCCGGGCTCGCGGGCGCGTGGCGCCCCAATGCCGCAGCACCCGCCCGATCGGAGCAAGATTCATGAGCGCGCAGCGCCCGCTGGCGCCAGCGAACGGGGAGCCCGTGCTGAGCGCACGCGGCCTGGTCAAGCGCTACGGCGCGCTGCTTGCCGCGGACGGGGTGTCGCTCGATCTGGCGCCCGGGGAGATTCACGCGCTCATCGGTCCGAACGGCGCGGGAAAGTCGACGCTGATTCACCTGCTGGCGGGCACGGCGATTGCGGACGCTGGTTCCCTGCGGATCGCTGGCCGCGACCTGACACATGCCTCAGTGCGGCAGCGCGCGCGCGCGGGGTTGTCGCGCTCCTACCAGATCACCAATATTTTCCAGCGCATGACCGTGCTGGACAATCTGTTGCTTGCAGTCCAGGCGCACGACGGCTCGAACTTCAACGTGTGGCGCCCACGCAGGAGCGAGACCGCGCTCGACGACCGTGCGCGCATGCTGGCAGCGGATTGCGCCATCGATGCCGCGCTCTTTCCACGGCGAGCCGGTACCCTGCCCCATGGCGAGCAGCGCAAACTCGAGTTTGCGCTCGCCCTGGCGTCGCGCCCCACCGTGCTGCTTCTGGATGAACCGATGGCCGGCATGGGGCCTGACGAGACGGCCCGCATGACCGAACTGATCGAAGGTCTGCGTGGCCGCACGACCATGCTGCTGGTGGAGCACGACATGGATGCGGTATTCAGGCTTGCCGATCGTATCTCGGTGCTCGTGTACGGGCAGATCATTGCAACCGGCACGCCCGCGCAGATTCGCGCCAGCGCTGCCGTGCGCGAGGCGTATCTCGGCGATGACGCGCCGGAAATCCCCGGGGCCGCACCGCGCGCTGCCCCGGGCGCTGGGGAACAGCCTTGTTGAAAATCAGTAACGTGGCGAGCGGGTACGGGCTAAGCCAGGTGCTTTTCGGCGTATCGGTCTCGATCGCGCCCGGCGAGGTGCTCGCGGTGCTGGGGCGTAACGGCATGGGAAAAACGACGCTGGTGCGCACACTGTTCGGTCAGTTGCCGCTTCAGACCGGATCCATCCATTTTGCAGGACACGATATTTCGGGGTGGGCGAGCGACCGCATCGCCCGGCTCGGGGTGGCGATTGTCCCTGAGGGCCGCCAGTGCTTCCCGAACCTGACGGTGCGCGAACATCTCACGGCGTTTGCCGATCAGCGCAATCCCGGCATGCATGCGGGGTGGGACGCCGAGCGGGTCTTTGACATGTTTCCAAGACTGCGCGAGCGCGCCTCAAACATGGGCAATCAGTTGTCGGGCGGGGAGCAGCAGATGCTGGCAATCGGCAGGGCGCTCGTCACGAATCCGCGCTTGCTGATTCTGGACGAAGCGACCGAGGGGCTCGCGCCCAAGGTGCGCGACGAGATCTGGCGATGCCTCGCGCAGCTTCGACGTCAGGGCCAGACCATTCTGGTGATCGACAAGTACGTCGATCGCCTGATCGGGCTGGCCGACCGCCACGCGATCCTGGAGCGCGGGCGCGTGGTCTGGAGCGGGACGTCGGCGGGGCTCGCCGGCGATCGCGCGCTCTGGCACCGCTATCTCGGCGTTTGACCGCGGCGATGTCGCCCCGGCCTCACGGGCTTACTTTGCCAGCTTGCTGAAGACGCGGTCAGCGGCGGCGAGCGTCGCTCCGATCACCGCATCGTCGTGCGTGCTGGACACGAAGCCCGCCTCATAGGCGGACGGCGCGAAATAGACGCCCTCGTCGAGCATGGCGTGGAAGAACACCTTGAATCGCTCGATATCGCTGGCCGACACAGCCGCCAGGCCGCCCGGCACCTGATCGGCGAAGTAGATGCCGAACATGCCGCCGACGCTATCGGCGCTGAAAGGAATCCCGTGTGCGCGCGCGCTTGCCGCCAGGCCGTCGGTAAGCTTGCGCGTTTGCGCGGCAAGCTTGTCGTAGAAGCCCGGGGCCGAAAGCAACTCCAGGGTCTTGATGCCCGCCGCCACTGCGACCGGATTACCCGACAGCGTACCCGCCTGGTAGACGGCGCCGAGCGGCGCGATGTGCTTCATGACATCGGCGCGCCCGCCAAAGGCCCCGATGGGCATCCCGCCACCGATGACTTTCGCCAGCGTCGTGAGGTCGGGCTTGATGCCGGTGAGCCCCTGCACACCCTGCGGGCCGACGCGAAATCCGGTCATGACTTCGTCGAATATCAGCAGCGCGCCGTGCGCCGTGCATTCCGAACGCAGGGCCTCCAGGAAGCCGGGGGCCGGTTTGACCAGATTCATGTTGCCGGCGATGGGCTCGACGATGACACAGGCGATGTCCTTGCCATGCTCGGCGAAGGCCGCCTGGACGCCGGCCGTATCGTTGTAGTCGAGGACAAGCGTGTGCGCGACGAACTCGGGCGGCACGCCCGCCGAGGTCGGATTGCCAAAGGTCAGCAGGCCCGAGCCCGCCTTGACCAGCAGGCTGTCGGCGTGACCGTGGTAACAGCCCTCGAACTTGACGATCTTGTTGCGACCGGTCGCGCCGCGCGCGAGCCGGATGGCGGTCATGGTCGCCTCCGTGCCTGACGACACCAGCCGCACCATCTCGAGAGAGGGCAAGCGCTCGATCAGCATTTCGGCGATCCGGATCTCACCTTCGGTGGGGGCGCCGTAAGACAGGCCGTGGACGGCGGCCTCCTGGACAGCCTTGACGACCTCGGGGTGCGCGTGGCCCAGAATCGCCGGACCCCATGAGCCGACGTAGTCGATGTAGCGCTTGTCATCGGCATCCCAGAGATAGGGACCCTGCGCACGGGCGACGAACCTCGGGGTGCCGCCCACTGAACGGAAGGCGCGGACAGGCGAATTGACGCCGCCGGGAATGCTGCGGCAGGCGCGGTCGAAGAGTTCTGCGTTGCGGGACATGCGGGTGACTCCGGGATGACGGACGGGAAAAGGAAGATTAACGGGAATTGAATCCGCCGGCGTCGAAGGGCGCGGACAGCGCACGTGCCGCGGCCTCGATATCGGGGGCGAGGAACAGGCTGCCCACCACGGCAATCGCGTCTGCGCCGGCGCGGGCCAGTATCGCGGCGTGTTCAGGTCCGATACCGCCGATCGCCACGACCCCGGGCCGCGGATTGCCAAGCGTTTCGCAAAGCGCGCGGCCTTCGGTCAGCACGCTCAGCGGCGCGGGCGGAGCCAGCGGTTTTGTCGACGAGGCGTACATGGCGCCAAAGGCGATATAGGCGACTTCATGTTGAATCAGGCGGGCGGCACGCACCGGATCGGCGTAGCACGACACGCCGATCAGCATCCCGGGGCCGACCGCTTCGCGCACGACGGCGGGATCCTCGTCGTCCCGTCCGAGGTGCACTCCCTGCGCTCCGACATCCCGGGCGAGCCGCCAATCGTCGTTCACGAGGAACACCACGCCCAACGCGTTGCAGACCTCGGCCAGCCGTGCGGCAAGCTTTGCGCGCTGCGCCGGGCTGGCAGTCTTGTTGCGCAACTGCAACGCGCGCATGCCGCCGCGAGCTGCCTCCCGGGTGGCCTGCTCCAGCCTGGACGCGTCATCCCAGTCGGGCGTGACGCCGTAGAGCCCTCCGGGGAACCTGAGCTGCGCGGTCATGACGTTTTTGGCATCCGCAAGGCGATGCGTTGCCCCATGCCCGGCGCGAAGGATTGTTCGAGCGTGAGGGCCGCATGCGCGCACGCCGCGCGTGCGGCGTCAGGCACCGTCAGACCCTGGGCGAGCAACGCGGCAAGCGCGGTGGACACGATGCCGCCCGAATCCCGCACCCGGTCGGGCGGGGGTGCCCACGGCCAGGTAATGGTTTCGCTGTCGGGACCCACCAGGACGTTGACGAAATGGCCCGGGCGCTGGGGGCTGCCGGTCAGCAAGACCCAATCGGCGCCGATCGCCTGAAGCGCCTGCGGGGCGGCAGTCTGCCCCGAAACATCCAGAACATCCTCCGTCACCCATTGCGCCAGTCGCTTGGCTTCGATGACGACCACATGTGCCTGGGGCACAAGAAGTTCGATCGTGGCCCCGATCACGTCCTCGGCTTCTTCGTCTTCGGGTTGCTCATCCGGATCGAGGGCCTGGGCGCCCAGATGCAGCACCAAAGGCACCTGGCTGTAGTCTGCCGCGACCTGCGCCACGGCGCTGACCGCCTCCGCCGAGGATATTGCGCCGACCTTGATCGCCTGCACGGGCATGTCTTCCAGTACGCATCGCGCCTGGTCGTCGATCTGCTCTGCCCGACAGGGAATGACGGATTCCGTATCGGCGGTGTCTTGCGTGGTCACTGCCGTCAGGACGGCAAGGGCATGCACGCCCAGGGACGCGCACGTGACCGCGTCGGCCGGCAAACCATCGGAGCCCGTCGGATCAAAAGGGCCAAAAACAAGGGCGATTGGCAAAGAATATTTAGACACTGCGTGAGTCCAGCTGCGGTTCCGTGACCTGTCAGGGTCGCCCGGGGTGCCCGACAAGGCATATTTCTGTCGGCACACCGGTGTTGGTTTCTGTAAGATTGACCCCATTGTAAGAGAAGCCCCGTGCGGAGGCATTTTGACCGCTGCCGGGTCAGGCTTCATCACGTTGACTGAGGGAACGATGCGCACTTGGATGTGTCTTATCTGTGGATGGATTTACGATGAAGCTGCCGGATTGCCCGAAGAGGGCATCGCACCCGGTACACGATGGGAAGATGTTCCGCCGAACTGGGTTTGCCCGGAATGCGGCGCCAGGAAAGAAGATTTCGAGCTGATGGAGGTTTGACGCCATCGCTCAACGAAGCCTGAAAGGGCTCACTCTTGCAAGGACGAATCATGACCACTCAGACGACCAGTACTCCTGCCGGCGCGATTGACTTGTCCAACCAGTTCCTCATGGCCATGCCGGGCATGGTCGGCGGGGAATTCGCCGGCACGGTCATCTACGTTTGCGAACACTCCGAGAAGGGCGCGCTGGGTTTGGTGATTAACCGGCCGACCGACCTGACGCTCGGTAATCTCTTCGAGAAAATCGATCTCAAGCTCGAAATCGCCCCTGGTCGCGATGCGCCGGTGTTTTTCGGCGGGCCCGTCCACACCGATCGCGGGTTTGTGCTGCATTCGCGCCTGGGCAAGTACACGTCGAGCATTGACCTGGGCGAGCTCGCGCTCACGACGTCGCGAGACGTCCTGCAGGCGGTTGCCGAGGGCGTGGGCCCTGAAAAACTGTTCGTGACCCTGGGGTATGCCGGATGGGGCGCCGGCCAGCTCGAAAGCGAGCTGGCCCAGAACGCCTGGCTGACCGTCCAGGCCGATGCCAGGATCATTTTCGGGGTTCCCCCGGAGCAACGCTATCCCGCAGCGCTGCGGCTGCTGGGCATTGACCCGGTCATGCTGACTGGCGTTGCCGGGCATGCCTGAAGAAACTCTGCTCGCGTTTGACTACGGCACCAAAAAACTGGGTGTCGCCATAGGCAATACAGTGCTGCGCCAGGCTCGACCGCTCGATATCATCCTTGAGCCGACCCGCATCGGGCGCTTCAACCGGATCGCGGCCCTGATCGACACCTGGCGTCCCGAGCGCCTCGTGGTCGGGCTTGCGCTCGATACCGACGGATCCGATCAGTACGCGACCAATCGCTGCCGTCGCTTCGCGCATCAGCTTGAAGGCCGCTACCGCCTGCCCGTCGAACTGGTTGACGAGCGGGGATCCTCGGTCCAGGCGCAGAGAATTGCGGGCAATGCGCACGACGATGCGGTCGCAGCGGCTATCATTCTCCAACGCTACTTCGACGCGACCACCTGAGTGGATCCCATGCACCCCACCCCCCCTGTCTACACTCCCGAAACCCTGCCCGACGCAGAGACGCTCTACGGCAGCCTCCTTGTCGCCGTGCGCGAAGAAATCAAGGCACTGCCGGTGCAACAGGTGCATCTGGTCGGCATTTACTCAGGAGGCGCGTGGCTTGCGCGCAGGCTGCACAAGGATCTCAAGCTGGTCCAGCCCTACGGAACGCTGGACGTGAGCTTCTATCGCGACGATTTCGATCGCATCGGCCTGCACTCGCAGGCACGGCCGACCAACATCGGGTTTCCGGTGACCGACAAGCACCTCGTCCTGGTCGACGATGTCCTTTACACGGGACGCACGATACGCGCCGCGATGAACGAGTTGTTCGACTACGGTCGGCCCGCGTCGATTCGCCTGGCGGTGCTGATCGATCGCGGCGGGCGAGAGCTTCCGATCGGGGCTGCCGCGATCGGGGCACGGGTTGAGCCGGCGCCCCACGGCAATCTGGTGCTTACGGAAACCGCGGGCGGGGCGCTTACCCTGTCCATAGAGCCGCAGGAGCAGTGATGCGCAATCCCCAACTCAATCGACACGGCGAGCTTACGCACCTGATCACGACCGAAGGCCTGTCGCGCGACATTCTCACGCATATCCTGGACCGCGCCCAGAGCTTTGTCCCGCTGGCCAACCGCGAGATCAAGAAAGTACCCCTGCTGCGGGGCAAAAGCGTGTTCAACCTTTTCTTCGAGAACTCCACGCGCACGCGGACAACGTTCGAGATCGCCGCCAAACGGCTTTCGGCCGATGTGTTCAACCTGAACATCAATGTTTCTTCGGCCGCCAAGGGCGAAACGCTGCTCGACACCATTGCGAACCTGTCGGCCATGCAGGCCGACCTGTTCGTCGTGCGCCACGAAGCGAGCGGTGCGCCTTACCTGATCGCCCAGCATGTCGCGCCCCATGTGCATGTCGTCAATGCCGGCGACGGGCGTCACGCCCACCCGACGCAGGCGCTGCTGGATATGTATACGATTCGGCACTTCAAGAAGGATTTCTCCAATCTCACCGTCGCCGTCGTGGGCGACATCCTGCATTCCCGGGTGGCACGTTCGAACATCCATGCGCTGACCACGCTCGGCGTCGCCGAGGTCAGGGCGATCGGTCCGCTGACGCTTCTGCCCAGAGGCCTGGAGCAAATGGGATTGCGCGTGTTTACCGACATGCGCGAAGGCCTGCGCGATGTCGACGTCGTCATCATGCTTCGCTTGCAAAGCGAGCGTATGCGCGGCGCGCTGCTGCCGTCTTCGCACGAATACTTCAAGCATTACGGGTTGACTGCCGAAAAACTTGCGCTGGCCAGGCCCGACGCGATCGTGATGCACCCCGGGCCCATGAACCGCGGTGTCGAGATCGATTCGGCGGTGGCCGATGGCAGCCAGTCAGTGATCCTCAATCAGGTGACGTTTGGCATCGCTGTGCGTATGGCGGTCATGAGCATCGTCGCGGGAGCCTCGGCATGAATCTGCACATTACCAACGGACGCCTTATTGATCCGGCCGACGGCGTCGACGTCGTCGCGGATCTTTTCGTGGCCGATGGAAAGGTCGCCGCCATCGGGTCGGCTCCGGCCGGCTTCAAGGCGGATCGGGTCATCGATGCCAGCGGCAAGCTGGTGCTCCCGGGGCTCATCGACCTGGCGGCGCGCCTGCGCAAGCCGGTGGAATACCGTGCGACCCTTGAAGGCGAAATGAAGGCAGCGCTTGCCGGTGGCGTGACCAGCGTGGTCTTGCCGCCTGATACCGATCCGACGCTCGACGAGCCGGGGCTCGTGGAAATGCTCAAGGATCGCGCGCGCCAGCTGGATCAGGTCAATCTCTACCCGCTCGGGGCCATGACCGTCGGGCTTGAGGGCAAGGTCATCACCGAAATGGCCGAGCTGACCGAAGCCGGGTGCGTCGGCCTATCCCAGGCGGATATCCCGGTCGAGGACACCACCGTGCTGATGTGCGCCATGCAATACGCGCGCACCTTCGATTACGTGCTTTGGCTGCAGCCGAACGATCCCTGGCTTTCGCGCGATGGCGTAGCGGCCAGCGGCGCGTACGCCGCGCGCCTCGGCCTGTCCGGCGTACCTGCGCAGTCCGAGTCGATTGCCCTGCACACTTTATTCGAGCTGCATCGCGCCACGGGGGCGCGGTTGCACCTCTGTCGGCTTGCCACTGCAGGGGGCGTCGAGCTGGTGCGCAGGGCCCGGCGCGAAGGGCTCGCGGTCACGTGCGACGTGTCGATCAATAACCTGCACCTGACTGACGTCGACATCGGCTACTACGACAGCAACTTCCGGCTGAATCCGCCGCTCTATGGCCAGCGCGACCGCGATGCCATCCTGGCAGGTCTCGTTGACGGCACGATCGATGCAATTTGCTCAGATCACACGCCAGTCAGCAGAGACGGGAAAATGCTGCCCTTTGCCGAGGCGCAGGTCGGTGCCGCGGGTCTCGAGTTGCTGCTGCCGCTGACGCTTCTGTGGGCTGCACGTCAGGGCATACCTCTGGTGAAGGCCCTTGCCTGCGTGACGAGCGCCCCCGCGCGCATCCTCGGCGCCTCATGCCCGTCTGTCCCGCCGTGCGGCAGCCTGGCCGTCGGCTTTCCGGCGGACCTGTGTATCGTCGATCCGCAGGCATCGTGGATGGTGGCTGAGCAGTCCCCCGCAGGGCAGAGCCAGCAGACGCCTTTCATCGGCATTGAAATGCCCGCCAGTGTGGTCGCCACCGTCGTTCGCGGACGCGTCCTGTGGGAGCCCGCTGCTTGAACCTGCTGTGGTTCGTTGCACGGTTGCTGCTGTGTCTGGTCTGGATTCTGCTCGGTCTTCTGACGATCATCCTGTGCTATCCATGGGCTGGGTCCGCATTTCGCGGCTGGTCCAAGCGTTGGTGGTCGGCATGCCTGCTGGCGTTGTGCGGCGTGCGCACAGTCGTCCTTGGCGAGCCCCGGCTGGATGGCGCCGTACTCTGGGTGGTCAATCACGTGTCGTGGATCGATATCTTCGCGCTCAATCGCGTTCGTCCCACGGCGTTCGTGGCCAAAAGCGAGATCCGCAGCTGGCCGCTCCTGGGCTGGCTGGTCGCAGGCGCGGGCACGATCTTCATCGAGCGCGCATCCCGCCACGCGGTGCACCGGGTCGGCCAGGCGATGCGCGCACAATTCGACAAGGGGCGGGTCGTCGGGTTGTTCCCGGAAGGAACGACTTCTCCCGGGTTCGACGTATTGCCTTTCTACGCAAACCTGTTCGAGCCGGCGCGCCGCGGCGGCGCGGCGATACAGCCTGTTGCACTGCGTTACTTCCACGGGGAGGGGCGCAGCGACTTTGCCGCCTATGTCGGCGAAGAGACGCTGGTGCAGAATCTCTGGCGCGTATTAGGCGGCAACGGCGTGCGCATCGAGATCGTGTTCCTGCCGCCCGTGTGGTCCGGTCAGGGAGACGCGCCGGCCCGCGCGGAGCTCTCGCGCTTGTCGCGCGATGCGATCCGTCAGGCGCTGAACTGATTTGCGCGAGCCCGCGCGCCCTTCAGGTGCAGTCGCGACAGCGCGGGTGCGCGCGTAGCCGGGGGTACACGCCAAGCGCATTGTTGGCGTAGATCTGCCGTTTTTGAGCGTCACCTACGACGTCGGTTGCTTCGATATAGCGACGCGTGTCATCAAAGTAGTGGCCCGTGAGCGGGTCGATCCCCTTGACCGCCCCGACCGTTTCCGACGCAAACAGAATGTTCTTCGTCGGCACCACGCGCAGCAGGAAGTCGATCCCCAGCTGGTGGTAGACGCAGGTGTCGAAATACACGTTGTTCAGCACCCGGTCCTCAAGCGGGCCAAGCCCCTTGTCCAGCGAGATCCCGCGATAGCGCCCCCAGTGGTAGGGCGCAGCGCCGCCCCCATGGGGAATAATGAATTTCAGTGTCGGAAAATCCTTGAAGATATCGGAGGTCAGGAACTGCACGAACGCAGTGGTGTCGCCGTTGATGTAGTGCGTGGCCACGGCGTTGAAATGCGGATTGCACGAGCCGCTGACGTGGATCATGGCCGGGATGTCGAGCTCGACCATTTTTGCGTAGAGCGGGTACCACCAATCCTTGTCCCAAAGCGGCGGATCGCTCCAGCGACCGCCCGTGGGATCCGGATTGAGGTTGGCACCGATGAAGCCATATTCCAGGACGCAACGTTCAAGTTCTTCGAACACGCGGGCGCCCGGCTTGACGCCCGCAGTCTGGGGCAACTGGCAGACGCCGACGAAGTGGTCGGGAAACATCTGGCAGGCGCGATGGACCAGCGCGTTGCAATACCATGCCCACACGACGTTGGTATCCTCGTTTCCCATGTGATGATCCATGCCCATCGCGCGCGGCGAGAATACGGTCAGATCGATTCCGCGCTCGCGCATGATGCGCAATTGATTTTTGTCGATGGCCTCGCGGATTTCCTCGTCGGTGACGGTAGGCGGCTCGAGGTTGGGCGTTCTGCCCGTTCGCAGGAATTCCGCGGTTTGTTGCTCCCGGAACGCAGCGACCTGCGGCGGCGTCGTGGTGAAATGGCCGTGGCAGTCAATGATCATGTTCGGTTCCGGTGGGTGGCAGGCGACACTTTGGCAGGCTTTCTTTTTATTCGAGGCAGGCCGGGCGCGCAACAGGTTTTCTTCCGCGGCGCCGAACGATACACTTGCGGCAATTTTCCCGGCCTTTCAGGATCCAGAATCCCATGTTGTCAGATCCCATTCTCCATGACGATGAACAAGCTCGCCTATGGCTTGCCGCCCTTGCCACCCGCGGCACCCGGCATGCGGTCGACGTCGATGGCTGCGACGTGGTCTGGTACCAGTTCGGCCAGGGCGAGCCCCTGGTGCTCCTGCATGGCGGCCATGGCAGCTGGACGCACTGGGCGCGAAATATCGATGCCCTGTCGGCCCGGTTTTCCCTCTGGGTCCCCGACCTGCCGGGTTATGGCGAATCCGGCCTGCCGCATCACGGCGACTGGGACTCGCTGGTCGACGCGACGATCCGCAGCATCGATGTTCTGCTCGGGGCGGATACGCCTTTTAACCTCGCCGGGTTCTCATTCGGCGGGCTGGTGTCGGCAAATATCGCGGCGCGCCGTCCCGGTGTACGTCGGCTGGCCCTGCTCGGGCCGGGCGGCCACGGCGGACCGCGCCGGCCGCGCGGCAAGCTGCTCAACTGGAAAAAGATGCTGGAGCCCGAAGATGTGAAGCAGGCGCTGCGCCACAACCTCTGGGTTCATATGCTCTGCGCAGATGATGCCATCGACCCCCTGGCGGAACGAATCCACACGGTTGCCTGCGATTACACCCGGTTCCGCAGTCGCACGATCTCGCAGATGGGCGGATTGCAGGAAGTCATCGATCAGTACCCCGGGGAGACGCTTTTCATCTGGGGGGAAAACGAGGTCACTTGCACGCCCGAGTATCTGATCGAGCAGCTCGTGCAGCCGCATTCGAATCGGCAGGCGCGGATCGTGCCCGGTGGGGGGCATTGGATTCAGTACGAGGAGGCTGACACGATCAACCGGTTGCTGCTGGATTGGTTTTAGTCCGAACCCAGGGGCGCTGACTGCCGGCACGAGACCTGCACGAGCCTGCGATCCTGCAGACGCAGCGCCGTCAGGGAGCCCCCCCAAACGCACCCGGTATCCAGGCAAATGACATCGGAGCGCAAGACCAGCCCGAGCGTAGACCAGTGCCCGAAGACGACCGTCACGTCGCGCGTTGCCCGGTCTGGCACATCGAACCACGGCACCAGGCCCTGGGTTCCGTGGGTGGGCGCCGATTTGATTGCCAGCACCATGCGGCCTTTGAGCGTGCACATCCGCATTCGCGTCAGCGCATTGACGATGACACGGAATCGTGCGCCTCCGCTGTGGTCTTCCTTCCAGTGGCTCGGCTCGTCGCCGTACATCTTCTGCAACATTTTCTGCCAGTTGTTGCCGCGTAACGATGTTTCGACTTCGCTGGCGAGTTGCAGCGTCTTGCTGACATCCCACTTGGCAAGCACCCCGGCGTGAACCATGAGATGCCCTGCCTCGAAGTGCGCGAGCGGGCGCCAGCGCAGCCAGTCGATGATTTCGTTGGCATCGGGGGCGTCAAGCACTTCGAGCAAGGTGTCGTTCTTGCCCGCGCGCCGCACGCCAGCGGCGATCGCCAGCAGGTGCAAATCATGGTTGCCGAGAATCGCGACGCTGCGCTCCTCAAGCGCCATGAGCCGGCGAAGCGTGGTGAGCGACTGCGGGCCGCGATTCACGATGTCGCCGGCAAACCAGAAGCGCGCATCGGCATCCTGCGCGATATCCGGGTGCGCAAGCAGTTCGTCCAGTGACGTGCAGCACCCCTGAATATCGCCGATCATCCAGATGCTGGGCATACTCATACCGCGGATTTTTTCCAGGGCAGGGTGAAGATCCTCCGGTGGAACAGCGCGTGGCGATTTTCCATCATCATCACGGCGGTCAGCGCGAGGATCATCGCGCCAATGTTGGGTAACAGCGCCGTGATGACCGGCGGCCACTTATAGAGCAATCCGACGTTGAGCGCGAGCTGGTTGATCATGAAGAAACCGGTGCCCAGCAGGATGCCGAGAAAGACCTTTGCCCCGACGCCGCCCCGACGGGTCTGCATGAAGCTGATGGGCGCGGCGATCGTGATCATGACGAGCAACGTAAACGGATAGGCGAGCTTGCGCCAGATGGCCACGACCTGCCGGTCGGCGGTGAGCAGGTTGCGATCAAGGTAGGCGACGTAATCCCGCAAGGCGAAAAGCGACATCCGCTCCGGCGTGAGGATACGTGCGATCAGCCGGTCGGCGCTCAGCGTAGTCTCGACGGTGCGCTCGGGAACCTGGGCGACTGTCATCAGAGGGCTGTTGTTGACGCTGGCATCGGCCATGATCTCCCGTGCCTGAGGCGCGACGATGTTTTCAGTCACGTCCTGCATGATGAGTTTGCCATCGGCGAATCGTCCGCTGGCGGCCTTGGAAACCATCGAGAGCTCGATGCCATTCGGGAATTCGAACACGCGCAGATCGGCCACGTTGCCCGATGACAGCAGCCGCCCGATGTTGATGATGCGGGTGCCCCCGTTTGGAGTCGGCTCCTTGAACCAGTATCCGCTGACCAGCCTGCCGCCCTCCACCCGGCCGCGCAGCAGCAGGTTGGCTTCGCTATTCTTGATTTCCGCGATCGGCGTGATGAGCTCCGAGAGCAGGAGCGCCGCCAGGATGATCGGGATCGATACTGCCCACAGCATGCCCAGCAGCCCGAGACCGCTGACCCCCGAAACCCTCAGGATGACAAGCTCATTGCGCTGTGCGAGCCCCGCGAGGGCGAGGATGGCGCCGATCAGCAGCCCGATGGGCAGCAGATCGTAGAGCCGGGTGGGAACGGCAAGCGCCTGAAGGTAGAAGAGTGCTGACAGCGGGAATTTGTCCCCGACCGAGTCAAGTTCATCGACCAGCGTGAAGAAAGTGAAGAGCCCGATCAGCGCCAGCACCACGACGGAGGTGGAGCGGTATATTTCAAGGGCAAGGTAACGTCGTGCGGTTCGCATGAGTCCTAGTGTAATGCCCAAGTCGGGCGCATGCTGACGCTGCGATGAATCGTTGCTGACGGGTATGCCGGTGCGTCGCAGCGGCCCAGCGTGACGCCCGCCTCGCCCTGAATGACGAGGCTTGTCGCGCACCTGGTCATGGCCGTCCCGGTGCGGGAAGGGTCGCGTCGAGCTCCGCGCGGATTGCCTGAAGCACCGGCGCGATTTCCGGCTTGACGCCATGCCAGATGGCGAAGCTGGCTGCAGCCTGTGCGACCAGCATGCCCAGCCCGTCCGCCGTGCGGCTCGCGCCGTCTGCGCTTGCCTGTCGCATGAACGGGGTCGGCATCGCCGAGTACATCATGTCGTAGGCGAGCGAACCCTTTGCGTAGAGCCCGCGGGGCAATGCCGGCGCCGCATCCCCCAGGCTGCTGGCGCTTGCGTTGATGACGAGATCCCAGCCGTTGGCGCGTGCCGCCTCGTCCAGGCCTCCCGCGCTGATCCGATGCTGTTGCGCAGGATCCCGGTGCAGCCACCAGTCCACCAGCTCGACTGCACGCTGCCGCGTGCGATTGACCACATGAAGTCGCCTTGCGCCTGCCTGCAACAGCGGGCCGATGACGCCCCGGGTGGCGCCGCCTGCTCCCACGATCAGGATATCCGCGTGCGCCGCAACCAAGCCGAGCCTCGTCAGGTCGTCAACGAGCCCTGGGCCGTCCGTATTGCACCCATGCAACGAGCCTTCGTGGATCCACAGGGTGTTCACGGCCTGAGCCTGCTCTGCGCGCGCGCTCAGGTGCTCCTGCGCGAGCTGCCAGGCCTGCAGCTTGAATGGCACGGTCACGTTCAGGCCGCCCCCGCCCCTGGCAAAGAAATCCGCGACGGTTGACGCGAACCGGTCGATGGGCGCTTCGATGCGGTCGTAAACGAGGTGGATGCCGGTTTGTTCGCCGAACAACCTGTGGATCGAGGGTGAGCGGCTGTGCGCCACGGGGTTGCCGATGACTGCATAGCGGAGTGTGGCGTCGCTGATCATGGTTGAAGGGTCTGGAGGGCGCCGTTGACGAAATGCCAGGTACGCGTGATGACGATCTGGTCCACTTGCCTGGCGATATCGGGCGGAAACGGTGCAAATGGCGCAGCGAGGGACACGATCCTCTTGACCGCGAGATTAAGCAGCGGTTCGCTTGAAGGCCGATCGATGGTGACATCTGTCACCGTGCCATCGGCCCGCACGGTGACGCTTGCGCGCAGCGTCCCGTAGACCGCAGACCCCACGCCTCGGGGATAGTGTTCTGTCCCCGTCGACTCGATACGGGAGCGCCACTGGTCGAGATAGGCCGCGTAGCGGCTCTGCGCCGCGCTGGGCGCGTCGAAGTATTTGCGCGGTCGTTGGTTGTATTGCTCAACTTGCGAGGCCAGAGCCGTCATGCGGGCATTGAGAAGCACGCTGGCCTGGTCGACGGGATCGCGGCCGTCCGTCGTCGCCTCCTTGAGAAAGTGCTGCGTCGGGTTTGAGGGCGCGACCTGCTCTCTGGACTTCAGCTGCGCAAGCAATTGCTGCTGCTCGGCCTCAAGTTGCAGGCGCTTGCGGGTCATGGCTTCAAGAAGGATGGAGTCCGCAGATTTTCCGCTGACCGGCAGCGGGCTGGTCGCCACGCCGGTATTGGCCTCGCCGCCGCCCTCCAGGTTGTGCTGCGCGATCGCCGTTGGCTTGGCCGCAGCGGTGTCGGTTTCGGTGTTGACCATGATCACCTCAAGCGCGGGCAGCGTCGTGTCCGGAGGCGGCAAAGCATGCCGCTGCCAGGCAAGCAGCCCTGCATGCGAAATCAGCGATATCGCAAAACCCCAGGCCAGGTATCGGCGGCCGGGAAGGTTCCAGGCGTGCATCATGGCGGGTTGCAGGGTCAGGGAGCTCATGGCGCAATGGCGGGGGTGACCGGATGAATTCTAATCTGCGGGCGCTTCGCCCGATTGCACTTCGGGCACCACGTCGACGAAGCGGCATTCAAGATCAAGCGACAGCTCATCCATTGCGAGAATATCCAGTTCGATGATTTGACCCCGTGGCAACGAGGCAAGCCCCGGAACCCGAATGACCAGCGGGGCATTTTCAAGTCGCACCAGGTCTTCCTTGAGCACGGCGGCCCGGCAACGCGTCACACCCTGCTGGCGCAGCCATCGCAGGCACCAGTACTTCTCCATCGCGGACTGGAACTCGTTCCACGCGGCGTATTGCGCTTCAAAGGCCCCGATGATCGCGAACAGGTCGGCATCGCGCGGCTTGAAGGGGGCGACCAGGGCGGCGGATACGCCATGCTCGATGACGGCGATCAATTGCCATTGGTTGACGAGGTCAACGTAGCGCCTCAGGGGGGATGTACACCACGCGTACTGGGCAACGCCAATGGCCTCATGCGCAAGGGCGTGCGTGCTCATGCGCACGCGCCCCATCTGCTGTGCACGGAAAATACCGGGCACCCCCCGCGAGCTGAGCAACCCCGCCCAGGTGCAGTTGGCCAGGATCATGTATTCCGCCACGATACGATCGAGCGGCGAATTGCGTTGGCGCGGGACGATGCGCACGGGCGTATCCGGGTCTTCCGCACTACCGTCCAGATAAAAGCTGTATTCCACCCGAGAATTGTTTTCAGGTCTGCCCCGCACGATCTCCCGTTGATGCGTGAGTTGTTGTGCGAGCTGCCACAGCGGACGGATCCATTCGTCGTAAGGGAGCTTGACCGCCGGATCCGCAAGCGCCGCTTCGGTGACCTCCGACTCCAGCGCGTGATGCCGCAGGTTTTCCCTGACGGACACCCGTTCGAGCCGGCTTTCATGCGAGATGATTTCACCGGTATCGATCCTTGCCGTCACGTAGAGCGAGATGGCGGGAACCGGCCTGCCAGCGTCCAGCGAGAATGCGGAAATCACCGACTCCGGTTGCATCGGGATTTTCTCGCCCGGCATGTAAACCGTGGACATGCGCGCGCGCGCCAACTGGTCGAGCTCGCTATCCCGGGTCACGAGAAGGCCGGGGGCCGCGACATGAATGCCCACGCGCACGGTGTTGTCATCAAGCCGCTGAACCGAGAGGGCATCGTCGATTTCCGTGGTCGTCACATCGTCGACGGAGTACGCCACGACATCGGCCAGAGGAAGCTCGTCCCCCGCGGCGCTGATCTCGATATCCGGGAATCCGGTACCTTTCGGGAAGTGCGTCGCCAGGAACCGGCGCTTGTGTAGCGCGAGCGGGCTGGGCCAGGCGCCAAGGTCCAGCAGCAGTCGCTCCGGGGATTTCTGCAGTTTCGAGCAGGCCGCATCGAGCGCTTTCCATGCCTGCGAATTTTTGTCTGGCCGGGTGACGAGGCTCGTGGCATGGTCGGCCACGGCCCCGGGCAGTTGTCCCGCGGCCATTTCATCGACCCACTGGTCGATTTCAGCAGCATGCCGGCGTTTCTTTTCCTGCGCGGCGAGCGCTGCCGTGAGAATTTCCGGCGGCGCCGTGCGGTACCGGCCTTTGCCCCGGCGATGGAAGTAAATGGGTGCGCCGTGCAAACGCAGCAGAAGGCCAGTCTTTTCGACCGGATCCGGCGCGTGGCCGAAATAGTCCGCGCCAAGCGTTTCAGCGTCGAACTCCTCCTGCGGGGCGCACTCCCAGAGGAACTGGAGATCGATGCCGGCGGCGAGCGCTTCGGCCTCGGTCAACAGCGTATCGGGCGCAGGGGCCGCAAACGTGAACAGGCAGCTGGCGCGCTTGATTTTGCTGCGCTTGCCTGACGCGGATTCGACCTGAAGCGCCGATTCGGTTTCGGACATGATGTGGCCGGCCTTGAACGAGCCATCATCTTCAAACAACACATACATACTAATTTCCTTCAGGCGTGCCCGGCAAAAGCCATGACGTGCGGCAGCCACTGTTCAAAATCCGAAAGGCCGTGGTCGCTGCCCGGTACGATGATTTGCAGACATCCCGCAAAAAAATCTCTCATTTCACTCCAGTCCAGCACCTCGTCACCGGTTGCCGCGATCAGCAGATAGCGTCCGGGGATGGTCGGGTGATCGACCTTTAGTTGATCAAGCTCGCCGACATAGGCCGGCAGGAATTCGAACGGCGCTCCCGTGTGGAAATCCTGCTGGGTGCCCACCTGCGTGGCAAGATCGCGCGCCGCATGAACGGCCGGGTTAAGCAGCACCGCGCGGGTGCCGAGTTGCTCGGCGAGGTACGTCGCGTAATAGCCGCCAAGCGAGGATCCGACGATCGTCAATGCAGCAGGATCGCCTCCGGGCGCCGCGCCGATCAATTCACGCGCCTGCGCGCCGGCAAGCGCAATGGCTGCCGCAGGGCTTGGCGGCAGCTGCGGGCAGCGCCACGCGTGCTGTTGCCCGCGTGACGCCATCGCCGCTGCCATCATGCTCGCCTTGAACGACAGCGGCGAAGAACGGAACCCGTGCAAATAGAGAATCATGGCTCGCCTGCGTTCGAATTGCCGCGCGCCTGGCCAAGCGACTTGAGCAGGCGTGCATGCACGCCGCCGAATCCCCCATTGCTCATGATGAGGATATGGTCGCCGGCCCGGGCTTGCCCCACGATGTCTGCGATCAGCGCATTGAGATCGGCATGCGATCTTGCGCGCGGGCCCAGAGGCGCAAGCACTTCGGCCGGATCCCAGCCTAGCGCGTGCTTGCCTGCATGTTCGCCAAAGCAGAAGACGAGATCGGCCGGATCCAGCGCATCCGGAAGCCGGGCGGCCATGGTGCCGAGCTTCATCGTATTCGAGCGCGGTTCGAGCACGGCGAGGATGCGCGCGTTGCCGACCTGGGCGCGCAGGCCATCGATCGTCGTGCGGATCGCGGTCGGATGGTGAGCAAAATCGTCGTAGACCGTCACGCCGGCGACAACGCCCCGGATTTCCATGCGTCGCCGCACGCCAGAGAATCTGCACAATGCTTCGATGCCGCGCGCGAGCGGTACGCCAACATCCCGGGCGGCGGCCAAGGCCGCCAGTGCATTGCGCCGGTTGTGCTCCCCGGTCATTGACCACTGCACACGTCCGGCTGCGCCCGACGCATCCCGCACCTCGAAGGTGCTCGAATCGATCGGGCTGGCCTGAAGACCGTCGGGCTGACCCACGCGCTGCAAACGTGACCAGCACCCGCGGGCCAAAACCCGCTCAAGCGCCGGATCCCCCTGCGGAACCAGGATCAGCCCGGATCCCGGCACCGTGCGCACCAAGTGGTGAAACTGAGTCTCGATGGCGGCGAGATCCGGGAAGATGTCTGCATGATCGAATTCAAGGTTGTTGAGGATCGCTGTCCGGGGCCGATAGTGAACGAACTTCGAGCGCTTGTCGAAGAACGCCGTGTCGTATTCGTCCGCTTCGATCACGAATTGGCGGCAATCAGGGGAAAACCGCGCCGATACCCTGAGATCACTGGCGACGCCGCCGATCAGGAAGTTGGGCCGCAGGCCTTCCGCTTCCAGGATCCATGCCAGCATGGCGCTGGTGGTGGTCTTGCCATGCGTGCCCGCCACAGCCAGTACATGCTGACCCTGCAGGATCTGTTCACCGAGCCACTGCGGGCCTGAGGTGTAGGCAAGACCTGCGTCGAGTATCGCTTCCATCAGTGGGTTGCCGCGCGATACGACGTTGCCGACGATGAACAGATCGGGTTTCAGGGCCAGCTGATCGGGGGAAAAGCCCTCGATCAACTCGATGCCCTGCTCCTCGAGCTGGGTGCTCATCGGGGGGTAGACCCCGGCATCGCAGCCCGTCACACGATGACCGGCCGCCCGCGCAATCAGCGCGAGCCCTCCCATGAACGTTCCGCAAATCCCCAGAATGTGCAGGTGCATCACCAGTCTCCTGCCCGCATTGTAGAGTGTTCGGTTGCGCCTCACCGCGACGGCTGCGCGCCGGGCGCGATCGCCGGAGGGGATGGCAACGTTCGCCCGCAGGCGCTATCATGCGCGCATGAAAAAACGAACGCTGATACTCGGTGCCGGCGGTCTGGCGGCGATAGGGGTTGCCGGATATGGCGCCTGGCGTGCTTCGTCGCAGGGCGCCCCGAAGGCCAATCAGGCCGTTTCTTCGCGCGTGGCGCAGGCGCCGGACGCGGGCGCGCGCGAGTTCTTCGAATCATCGATGCCGGATCTTCAGGGGCAAGCCATCGCGCTCGCCCGTTTCAGCGGCAAACCCCTGCTGGTGAACTTCTGGGCGACCTGGTGTGCCCCTTGCGTCGAGGAGATGCCCCACCTCGATGCCTTGGCGAAGCAGACGCCAGAAGTTCAATTTGTAGGCATCGGCATCGATACTGCCGCCAATATTCAGAAATTTGTTGATAAAGTCCCGGTTTCATATCAGTTGCTGGTCGCCGGGCCCGCAGGGATCGCACTTTGTCGTGCGCTTGGGAACAGCGCGGGCGGATTGCCGTTTACCGTCCTGTTCGATGCAAAAGGCAGCACGTTCGATGCAATTCTGGGGGAGGTCAAGCCAGACGATTTGCGCAGCCGAATCGCCCGCCTCGTGGCCGCATCACGCACGTAGATGGACAAATCGCGGGATTTAGCGTAAAAATAGACTCTGTTTAACTCGTTTTAGCAGCAGGGTCGATAACAGCATGGCGCAACGGATACTGGTTCTGCACGGTCCCAACCTGAATTTGCTGGGAACGCGCGAGCCCCATGTCTATGGGCATACGACGCTTGACGCGCTGAACGCGGGTCTGGTGGATCTTGCCCGGTCGCTCGGATCATCGCTGACCACGTTCCAGAGCAACCATGAAGGCGCCCTGGTCGACCGGATCCAGGCAGCGCGGCTCGACGGTACCGATTTCGTGATCATCAATGCGGGCGCGTTTACGCACACCAGCGTGGCGATCCGGGATGCGCTTGCCGGGGTCGCCATTCCCTTTGTCGAGGTACACATTTCCAACGTATACAAGCGCGAGGCTTTTCGCCACCATTCGTACCTGTCCGATCTGGCACAGGGCGTCGTGGCGGGTCTCGGACCGCTTGGCTACGAGGCCGCAGTGCGCTTCGCCGCACAGCATGCGCAGTCCGCCTGACCGGTGGCGCGCCGTCCATCCAACCATTACGGAATCAATATGGATCTCAGAAAGCTCAAGACCCTGATCGACCTCGTGGCCGAGTCCGGGATCGCCGAACTCGAAATCACCGAGGGCGAGGACAAGGTTCGCATCGTCAAGTTTTCACAGACCGTATCGCCCGTGGCGTACGCGCCGGCCCCGGTGGCAGCCGCGCCGGCTCCGGCCGGCACCGCCGATTCCGCCGCAGCCCCCGGGCCTGCGGTGATCGCGGGCCACACGGTCAAGGCCCCGATGGTCGGCACGTTCTATCGGTCGCCCAATCCGGGCTCTGCGCCGTTCATCGAAATCGGCCAGACCGTCAAGGAGGGGCAGCCCCTGTGCATCATCGAGGCCATGAAGCTGCTCAATGAGATCGAGGCCGACAAGTCCGGCGTGGTTAAGGAAATTCTGGTCGATAACGGTGAACCTGTTGAATATGGCCAGCCCCTGTTTGTGATTGCCTGATATGTTCCAGAAGATTCTGATTGCCAACCGGGGCGAGATTGCCCTGCGGATCCAGCGAGCCTGCCGTGAAATGGGCATCAAGACCGTGGTGGTGCACTCCGAAGCCGATCGCGACGCGAAGTACGTTCGCCTGGCCGACGAATCGGTCTGCATCGGCCCCCCGCCCTCGCGGGACAGCTACCTGAATATGCCGGCGATCATTTCGGCGGCCGAGGTCACTGATGCTGAGGCGATCCACCCAGGCTATGGGTTTCTCTCGGAAAACGCCGATTTCGCCGATCGCGTGGAAAAAAGCGGTTTTGTGTTCATTGGTCCGCGTCCGGAATCGATCCGGCTCATGGGCGACAAGGTGCGCGCCAAGCAATGCATGATCGATGCGGGCGTCCCGGTCGTCCCGGGCTCGCCCGGCGCTCTGCCTGACGATCCCCAGGAGATCCTGCGCATCGCGCAGCGCGTGGGCTATCCCGTCATCATCAAGGCGGCAGGCGGTGGCGGCGGGCGCGGCATGCGGGTCGTGCATACCGAAGCCGCACTGCTCAATGCCGTCACCATGACGCGGTCGGAGGCCGGGGCTGCCTTCAACAATCCCGAGGTCTATCTCGAGAAGTTCCTCGAGAACCCACGCCATATCGAGATCCAGGTTCTTGCCGATGGCGGGCGCAATGCGATTTGGCTTGGCGAGCGGGATTGCTCGATGCAGCGGCGCCATCAGAAAGTCATTGAAGAGGCGCCAGCCCCGGGCATCGCGCGCCGGCTGATCGAGCGCATCGGCGACCGCTGTGCCGACGCCTGCCGCAAGATTGGTTACCGCGGCGCGGGCACCTTCGAATTTCTCTTCGAGGGCGGCGAGTTCTATTTCATTGAAATGAACACGCGCATCCAGGTCGAACACCCTGTCACCGAACTCATCACCGGCGTGGATCTCGTTCAGCAGCAGATCCGGATCGCCGCCGGCGAGAAATTTACCCTTCGACAGCGTGATGTGACGCTGCGTGGCCACGCGATCGAGTGCCGCATCAACGCCGAGGATCCGTTCACGTTCGTTCCCAGCCCCGGGCGCATTACCAACTGGCATACCCCGGGTGGTCCTGGCGTTCGTATCGATTCGCACGTGTTCAACGGGTATTACGTTCCGCCGAACTATGATTCGATGATCGGCAAGGTGATCACCTATGGCGACACGCGTGAGCAGGCACTCGCCAAGATGACGGTCGCGCTCTCCGAGATGGTGGTCGAAGGCATTAAAACGAACATTCCCTTGCATCGCGAGCTGCTCGTGGATGCCCGTTTCGCGGAAGGCGGCACCAGCATCCATTACCTTGAACAGAAACTGGCCGCCCGGCCCTGACCGGGTTGGGCGCATTGCGCGAGGCCGCCCGGCGGCCAGCGCCTTTTCGGGAACGCCATGCGTGAGCTCGTACTGTTGTGCCCCGGGACATCGGCCGAGGCGATCTCCGACGCCTTGATGGATGCGGGTGTACTTTCCGTGTCCGTTGAGGACGCCGACCTTGATACGGATCGCGAGCAACCGCTTTTTGGCGAGCCAGGGTCCGAACCCGAGACGCTTGCGTGGGAAAGCAATCGCGTCGTTGCGCTACTGCCAGACGGAGCGGATCCGGAGCAGATCCTGGAGCTTGCCGCGCAATCCCTGGGGTGGCGCATCGACTGTCCGCGCGAATTGCGCCAGGTGCCCGACGCGGATTGGGTTCGTCTGACCCAATCGCAGTTCGGGCCGATTGAGGTGGGTGAGCGCGTATTGATCGTACCGAGTTGGCACGCCGATCAGCTGGCGCAGGTTCGGCCAGGCCGCATCGCGTTGAAACTCGATCCGGGCCTTGCTTTCGGGACAGGCAGCCATCCAACGACGCACCTCTGCCTTGAATGGCTTGCCGAGCAACTGCGCCCGGGCTCGACAGTGCTCGACTACGGCTGCGGCTCCGGTATTCTTACAATTGCCGCCGTGATGCTGGGCGCCTCGGCGACCGTTGGCGTCGATATCGACGAGCAGGCCGTGCAGTCGACCCGCGACAATGCCCTGGCCAATGAGGTCGTCCTTGATGCGATGCTTCCGGATGGCCTGCGGGATGGGCAGTACGATGTCGTCGTGGCTAATATCCTGTCCAACCCCCTCAAGGTGCTTGCACCGATGCTTGCTGGTCGCGTTCGCGCGGGCGGTCAGCTGGTTCTGTCGGGCGTGCTGGAGCGGCAGGCCGACGAAGTCGCCGCCGCCTATACCCCCTGGATCGCTATGTCCGTATGGCGGGCGCGTGAAGGATGGGTTTGCCTTTCGGGCGTGAAATCCTGAGCCAATAGAGCTTCCATGAGCCTTGTGACGCGATGCCCTCGATGCCAGCGTGCCTTTCAGGTCGTGCTGGATCAGTTGCGCCTGCACGATGGCCTGGTGCGCTGCGGTGGATGCGCCATGGTTTTCGATGGCTATGCCTGCATGGAAACCAATTTGCCGACGCTGACCCGGCTCGCTTCGGATCTGACACCCGATCCGCTGGCCCCCGAGGCAGCGTCCGCGCCTGCCGTCACGCCCGGCGTCAGGCCGGCGTCGGGCTCCACCCCCGCTGCCGTTGCCGCGTCCACCGGCGTCGCGCACGACATCCCGCGCTGGACGAGCCCTGCGGCTGCGCTCGCGCGCGCAACACCGCCCGCATCCGGCGCGTCGGCAGCGCCCATTGTTTCATCGGCATACGGCCAGCCAGTGGCTCCCGTCAATTCAGGGGTTCCCGGCGCGCCGTTGTCGCCTGTGGCGCCGTTGTCGCCTGTGGCGCCGTTGTCGCCTGTGGCGCCACTGCCGCCCGCAGCGCCAGTTGCACACGCCGCGACTCCTGTTGCGACGATGTATCCTGACTCGACGCCCAACGCCTTTGCGCCCTACGTCGCGCCGATGGCGATGCGGCTGGCCGATGGGGCCGACGCGTCAGGGGCCGGTCCCGCGGTCATGCGTCATCGTGTCGCAGAGGCTGCGGACGATCAGGAAAGCGAGCCGTCGTTGTCGTCGCGCGATCCCTACGAGCACGAGGATGGTGAAGGCGATGACCAGCCCGCCATCTCCGTGCTTGGCGAATCCAGGCTGCGCGGGCCCGGGCCATCAGCGGTCGGGCGCACCGAGCCCGAGTTCCTCATTGAGGACGAGCCGGTCAGCGTCTTCACGCGGGCGCTCTGGGCGATTGCCAGCGTCGCCGCGCTCGTGGTGCTGCTTGGGCAACTGGTCTACGTTTATCGCAATGAGCTTTCCACACTGTCGCCGTCGCTTCGGAGCGCGCTTTCCTCGGCTTGCGCGCGCATCGGGTGTGACGTCAATTTCGTGCGGCATCTCGATAAGATCACCATTGATTCGTCGTCGCTTCAGCAAGTGGGCGCCGCCGCGCAGGAAGGGCAGTCGACTGAATTGCATTTGAGCATCTCGATGCGCAATCGGCTGGACCGTGCGCAGTCATGGCCCAGCCTGCGGCTTGAGCTCAAGGATGCTTCCGGAACGGTGCTGGTGCGCAAGGATATCTCTCCACACCAGTATCTTCCATCGACTCTGGTCGACCAGCCGTTCGCCCCCGGTCAGGAGGTCAACCTGACACTGCCGCTGACAGTCGCCCCGGGCCTGATCATCAACGGTTTCCAAGTTCGTGTATTTTTCCCATGAGGTAAGTATGTCTTCGCCAGTCCTGATTTGTGGTTCCGTCGCGTTCGACACGATTGCTGTTTTTGAGGGTCGGTTCAAGGATCACATCCTTGCGGATCGTATCCACGCGCTGAGTGTCTCGTTTCTCGTTCCCAGCATGCGTCGGGAGTACGGTGGGTGTGCCGGAAACATCGCTTACAACCTCAAGTTGCTGGGCGGCTTGCCAGTGCCCGTTGCGACGGTGGGCGAAGATGCTACGGATTACCTCCAGCGGTTTGACCAACTGGGCATTGACGTGGGCAGCGTCGTCGTCGCGCCGGGAACCCTGACCGCGCAGTGCTTTATTACGACCGATCTCGACGACAATCAGATTTCCGCCTTCCACCCCGGCGCGATGGAGCTTTCGGCCGGAAACGATTTGACTGGCAAGGCGGCGGCCTGGGCAATCGTGGCGCCGGATTCGAAGGCAGGCATGATGGCCCATGCGCAGCGCCTGCACGCACAGGGCACCCCGTTCATATTCGATCTTGGCCAGGCGATGCCGCTGTTTGACGGTGACGAAATCATGCGCATGATTTCCCTCGCGCAGGCGCTGACCGTCAACGACTACGAGGCAAGCGTCGTCGAGCAGCGTACTGGCAAGAGCATTGCCGAGTTGGCCCGAGGCCTGCAGGCAGTTGTCGTGACGCGAGGCGCCGACGGGGCTTCGCTGTTCGAAGGCGGCCACGAAAAGCAGATCGATCCGGTGATTCCCTCCGGAGTGGTCGATCCCACGGGTTGCGGCGATGCCCACCGCGCCGGCCTGCTATACGGATTGACCCTCGGCTGGCCTTGGCACGATGCCTGCAAACTCGGCAATTTGATGGGATCGATCAAGATTGCTTCACGCGGTCCGCAGAACCACGTGCCGACGCGCGCTGAAATTAGCGCCCAGCTGCATGCACATTTTGGCTTGCGATTGCCCGGCTAAATAATGTTTCATGGCGTTTCTACGCCATGAAGCCGGGCCAATAACATCGTATGATCGAGGTGTTGATTCAAATACGGCTCAGGAGCCTGGCGATGATCGAGTACCCTCTTGCGATGCGTTCAACGGTTGTGCGATTCGCGGTCGTCGCGAGTGCGCTCGTGGGCGTAACGTTCATCTCCGGGTGCGCGCAGCCCAGCGCGTCTTCAAACGTCTATACCTATAGCCAGGCCCAGCGCGAGCAGGTCGTTCGCGTTGGCACTGTCACAGGCGTGCGCCCCATCGTCATCAAGAACGACGCGACGACAGGTGCCGGAATGGTCGCAGGCGGCGCCCTTGGCGGCGTGGCGGGCAACTCGGTCGGTGGCGGCAATGGCCGCACGCTGGCGATCGTCGGTGGCGCCATTCTGGGCGCACTCGCGGGCAATGCCGTCGAGGATCAGACGGGCAGGAGGGATGGCCTTGAAATCACCGTACGCCTCGATAATGGCGAAATGCGCGTGATCGCCCAGGAAGGGGATATCCCGATCGTTGTCGGTCAGCGCGTACAACTCGTCAGCGGTGCGGGCCCCACGCGCGTCACCCCGATGCCCACGCAGTAACAACCCCTCGCACCCGGCGCCATGGCGCCTTCCAACCCACCTGGTTGAGTCTGCCGTTAACCGCTGGGTGAGTCGAAATCCGCAATCTGGACTTGCGCAGGTTTGTCGCCGGGGAATCGCAGCACACGCTGCGGGTATGGGATTTCGATACCGGCTGCGGCGAACGCCTTGAGGATATCAAGGCGAATATCGCTCATGATGCGCAGGATATTGACCCCGGCCTGGATCTGCAGCCAGAACTGCACGTTAAACAGCAGGCCGTCGTTGCCGAAGTCCTCGAGCGTGATGAGCGGCGCGGGCGTTCGAATCACGGATTTGTGGGCCAGGGCCACATTGAGCAATAACTCGCGCACACGCTCCGCGTCCGAGTCGTAGGCAACCGACACCTTGATGTCCTTGCGCACATCGGGAGTCGAATAAGTCCAGTTCACGAGTTTTTGCTCGACCAGCACACTGTTAGGAATCAGCGTGTCGGTGCCCTGCGCGCCATGGATCGTCGAGAATCGGATTCCGATCGAGGTCACCGTGCCGGTGATGCCGTCGATTTCCACCACGTCGCCAATGCGAATGGGCTTTTCGATGAGCAGCATGACGCCGCTAATCAGGTTCTTGAGCAGGTTCTGCGTGCCGAAACCAACACCGATTGCCAGCGCGCCGCCGAAAAACGCAAACGCGCTCAAGGGGATTTCGACCAGATTGAAGGCCGTGACGATCAGCGTGGTACCGGTGATCAACGAGAACCAGCGCCCGATGACGACCGACTTGCTGGCGCTCAGGCTGCCCTTGGTGACGGCATAGGCCATCGTGCGCCGGGTGAGATTCGAGATCAGCATGAACCCGAGGACCAGGATCACGAGCGCGCCGATGCTCTTGCCGACCGTGATGCTGCGCTTGGTCTTGATCTCGCGCCCTTCGACCAGGATCGTGTCGTCTACGGCAAAGATCTCGTAATTCCACGCGCTTGCCAATATCGATGACGCCTCCTTCGAGACGATGTGCATTCGCTGCTTGAAGCTGCGCTGACTTTCATGGGCAGTCAGTTCGCCGCCCGCGATGTCGAGCAGCGAGCGAACGCGATCGATCATTGCATAAACGGCGCGCGCGTTGTCGAGCTGCTCGTTGATCGGCTTGATGAGCGTCATCAGGAACGAGGCTTCGGCCGGATCCTTTGCGGCCTGCAACTGATCGTTCAACTCGTTGGCGGCTTGCGCCCGCTCGGCGATCATCTGGGTCAGAAAGTGCAGGCCGGTGTCGAGGCGTCGGGCGAGTTCCTGTTGCTTGAGCTTGAGCGGGCCGGTCGCGTCGGTTGCATCGTCGCTGGAGTAGAGGTCCTTGCGCAGCTTCCAGAGTTGAGTGGTGAGGGTTTCGAGCTCGATCATTGCGCTGAATTTTTCGCGCTCAATGCGGGCCGCCGATGCTTGTGCATCCGCAGTCCGCCACGCGCGCCTGGCGCTGGCGATTGCTTCGGGCGCTGTATTCGGTGTTTGCTCCAGCTTGTCGAGTCTCGCCTTGGCGTTCGAGGCATCATCGAGCGTGCGGTTGATCCGGACGCTGGCTTGTTGCTCCTGTTTGCGCAGGTTGACCGTCCGGGCGTCGATTTCCCCCATTAGTTTGGCGAAATCGGCTTCCGTGAATTCGAAGCGGCCATCGAAATACGCCCACGTCTTGCGGCGATGCGCGAGGTCAGCCTTCGCTGCCGCGCGTTGGGTGAGCAAGATTTCGCGGCCGACCGAATTCGATGACAGATTCAGATTGATCTGCTCGAGTTGCCTGCGTACGGTCTCGGCGGATTTCCCG
>CAITPF010000147.1 GCA_903894155.1 uncultured beta proteobacterium | reverse complement strand
TTTGGTTCCGTACTTCATTGCCGCACACCCGGGTACCAGTGACAAGGACATGATGCATCTGGCACTGTGGCTCAAGAGTCATGGCTTTCGTGCCGACCAGGTGCAAACTTTCTATCCGAGCCCGATGGCAACTGCGACCGCGATGTATCACTCTGGACGTAATCCGCTTGGGCGGGTGACGCGCGAGAGCGAAACCGTTGATATTGTTCGCGGCGATCGTCGTCGTCGACTGCATAAGGCATTTCTGCGCTATCACGATCCGAATAACTGGCCGCTGCTACGCGAGGCGCTCAAGGCGATGGGACGCGCGGATCTGATCGGAAACGGGGAAAAACATCTGATCCCCTTCCATCAACCGGAAACTGATGGAAGCTACACGAGCACGCGACGTAAAAACAGTAGTGAATCAACAGGACGAAGGGCCGTAAAGCCAGGCCGACTGTTGACGCAACACACCGGCCTGCCACCGCGCAAAAAGGTCCGCTAGGAATCGTTAGCGCCACATTCCATTAGCACCACATTCCAGTAGCGCCACATTCCATTAGCACCAAATGTTGTGGGTGCGGACGAAAAGCCATTTGAATGACAGCCCGGGGTTGGGCAGCGGCAGCCATTGTCCCTCCGCAACCGGCACCTGCCGGCCCAGACTGCGACCGTCATTGTCACGGCGCGGGTGGCGCCTACCGGCCAAGCGGATGGTCAAGGCGCTGCACCGGAAGTCCGCTCCAACACTTGGCGCAAAATGTCAATATTCGGCGGGTATTCCCACGTTAGACTGAACACCAAGCGACGAGGCTGGCTCGGCTTGTCCGCCTGAAATAAACCGCTGATCGCTCGTCAGGCGATTGCGCGGTTCGTAGACCATGCGCGCGTCCAGAGATTCAGGCCTGTTCAATACCGCCGAACGAACAACGAACGATGAAAGGGGATAGCGATGAAGTCCGTTGAAAGCCGTGGCCTTAGATATGCAGCGCTCGCGATCGTCGCTGGCGTCTTGCTCCTTTCGGGCTGCACGACCGTCGAACAGAATATGGCCGAGCAGTCCAGGCTTCACCTCATCCCCGGCAAGCAACTCCACGCGACCGGGCCTAACTACCAATTCTGCGAGGTCGCGCTGTTCTTTGGCACGTCACCGGAGAACGCAGTAGCAAACTTCTACAACCCGACCGGCATCGACCACTGCACCCCGGAGCAGTTCGCGCAGATCGAGAAGGATAAAGCCGAGATCGTCAAGCGGATGGGCGCACGGGACGCCTTCCTCAACCCCAGCCGCCAATGGACATGGGATGAATTCTGGGTCTACGAGGTGGGCGACGTGCAGCAATTCGGACCGGTCAAGATGGTCTACATGGGTGTCGTCCCGGTGGAAACAATGAAAAAGGCGGTCGGGGCGGGCCACTACCATCCGGGCCAGATTTCTCGCAGCAACAAGTACCTGTACAAGAAAGGGACCATGGTCTACCTGCTCGACATGCCCGACGGGAAGGTTCTCGTCATGCAGTCGTGGACCAACTTCACCAACAAGGGTGAGACAGCGGCCAACCTCAAGGACCTGGGCAGCCAGTTCAAGCAGTTGCCGCCTGGCTGGAAGTTCCGCGCCAAGGTGCTGGACCGCGACCTTACCGTGCAGCCGCCGGCGCCAAGCCATCTTGCCTGGGTGACGCAGGACGAATTCAACAATACGTACCAGGGCTGTGGTTACGACACGGCCTGCAACTACACGCCGTAGGCCATAGCGGACTCAACGGAAAAAGGCACAGCAAATAGCGAAAAATCAAGCTTCCCGATATTGGCAATCTGACACAAGGAGAATGATCACCATGAGCAAGACTATGAAGTGGATCCTCGGCATCGCCGCAGTCATCGTCGTCGCCGCCCTCGTTGTGTATCCCAAGCTGGTCGTGACCCTGCCTGCAGATGGGGCGAACGCCAAGGAATCTCACTACGAGAATCTGAATCGGCTGCGCTACGTTGAGTTGTTCGCGGTTGGCGGTAATGCCATCACTGGCAAGATGCTCATCAACGTCTACAACACCATCGGGACCCCGGGTTTTGACCCGAAGACGAGCAGGGATGCCGCGCCGCAGGCTTGGGTCGAAGGCATTACGCCGGACGGGATCAAAAAGCAGTTCGACGCCTTCGCTGGGGCGGTCAACGGCCCGAAGCTACTCATGCTCGACTGGATGGACCTCCCGCTGGGCGTGGACCGGGACTTTAACGGGAGGAAGGTGCCTTGGGTCGCGATGTTGCATCTGACGAAGGACGAGGTAAAAGAGCTGGGTACGTTCAGCTACAAGCCGGTGCAGGTCGAGCGCAGGAGCAAGTTCGGCATCAATAAAGGTACGCTCGCTTTTCTGATTGACGACGCCGACGGTAACACCTTCATTATGAAGGGCTTCGAGGTTGGCCTCAAACCGCAATACACGTTCGAGGAGTTCGCTGCTAACGCGGCCAGCAGGTTCAAGAAGCTCCCGCCCGGCTGGAAAGCCCGCACCAAGGTTCTCGATGAGGATTTGGTGCTAGTCCCCACGACCGGAATTGCCACGATCATGCCGGACGAGTTCTTCAACGTGTACGACAAGACGGGGCCGGGCTACAGCAACTACAAACCCTAACGCGCGTTCGGAAAACAATTGGTTGGCAGGGCACGGCAGGCCAATACCCCTAGTCGGGAAACAACTATCAAAGAAAGGAGCGAAATCCAGCGCCTAATGGCTGACAATCACGCTTGAATTCCGCCAACGGCACTAGAAACATCTGGAAAAACGCTTTGAGACACAAGCCTCGCGCATCGGGCAATGGATCGGACATCCCTGGTTGTGTTCCTGCGGACCACATTCGCGTGAATCCGGTCATGCATATTGCAAATCTGATTGTTGAACTGGGCGCATCGCCCGATGAGGTATTTTCTGAAGTCGGGATTTCAGCGGATCTTTTCCTGAATCCGGAAAACACCATTTCTGCCGAGCAACTCGAATTACTTCTTGTCCGCTGCGTCGCCGCGACCGATTGCGAATATTTTGGTTTGCTGCTCGGCGCAGGCGCGATCGGCAATCCGCTGGGACTACTTGGCGAAGTCCTTGTGCATTGCAAAAATGTCGGGACCGCGATTGCCTATTTTCAACAATATTTTCATCTCCATGACCGTATCGGCCTGGCGATCCGATCGACGCACGGCAAAGTCGGCGCAATTGGATATACGCTGTTTGGAGGAAAATCTCCCGGAAGCGACCAGATCAGCGACGGCGCCGTTGCCGTTGCCGTTTCCCTGCTGCGGCATTTGGTTGGCCCCTTTTGGAGTCCGACGGCTGTGCACCTCCCGCGGAGCACTCCGGTCGATGTCAAGCCGTATATCAATGCGTTTGGCTGCGTACCGCATTTCGGCGCCATGCGGGCGGAAATTCACTTCCCCACAACCGACTTTACGCGCAAGATCGCCAATGCTGATCCTACCAAATTCGCGCTGTTGTCCGAGCGCCTGCACGCGGTGGCCGATCAAAATGATTTGAGCCTGGCCGAACAGGTCGCGAGAGTCGCGCGTGCACTTCTCGTGCTGCAGCGCGGCTCCCGGGATAGCATCTGCGCCATGTTTTCAATGAGTACGCGAAGCATGAACCGCGCCCTTCAAGCTGAAGGAACAACGTATCGGCAGATATGGCAGGACGCGAGGCGCGCACTTGCAGAACGGCTGATTTCACGCACGGATATGCCGCTTGAGGATATTTCAGCAATGCTCGGCTATTCAGAAGCAAGCGCGTTGACACGCGCGTTTCGAGGTTGGCATGGTTGTTCGCCGCGTGTTTGGCGCGACGCACGTAAGGCTGGACACGCTGCGTCGCACGCAAAAGTCCGACGCTGACGTGTTGTTGCACCGGGGAAAGTCATTTCAACGGGCCTCCCTGGCCGTCCGCAAAATTGACGCCAGGATCACTGACCAGACGGCGAAAAATCCGAATGCAACCGCGCTGACAAAATCGTACGAAGGGTGGGTGCTCATGATGCACGAACTTTGGTTGAGTCGCCTGAGTATTCGTGGAAAATGCGCTCAGTGGTGAATGGCGGTTAGCAAATGTCAGCGTAACGTCTCAATTGGCGCAAAATGTCAATAATTCTGTCAAATTACTATGGCAACATTAACAGCCCTCCCCTCAAACCGCTGGAGTCAGTCATGAGCAAAAAGTGGATGATCTTTTTCGGTGTTGCAGTCGCCGTCGCCGCATCAGGCGTCACTTGGGCACAGTTCCCCATCATGAACATGGTTGCGGAAAAAGTGATCCAGAAGTATCAGGGGTCTTCCTGTGAGACACTCTGGCAGGAAAAGGCTCAAGGCCAAGGCAAACCGAAACCCGAGAACGAGCAGCGCATGGTTGAAATGCTGCGGCAGGATCCGCAAATGCGCCAGGCATTTTTTGAGAAAATTTCCGCGCCGATCGTCAACAAGATGTTTGAATGCGGGATGATTCCCTGATGCTGAATTTCACACTAGCCGCATGGAGCGAGCGATGAGAATGTTGAAACAATCTGGCCTGGCGATCTCTGTAGCAGCGGGGTTGTTTGCCTGCGCCGCCGCGATGGCGCAGGGCGTGGCCCCTGCCACAGGCACGGCGCCTAATGCCCCGAAGCCTTCCGCCGCGTCGGGTGACGTGGACTCCGGCTTCAAGCTGATCGTCGAGCCGCGTGCAATGGCGTTGCTGAAGGCGGTGAGTGATAAGCTCTCGGCCGCCCAATCCATGTCGTTCACCGCCATGGTTGGCTACGAATATCCGAGCAAACTTGGTCCGCCAATCGTCTACACGATGCAGTATGACGTGACGATGCAGCGACCGGACAAGCTTCGGATTCTGACGCCCGGCGATGGACCACCATCCGAGTTCTACTACAACGGCAAGGAGATGGTCGCGTACTCTCCGGTGGAGAACCTCGCGGCGGTCGCCCCCGCGCCGCCAACCATCGAAGGCGCGTTAAAGGCAGCCTACGAAACGGCCTCCATCTTTTATCCCTTTACCGATCTGTTGGTCTCTGACCCATACAAGGCGATGACAAACGGAGTTGTCCTCGCCTTCTATATCGGTCCGTCATCCGTCTTCGGCGGGGTAAAGACAGACATGATGGCGTGGGCCAACGATGACGTATTCCTGCAAATATGGGTTGGTGCGGAAGACAAATTGCCGCGCCGGATTCGCGCTGTCTATAAAAACGACCCCTTGCGCTTGCGCCATGAGATGGAAATCACGAACTGGAAACTCGGGGCGGACACTTCCGCAGACGCCTTCAGTTCTGCTAAGGCGCAGGCCGCGCCGCGCATGCCGTTCAAGTCGCCCGTGCCCCCCCCGAAGGGAGCAAAGCCCCTGACCGTTCAGGATTCTGCAAAGCCCGTGGCGCCGCCACCCGGTGCAACACCCGCAAAGACAAACTGATCGGAGGTGCGAGATGAAATTGAATCGTCTGAGTATCATTGCACTCATGGCTGCGACCACCTTATGTTCCGGGCAGGCATTTGCCTGGTCAAGAGGCAATATGGGAGGCGGCAGCACAAGCCACACGGAAGGCTCCACCAGCCACGACAATCGTTGGGGCGGAAGCTCCACGCACGAGGCCGGAGAGGGTACTGAGCACACCAATAGCTACGGCGGTAGTTCAGCGCACGCCTATGGCGGTGGCTCAGAGCACACCAATGCGTATGGCGGGAGCACCTACGGCCATTACGGCGACGGGGCTTACCATTCATATCCGGGTGGGGCCACAGCCTACCATCCCCCTGGTTACCCTGCTTATCCAACCTACGGCGGATATCACCCGCCTGTCGCGGTGACGTCTTATTCAACCGGGTGCTACGGTTGCGCTGCGGCAGCCGGCGCCGTGGTCGGGATGGCAGCGGGAGCGGCGGTTGCATCAGCGGGCGCGGCGGCGGCCACGTCAAATGCCTATAACGCCGGGGTTGCCGCCGGTGCGGCATCGGCGGTCAGGCCGGCATCCGGCACCTGGGTGACAGGCATGAGCTATTCGAGCCTGCCTCCCGGGTCGGATGCGATCAATAAGGGCGGAACCACCTACTATCTCAGTGGCAACACCTGGTTTGCACCAGCGTTCGGTGCGAACGGGGTTTATTACACGGTGGTGCCAACACCATAGGTCATCTCAACGCCCTTGGTTAGACGCGTGATCGCCCCAATTCATCTCGCTCGATTCTTTGCAGCCAAATCCACGTCATGAGAGCCCGGCACACAATCACAACAGCGGTTCTTGTGATCGCAGTCGCCGTTTTGGGTGGCTTCGCGCTGTCCTGGCGCAATGATTCACTGCACCGCGAGGGCGTCATACGCACCGCTGTCGATGCCTATATCTACGGGTATCCGCTCGAACTCGCACAGCGAGACAAATTAATCGCCAATCCGGACGGATCGACAGACCTCTATGTGCAGGCCGATTCCCCCGGCGCGGATAAGGAAGCGAACTGGCTACCAGCCCCGCAAGGCAAGAGAGGTGGCTCCGCGCAGTTGGACAGTAGTTCCGGCTTTTTAAGTGGATTCTCTGCGGGTTAAGCCGCCGCGTTAAGCGGCGACAGATTGAAGTAAACCGTGTCGGGCGTTGTCCCGTCAAGCGTGGAATGCGGCCGGCGGCGATTGTAACAGTCGAAGTACCGGGTCAGTGCCTGTTTCGCATCGGTGACCGTTTCGTAGCCGTGTAGATAAATTTCTTCAT
>CAITPF010000146.1 GCA_903894155.1 uncultured beta proteobacterium | reverse complement strand
TGGTGCCGGTGAAAGGAATCGAACCCTCGACCTTCTCATTACAAGTGAGCTGCTCTACCAACTGAGCTACACCGGCACGTTTGAACACTGCTTTTTAACTTGGGCTGATCGCGTTGATCAGCCGCGGTGCGGATTGTAAGCGACCTGCGATTCCTCTACTTGACGACTGTCAGCTTCGGGCGCTTGGGGTCGGGATCCTTGGGAGGGGTGTCTGTGCTCTGCTGATCCGATTCCACGCCTTCGACCGGTGGCGCTGCCAGCGCCTGCGCTTCGAGATCTTCCGACGAGACGGGGCCCGCCGTGGATTCCTCGACCTCAAACCCCATGCCAGAGCCCGTTTCGCGCGCGTAGATCGCGGTGACGCAGCCGACCGGAACATAGAGATGCTCGGTGACCCCGTTGAACCTGGCCTGGAATTCGATCGCGTCGTTGCCGATCGTGAGCCGGTTGGTGGCGAGCGAGCCGATATTCAGCGTGATTTGCCCATCCCGAATGTAGGCGGCGGGCACCAGCGTGTTCTCGTTGACCTGCACGACAATCTGCGGCGTGTAGCCGTTGTCGGTGCACCATTCGTGCAACGCACGAATCATGTAGGGTTTAGTCGAGGTTTCAGCCATCGCAGTGCCTGATCGGGCCGAAGACGCAACGGGCGCGCGAGGCGCCCGCCGGGCCTAGCGGCGCATTACCTTTTCGGACGGGGTCAGTGCCTCGATGTACGCCGGGCGCGAGAAAATGCGCTCGCCGTACTTCTGGATCGGCGCGGCCGTCTTGGGCAACTCGATCCCGTAGTGATCCAGGCGCCACAGCAACGGGGCCATGGCCACGTCCAGCATCGAGAACTCTTCGCCCAGCATGTACTTGTTCTTGAGCAACAAGGGCGCCAGTTGCGAGAGACGATCGCGCACGGCGGCACGGGCTGTGTCCAGACGCTTCTCATCCGAGCGCGCGCTGCGGTCTTCAAGCGCGGCGACGTGGATGAAGAGTTCCTTTTCGAAGTTGAACAGGAACAGCCGCGTGCGAGCGCGCATCACCGGATCCGCGGGCATCAGCTGCGGGTGCGGGAAGCGCTCGTCGATGTACTCGTTGATGATGTTCGATTCGTACAGGATCAGATCGCGCTCAACAAGGATCGGCACCTGGCCATACGGGTTCATGACCGCGATATCCTCGGGCTTGTTGTAGAGGTCAATGTCCCGGATTTCGAAGTCCATGCCTTTTTCGAATAGCACAAAGCGACAGCGGTGCGAGAAAGGGCAGGTGGTTCCGGAGTAGAGGACCATCATGATGGAGTTACCGTCCTAAGTATGAGAGCGAACAAAAGCGAAAGGCCAGCACCCGCCGTGAGCAGGCGCTGGCCCCGGCCGAAAACTACTTAACGTGCTTCCAGAACGAATGGTTCAGGCGCATCGCAACGACCAGGAAAAGACCAAGGAACAACATCACCCAGACGCCAATCTGCTTGCGCTTGAGCTGAAACGGCTCCGACACCCAGGCGAGAAATGACGTCAGGTCAGCGACATCATTGTCGTAGGCAGCGGATCTGAGGGGATCAAGCGCCTTGAAGGTGTATGTCGACGAGCCATGGCCGCGGTAGTCCTTCAGGGCTTCCGTGGTCGTCGTGGCAAAGCCCATGGCGTCGTACTTGGTAGTGGCTTTTTCAAAGGACCCGTGTTCGCCTTCCGGGTGGCCGGTTTTGCCCTCGGCGGCGACCGGGTGGATGACCTCGGCAGTCATTTCACGCGGGCCCTGGCGCTGCCAGAGGACGTGCGGCATGGCGGCGGTCGGGAAGGCGAGGTTATCCCAGCCGGTGGGGCGGGAGGTGTCACGGAAGAAAGTGCGCAGGTAGGTATAGATGTAATCGGAACCCGTCACGCCACCGCCCTGCGACTTGGCGCGGGCGATCACCGACAGATCGGGCGGCGGGACGCCGAACCACTTCTTGCCATCCTGGACCGAGATCGAGCCGACCATCAGGTCGCCTGTTTTCGTGCCGGTGAACAGCAGGCTTTCCTTGATCTGCTGATCGGTCAGGCCGATTTCAGTGAGCTTGTTGTAGCGCATCGAGGCGGCGCTATGGCAGTTCAGACAGTAGTTGACGAACAGCTTTGCGCCATTTTGCAGGGATGCCAGGTCGTTGACGCGATCCGGGGCCTTGTCGAGCGGGTATCCACCGCCCGCAGCCAGGGTCACCGTGCAAGTCATCATCAGGGCGAGGGCGCCTAACAGCTTCTTGATCATGTTCATTCCGTTATCAAATTTGGGCTCAATGGGCGTGGAACGTGACGCGGTCGGGCACCTTCTTGAAGGTTCCGAGCCGGCTCCAGAGGGGCATCAGGAAGAAGAAGCCCAGGTACATGAGCGTGCCAATTTGCGACATCAGGTTAAAGACATCCGTCGGTGCCTGGGTGCCGAGGTAGCCCAGGATGACGAAGTCGATGAAGAAAATTCCGTACAGCACTTTGTGCCAGCCCGGACGGTAGCGGATCGACTTGACGGGGCTGTAATCGAGCCACGGCAGGAAGAACAGCAGGACGACGGCGCCGCCCATGGCGACCACACCCCAGAACTTGGCGTCGATCACGCGCAGCAGCACGGCGACGACGATGAGGCTGATCGTGACGATCGGGCGGGCGAGGCCCGAGCAGCGGAAGAACATCACGATCGCCGCGAGCACCGAACAGCCTGCCAGCACCCACGTGAACTCGTCGTTCGTGGCGCGCAGCATGGAGTAGAACGGCGTGAAGTACCACACCGGCGCAATGTGCAGCGGGGTCACCAGCGGGTTGGCCGGGACGAAGTTGTTGTACTCGAGGAAGTAGCCGCCCATCTCGGGGGCAAAGAAGATGATGCCCATGAAGACGATCATGAACCCCACGACGCCCACGATATCGTGCACCGAGTAGTAGGGGTGGAAGGGGATGCCGTCGAGCGGGCGACCGTACTTGTCCTTCTTTTCCTTGATCTCGATGCCGTCGGGGTTGTTGGAGCCGACTTCGTGCAGGGCGATGATGTGGGCGACCACCAGGCCGAGCAGCACCAGCGGAACCGCGATCACATGAAACGCGAAGAAGCGGTTGAGCGTTGCATCGGACACCACGTAGTCGCCGCGGATCCAGAGGGAGAGATCGGGGCCGATGAAGGGGATGGCCGAGAAGAGGTTCACGATCACCTGGGCGCCCCAGAACGACATCTGACCCCAGGGGAGCAGATAGCCCATGAAGGCCTCGGCCATCAGGCACAGGAAGATGCCGACGCCGAAGATCCAGACGAGTTCACGGGGCTTGCGATACGAGCCATACATCAGCGCGCGCACCATGTGCAGGTAGACGACGACAAAGAACATCGAGGCGCCGGTGGAGTGCATGTAGCGGATGAACCAACCGCCCGGCACTTCGCGCATGATGTACTCGACCGACTGGAAGGCGTACTGCGCATCGGGCTTGTAGTGCATGACCAGGAAAATGCCGGTCACGATCTGCAGCACGAGCACCAGCATGGCCAGTGAGCCGAAGAAGTACCAAAAATTGAAGTTCTTCGGCGCGTAGTATTCGGACAGATGCGCCTTATAGGCTGACGTCAATGGGAATCGACGGTCAATCCAGCCTAGAAATCCAGTCGTTTCGACGGTTTTGTCGCCAGCCATGAAACGGCTCCTTTACGTGTTCGGTTTTGCGTGATGCAGTGATCGTCAACGGGGACGATCAGGCCTTGTTGTCTTCATCGACACCAATGATGATGCGTGTGTCGCTGATGTACTGGTAGGGCGGAACCTCGAGGTTATCCGGCGCGGGCTTGTTTTTGTACACGCGACCAGCCATGTCGAAGGTCGAGCCGTGGCACGGGCAGAGGAAACCACCTTCCCAGTTGGCCGGCAGGCCAGGCTGGGCGCCAACGGCGAACTTCGGTGTCGGCGAGCAGCCCAGGTGGGTACAGATGCCGACGGCGACGAACATATCCGGCTTGCGCGAACGCCATTCATTGCGGGCGTAGGGGGGCGTGAAGCCCGCGCGCTTCGAATCGGGATCGGCAACTTCGGAATTGGTGATGTTGAGCGATTCAAGCTGCTCTTTCGTGCGGTGGATCAGCCAGACAGGCTTGCCGCGCCATTCGACGGTGCGCATTTCGCCAAGCGCGATCGAGCCGACATCGACTTCGACCGGGGCGCCGGCGGCGCGCGCGCGATCTGACGGGGCGAACGAGCCCACGAGCGGCGCGACGGTGGCGACGGTTGCTACGCCACCCAGGGCGCAGGTCGTGCCGATCCAGAAACGACGCGAGGGATCTGGCGGCAGCACGAGCGGTGCCGAGCCTTCGTCGTCGTGCACAATCGAATCCTGACTCATCTTCCTATCCTTGTTAGTGCCTCGGGATCTCTTAGCCCGATTGCCAGAAACAGTATTGACTGAATGGGGGGTGCTACATGCGGTGCTTAAAATGCGGTGCTTACAATTGCTACAACTGTCGTAACCCCCTATTATAGCGTTAGCCGAAGGGTACTCATAGGGGGAGTTGATTGAATGGCAAATGCTAAGGGTTTGTTGAAAGAATTCCGCGCTTTTGCGGTCAAAGGCAATGTCGTTGACCTCGCGGTGGGCGTGATCATTGGCGCGGCATTCGGCAAGATCGTCGAATCGCTGGTCAAGGATATCGTCATGCCGCTGGTCAACTTCCTGGTGGGCGGCTCTGTCGATTTCACCAACAAGTACCTGGTGCTTTCGCGCCCCGGGAACTACGGTGGCCCGGAAACCTATGAAGGCCTGACGAAGGCGGGCGCCACGGTGTTCGCCTGGGGTAACTTCCTCACGATCAGCATCAACTTCGTGCTGCTGGCGTTCATCATCTTCTGGATGGTGAAGCTGATCAATACGGCCCGCAAGTCGATCGAGGATGAAAAACCCGCCGCGCCAGTGCCGCCGACCTCCGAGGAAGTTCTGCTGCTGCGCGAAATCCGCGATGCGCTGAAGAAGCAGGCCTAGCAGGCCCGGCGTGCGGCCGCTGGTCGATATCCTCCGCGCCCTGAGCGAGGGGGTTTGCTGCGCACCGGGTCAGACCGGGTTGTCGATATCCACGAAGTCGACCTGGATCCCGAATTCGGACACAACCGCCTGCCCGAGCGCCTGAACGCCATAGCGCTCGGTCGCGTGGTGGCCGGCGCTGATGAACCCGACGCCTGCCTCGCGTGCGAGGTGAACGGTCGGCTCCGAGACCTCGCCGGTGATGAAGACCTCTGCGCCGCCGTCAATGGCCTGGGCCAGCATGCTTTGCGCCGCACCTGTGCACCACGCAATGCGCGCGGCGGGCATGAAAGGGTCTCCAATGACCAGCGGCGCCCTGCCAAGCCGGGCTTGGATCTGCGCCGCGATCGCCCCGAGCGTCGTCGCGCCCGGCATCGAGCCGCTCCAGATCAGGTTGCCCGGACGGGCGCGTGCGGCACTATCCTCAGTGAAGGCGGCGTCGGGCTGCAGCCCCAGCACCCGCGCGAGCTGCGCGTTGTTGCCCAGAGTCGGATGGGCATCGAGCGGCAAGTGGTATGCGATCAGGTTGATATCGTGCGCCAGCAGGCTGGCGAGGCGCTTTTTGCGCGTACCGAGCACGCGGGGATCCTCGCCCTTCCACATCCAGCCGTGGTGCACGAGCAACGCATCGGCGCCGCGCGTGATGGCTTCGTCGATGAGCGCCTGGCTCGCGGTCACTCCCGCGATAATATGGCTGGTGGTCGGCTTGCCTTCGACCTGTAACCCATTGGGGCAATAATCGCTGAACGCCTGGGCGTTGAGCGTCGAGTCCAGCCACTGGCACAGGGCACGCGTCGAAACCGAATTCATATTCTTCCTGGTTGGATGATGCATCGAATCTGGCTGCTGTTTGCTCAAACAGTCACCGTTTGTCTGGCGATTTTATTCGTCGTGGTCACGTTGCGCCCTGACTGGATGCGCGGGATGGGCAATGTCGTGCAGCCGGCGCCCGCTGATCGAACGCCCACGCGGCTTGCAGCGCCTGCCGAGCCCGCGCCGGCCATGGGGCCGCCCGCGCCCGGCTCGTATGCCGACGCAGTCGCGCGGGCTGCGCCCGCCGTGGTCAACATCTACACGACCAAGCGGGTCTCGGTTCCTAAGGTGCCTTTCCCTGCCGATCCGTTGTTCAGGCAGTTCTTCGAGCAAATCCCCGGATTTAGCGAGCGTCGTGAAAGCAATAGCCTGGGCTCGGGCGTGATCGTTTCGGCAAAAGGCTTTGTGCTGACGAATTACCACGTGGTCGCGGATGCCGACGAAATCCTGGTGGCGCTGGCCGATGGGCGGCAAGCACCGGCCAAAGTGGTCGGCACGGATAGCGACTCTGACCTCGCGGTGCTTCAGATCAAACTCGATGCGCTGCCAGTGCTTGAGTTCACGACGCTGGATCTGCCGCGCGTGGGCGACGTGGTGCTTGCGATCGGCAACCCGTTTGGCGTTGGGCAGACGACGACCATGGGGATCGTCTCGGCGCTTGGCCGCGAGGGCCTGCACATCAACACCTACGAAAGTTTCATCCAGACCGACGCGTCGATCAATCCAGGCAATTCGGGCGGGGCGCTGATCGACACGCTGGGCAGACTGATCGGCATCAACGCGGCGATCTACGCGCCCTCGGGCGGGTCGCTTGGCATCGGGTTTGCCATCCCGGCGTCATCGGCCAGCCCGGTGCTCGATCAGATTGTCAGCCAGGGCTATGTCAAGCGCGGCTGGCTGGGCGTCGAGCCCCAGGATATGACGGCGGATCTTGCGCACGCCTTCGGTCTTGACAGGGCATCGGGGGTGATCATCGCCGGCACGATGCGCGATGGGCCAGCGGCGAAGGCTGGCCTGCGTGTCGGCGATATCGTGCAGACGTTCAACGGCAAGGCGGTGGAGGATACGCCGCGGCTGATGGCGCGCATCGCTGCAACCAAACCTGGCGACACGATCGAACTGGGTGTCTACCGCAACGGCAAGCAGCAAACCATCAGGATCCAGGCCGCCATGCGGCCTGTACGGCCAAGGTAATCGGCTATTTGTCGGCTTCGGGCTTGCTTGCGGCTTCAACCGCAGGGGCCACGACCACTTTGTCAGGCGGGTTCAGCGCGAAGATGGATTCCGCTTCGGCCAGCAGTGGCCGGCGGTTGGCCGGACGCATGTGGAAGAAGATTTCCTGCAGGCGCGCCTGCTCGTCGTCTTCCGTGTAGAACCAGCTGACCGGCATCTGGAGGATTTCCGCGACCTTGCACATCAGCTTGTAATCGGGGGAATGCTTGCCCCGTTCGTACTGGTTCATGCGTGCGCTCGCGGACATCGGATCGATGCCGGCAAGTTTGCCGAGTTTTTCCTGAGACAGGCTTGCGCGCAGTCTCGCTTGCTTGAGTCGATGGGCTAGCACGGTGGTTCCCCTGTCATATGTGTGCTTGAAAACACGACTTGTGATGAGGTTTTGATGACGGCGATTGAATAGATCCGCATCGTTTCCATAACAAATCTTAATTACTCGGGGTAAGGTAATTCTTTATAGGCACTAAGGCAAGTAAAAATAATGTAAAGCAATGTTTCATTTTGCTGATGAACGCCTCAAGGGGAAATCGCACAAAACGCACCAAAGGTGGATGGGTATCCAACTTTTCGGGTGCGATTCAAAACAGTGCGTTTTGATGGTTTTTCGACTTGAGAACAGTCGGCTGGCTGACCGTCCAGAGGGCGCCGTCGCCACGCCAGCCGAAGGCTGTTCGGCGGCTACCGGCTATTCGGGTGTTTTCGCGACCGGGTTGGACTCCGGATCTTCCGAACGGGGCTTGATCCCTCGGGCACAGA
>CAITPF010000145.1 GCA_903894155.1 uncultured beta proteobacterium | reverse complement strand
GGCGGGACACGCCCGGTTAGCCTGCGCAGATACTTCGCCAGCAGTTGAGGCGTCGGGCCAGGAACCCACCGAAGCGACTCAGGCAGCACGCGCTGCCGCAGCGCTGTAGGAATCCTCTCCCTTCAGGGAGGCGAGGATGTCAATATTTATGGTGGGGATTCACACGCCGAATTTCGATCGTCGCCAAATTGCCTCAGGTTGCTGGCTTCAGGCAATCCAGTGCGACGGCTTCGGCGACCTTGATCCCGTCGACCCCTGCGGAAAGAATGCCGCCGGCGTAACCGGCGCCCTCGCCAGCCGGGTAAAGCCCACGGACATTGATGCTCTGGAAATCGTCGCCGCGTGGGATCCGAAGCGGCGAGGAGGTTCGGGTTTCAACCCCGGTCAGGATCGCATCGTGCATCGAGAATCCCTTGATCTGGCGCTCGAATGCGGGAATCGCCTCGCGGATGGCGTCGATGGCGAAGGCGGGGAGCACCTGTGAAAGGTCGGTCAGCCGCACACCCGGCTGGTAGGAGGGGGTGATCGTGCCCAGCACGGTGGAAGGCTTTCCGGCCAGGAAGTCACCGACAAGTTGTCCCGGTGCATCGTAATTGCCGCCGCCAAGTTCAAAGGCGCGCGATTCGAGTGCCCGCTGGAATTCGATGCCAGCGAGCGGGCCGCCCGGGTAGTCCTCGGGCGTGACGCCTACCACGATGCCGGCATTGGCATTGCGTTCGGCCCGCGAGTACTGGCTCATTCCGTTGGTGACAACGCAATTGGGTTCCGAGGCGGCCGCCACGACGGTGCCGCCAGGGCACATGCAAAAACTGTAGACCGACCGACCGTTGCTCGCATGGTGCACCAGGCTGTAATCGGCCGCGCCGATGAGTTTGTTGCCGGCGTGGGGGCCCAGACGCGCGCGGTCGATGAGCGACTGGGGGTGCTCAATGCGAAATCCGACCGAGAAGGGCTTGGCCTGCATCGCGACGCCGGCCGCATGCAGCACGTGGAAGGTATCGCGCGCGCTGTGGCCCAGGGCGAGCACGACGTGATTGCTTTCGATGTGCTCGCCGCTTTCGAGCGCTACGCCGAGGATGGCGCCACCCCGGATATCCAGCCCCGTGACTTTTTGCGAAAAGCGCACTTCGCCGCCAAGATCGATGATTTCCCTGCGCATCTTTTCGACCATGCCCACGAGGCGAAAGGTGCCGATATGGGGCTTGGCGACATACATGATCTCTTTCGGGGCACCGGCCCGGACGAACTCTGTCAGCACCTTGCGCCCGAGAAACCTCGGGTCCTTGATCTGGCTATACAGCTTTCCATCTGAAAAGGTGCCCGCTCCGCCTTCGCCGAACTGGACGTTGGATTCCGGGTTGAGGATGTGCTTGCGCCAGAGTCCCCAGGTATCCAGCGTGCGCTCGCGTACCGCTTTGCCGCGTTCGAGCACGATGGGGCGGAAGCCGGCCTGTGCAAGGATCAGCGCCGCGAAAATCCCGCAGGGTCCAAAACCGACGATCACCGGGCGACGATTGAATCCGGTTGGTGCGACCGCGACCGGGCGATAGTCCATCTGCGGGGTCTCGCGGATCTTCGGGTCGTTGGCGTGGCGAGCCAATACGCTGACTTCATCGTGCAATTCGGCGTCGACCGTATAGGTGAAGGTCAGCGCGCTGTTCTTGCGGGCATCGTGGCTACGGCGGAAAACCGTGAATCCGATCAACTCGGGCTGGCGGATCGCGAGCCGCGCGATGAGCGCGGCCTCAAGGGCTAGCGCGTCGTGGTCGACGGGCAGGCGAAGTTCAGTGACGCGAATCATGTGCTGGAGTGCCTAGTTTGTGTGCGCACCGTGCGATGGCCGACCGGCCGGATTGAAGGGATCCCCGGGTCGTCGGCCGCGGCGTGGCGCGATCCGTCGCGCCTGCTGCATAATGTGCGTCGCGCAGCCGCCAGTGTATATCGGGCGCTACGCGCCTAGCCAACACCAAGGGAGAGGGGACAATGGATTACAACCTGAAAGGCAGGGTCGCCATGGTCACGGGCGGATCCAAGGGGATCGGTCTGGCCATTGCCCAGGGGCTTGCGGCGCAAGGTTGCGCGCTGAGACTGGTTGCGCGCGATCTCGTATCGCTCGAACAGGCGCGCGATCAAATCCGCGCACGCCATCCGGTCGAGATTCTGATCGAGTCGGTCAATCTGTCGGAACCGGGTGGAGCCGAGATGCTCGGTGCTGCGTATCCAGAAACGGAGATCCTGGTGAACTCCGCAGGCGCCATTGGGCGCGGTGGTCTGCTCGCCATCGATACGGCGGCTTTTCGCGACGGCTTCGAGGGCAAGGTCATGTCGACCATCATGCTCAGCCGCGCGCTTTATCCGCACATGATTGCACGCAAGTCAGGCGTGATCATCAACATCATCGGCATCGCCGGAGAACGGCTCAATTCGAATTCAATCGGGACGTCGGTGGCCAATGCCGCCCTGATCGCCTTTACCAAGGCGTTCGGCTCGGAAAGTGTCGACCACGGGGTGCGTGTCCTCGGAATCAATCCCGGGCTGATTCATACGCCTCGCACGGAAAGCCTGCTGCACCCGCGCAATGACACCGACAGACAAGCCTATGCGAAGGTGTTGACCAACCTGCCGTACGGCCGGATGGGGACGCCCGAGGAGGTGGCCAACCTGGCCGTGTTCTTCGCCTCCGACCTGGCGAGCTACATGAGCGGCGATGTGATCTCGGTGGATGCCGGAACCAGGTTCAGGCAGTAAGCTGCGCAGGCGATGAAGCCCTGGCGTGATCGGGGTCGGGGCTTG
>CAITPF010000144.1 GCA_903894155.1 uncultured beta proteobacterium | reverse complement strand
TGGTCGGCGCCGACAAACGCGGCGGTGGCCGCCCGGTGACGTAGCGGACGTCAGGCCCCGGGCTCAGTCAGGCCCGCGACCCGTCGTCTGCGCGACTGCAGGGCGCATATTCAATCGCGCATCAACCCGGAGCCCTGATGACCCGGGGTTCGGCGTCAGTCCGACTCAGTCCGACCCGAGCCCAAGGGCATTGGGCTGGCGCTTCTCGATGGACCACTTCAGCAGCGCGGCGCAGCGGAACACGCCGTGGGCAAATTTGCCATAGGGCAGCGTCAGGAAGAACGCCATGACGATGCCAAGGTGCACCGCAAGCAACAGCGGCATCGCGCCCGTTTCACGCCAGACGAGCAGCGCCAGGCCGCTTGCGCTGGTCAGCAACAGTAGCGCGATGAACCCGCGATCCATGGGCTTCTGGTCGGGATCGCCGTGCAGTGGCGCCCGACGCAGGTTCAGCCACAAGAGGCCGAGCGGCCCGATGATCAGGCCGATGCCTCCGAGCGTGCCGAGGATGACCGGCAAGCTGTTATAGGCGTAGGGCGCGTCCCACCCGAACACGAAATGGTAGATCGTGCCGACGCATGTTGCGGCAAAGCACAGCATGAAGCCGTAGAACGTGAAATGGTGGAACCTCCTGCGCCGCAGGGTGAACCGATCGTCCTCGTCATTACAGCCTTCGCCGTGACCGCCATCCAGGTACTTGAGCGTCAGCGCGTTGTTGATGGCTTCGTCCCTGGCCTCCTTGCTCGGTCGCCCCGGGCCGATTTCCTTCCAGAATTTTCTGACGCCGATCCCCAGTGCGATCACGGCGTAGCCGAACACGATGCCGAACATCCAGGCGAGCGTGTCGTGAGGAAATATCGCGTAGAAATTGCCCGCGAGCGGCTCGGTTTGCGGCTCGTTGAGCAAATGGCCGGTCGCCAGGATCGTGAGCACAAGAAAGAGCACCAGTGCACCTGCCGTCGCAAGCGCCAGGGTCAGGCCATTGTTGCGATACAGGCTGCCGAGCGCCGCGGGCCATGCGAAGTTGGTGTAGGTCTCCATCCGCACACGCGCCATGGCCTGAGGAACGTTCACGCCGAACTCATGGGGCGGGGCGTACTGACAGGCGTGCAGGCATGCGCCGCAGTTGTGGCACAGATTGGCGAGATAGTTGAGATCGGCTTTGCTGTCGAACTCGAGCCGGCGTGCCATGGCCGGAAAAACAGCGCAAAAGCCTTCGCAGTAGCGACAGGCGTTGCAGATCTGCAAGACACGCGCGATCTCTGCCTCGTTCGGGCTGATCAGCTGCTTGTGCCAGGTGACGGTGTGTTCGGTCATGCCGGATATCCTGTTTGCGATGCCAAGTGTGTCGCCGCGTCAGACGACGGCGTGGAGCAAGCCTTGCGCCTTGATGCGAACCGCAGCGGCGGCGGCCTGCGTGCCGGCGATACGACCGAAGGCCGTGCCGATCGACATACCGACACCCGCTGTATAGCCTTTGCCCAGGACGTTGCCGGCGCTGATCTCGCCCGCGGCATACATGTTGGGGCTGGCCTGGCCATTGAAGAAGATGCTGGCCTTATCGTCGGTGGTCAAACCAAAGTAGGTGAAGGTGATGCCAGGGCGCAGCGCGTAGCCGTAGAAGGGCGCAGTGTCGATGGGGCGCGCCCAGTGCGTTTTCTCGGGCGTGACGCCGGCGGTGTGGCAGTCATCCTGGATCGTGTGGTCGAAAGACCCCACACGACAGGCATTGTTGAAGTCCGTCACCGTCTTCATGAATTCGCCCTCATCCAGCCCCAGTTCGCGGGCAAGGTCAGGAAGCGTATCGGCCTTGATACCGTTGAAGACCGGCGGCATGAAACGCCCGACAGCCTTGGCGTCAATGATCGAATAGGCGATCTGCTTGGGCTGCAGCGCGACCAGACGCCCCCACAGCGCATAGCGCTTGGGCCAGAAATCTTCGCCTTCGTCATAGAAGCGATGGGCATCACAGTTGACGACGATACCGAGCGATACGCAATCGAGCCGTGTACAGATGCCGCCGTCGTAGAGCGGGGATCTGGCGTCGATGGCAACGCAGTGCGCCTGCGTGGGATCGCCCATGGTGTCGGCGCCTTCGCGCATCATGACTTTGAGCACAGTGCCCATGTTGTAGCGCGTGCCGCGCACCAGGAAGTTATCGGCCGGCCACTCGCCGCGCTCGTTTTGCCCCCAGGCTTCGCGAACCCATTCCCGGTTGGATTCGAAGCCGCCACACGCGAGGACAACCGCGTTGCCCGCATAGCGGATATCGCCTACTTTGGCGGCAACAAAGCGCCCGCCGCGGATTTCGAGGTCGTCCACGGGTGAGTCGTACCTGATGTCGACCCCCAGGTTTTCGGCGCTGCGATAGTAAGCGTTGACCAGCGCCTTGCCCCCGCCCATGAAGAAGGCGTTGGTGCGTGCCACGTGCAGCGTGCCGGAAAGCGGCGGCTGGAACCGCACCCCGTGCTTGCGCATCCAGTCGCGACACGTGGACGACGCGCGGATGACCATGCGGGCAAGCGCCTCGTTGGTAATGCCCCCTGTCACCTTAAGAAGATCCTGCCAGTATTCTTCCTCGGGGTAGGCGTCGACGAGGACATCCTGCGGGGCATCGTGCATGCACCGCAGATTGCGGGTGTGCTGCGAATTGCCGCCGCGCCACTCCCTGGGGGCGGCCTCGAGCAGGAGCACGCTGGCGCCGGCCTCGCGTGCCATAAGCGCGGCGCACAGGGCAGCGTTGCCACCGCCGACTACGATAACGTCCCACATGACGTGTGCCTCGTTGTTAACCTGATGATCTGGGGTGCTGCAGTCTACGCATCCGGCGGAGATTTCGCCAGCCTGCGCCCTGTTTTTTTTCGCATTTTAGGGGATGTTACTTTGCGCGTCGGGGTGGTGTGGGGGCGCGTCGGGGCGCTGCGGTGGGTTGGCGCCTGTGGCGGATGGGCGGCGCGGCGGGGGCGCACTCCCTTCTCGGGCCTGAACCGGCGGGTGGGCTTCGCCCACTACCCTCCGAAATCGCCAGTCGGCGCGTCTGCACAACAACTCGGCCCAAAGGGCCTCAGACAGGTTGTGCAGACCACT
>CAITPF010000143.1 GCA_903894155.1 uncultured beta proteobacterium | reverse complement strand
GCGTGGCCGTTTATTCTACCCAGCCTGCTGCGCGACCAGCGCATCGATATCGTCGACGCTGTCGATGAGGGTTACGTCGAAGTCGATGTTGCCGAAATCCATCCCGAACTCCTGCTCCAGGAACATCACCAGGGTCATCATGGCGAATGAACTCAGGCGTCCGCTGGTGAAAACCGGCTTCTTGTCATCAAGCGGCTCCGGGTCGCTGTTTTCCTCGAGCAGGCGCTTGATTTCGGCGTGGATTTTGCTTTTTCTTTCAGTGTTCATTCAAATTCCGTCGTCTGTTGCAGACACAATACAGGTGAAAAGATAGCTGATAAACGAGGCTGCGTGTTCATCGCTGTCGCCGATGCGCGACCTTGGCGGGGAAATTGTAAGCTTTCGGCTTACCCCAGCTGCTGCCGTAACGCCCTGCGATCGACCTTGCCGCTTTGGTTGGTAGGCATGCGCTCAAGCGCGATGACCTTGCTCGGGACCATGTAGGACGGCAACCGCGTCTTGAGCGCGGCGACGACTTTCGGGCTATCCACTTCGATGGCGCCGATAAAGCCGACGACGCCTTGCGCAATGCCGTCGACCACCGGATACGCAACGACGCCCACCATTTCGGCCTGCGTCACCTTGCGAAGGTGCGCCTCGATCTCTTCAAGCTCGACCCGGTTGCCGAGAACTTTGACCTGGTTATCAATGCGGCCAAAACAATGGAATACGCCAGAGGCATCCCGCATGCCAATGTCACCGGTCAGATACCAGCGCTTGCCATCGATCACCGGAAACTGCTGGCGCGTTTTTTCAGGTGCGCTGAGGTAACCCTTGGCCAGTTGCACGCCAGCGATCGCGAGCTCGCCGTGCATTGCGTCGGCAACCCAATTGCCTTTTTCGTCGAGGATGCCGGCTTCGCAGCCTGGCAGCGCCTTGCCGATGGCGATCAGATCTCGCCCGGGCGTGAGCAAGGGCGGATCGCCCACAATCTGCACCATGCAGAAGACCGTCGCCTCCGTCGGGCCGTAGAGATCGTAGACGGTACTGTCGGGTGCGGCCGCCCGCCAGGAATCGACAATGCCCGTGGTGAGCGATTCGCCGGCAAAGAGCGCCTTTCGCATGCTGGGCATGGAGCCGGGGGCCAGGGCCTTGATCTGGCGCAGCATCCCGATCAGCGACGGAACGGAGTTCCAGACCGTCAGCTGGTGGGTGCGCACGAATTTGACTGCGTTCATGACCTGCATCGGCGGCAGGACATAAAGCGAAGCGCCTGCGGCCCAGGTCACGAACATGTTGTGCACCGAGACGTCAAAAGTCAGCTCGCAGGTCTCGAGCACCCGATCCGATGAATCGAGCACCAGCAGATCCGACATTGTGTCCAGGAATGCGCTGACCGCGCTGTAGGCAATCATCACGCCCTTGGGGACACCCGTGGTGCCTGAGGTAAAGATGGTGTAAGCGGTATCGTCGGCCTGCATCGCAGCCGGCGCCGTGGCCACCTGCACCGGCTGGCAGAACAAGTCCCGCGCGTCGACCACGGTGACCCCGGTCGGCACGCGGGTCAGCGTTCCCGCCTCCGGCGAGATGATCAGGGGCGGGCCGGCGGCAAGCACCTTTTCCGTCAGGAGATGAACCCCCTCGGGCGCCACGATCAGGGCCGACAGGTTGCATTGGGCCAGAATGGCCAGGACGCGCTCTTCGGGCAGCTTCGGCCCGATTGGCACATAGGTTGCGCCGGCCCAGCAGGCTCCAAGCACGCCCACACAGGCATCGATACTGCGCGTTCCGAGGACGCCGATGCGGGGCGGCTCGCCGTTGACGCGGTCCAGGCGCGCGTTCTGGTGCAGGCAATCGGACAGCAGACCCGCGCGCCGGGCAACCTCGCCATAGGTCAGGGAGGATTTGTTGTCGGCCACGCAAATGGCATCCGGGGTGGCGATGCTGTGACGATGCACTGCGAGCGCTAAATTATGATCAGGGGGCATCGCGTGATTGTCCTCAAACGTGCTTGCGGCGATCAGAGATCATGGCGACCTAAGTATAAGCAAAATGCGATCTGGTGATTCCGAAGCGCCCACGGGATGTTGCACCGGGCGGGCAGCGATCGGTCTGTCGCTGTGAATGGGGGAGGCTGGCCTCAAGCTGCCGGAGAACGGCCCAAAAAAAAACGGGCAATTCTTTCGAATCGCCCGCCAGGCGCTTTTACTTCAGCTGCTGCTATTCGACAGCTTTCACCATATCTTCGATGACTTTCTTGGCGTCGCCAAAGACCATCATCGTCTTGTCCATATAAAAGAGCTCGTTGTCCAGGCCGGCGTAGCCAGAGGCCATCGACCGCTTGTTCACGATGACCGTCTTGGCCTTGTAGGCCTCGAGGATCGGCATGCCGGCGATCACCGACTTGGGATCGTTCTTGGCGGCCGGGTTGACCACGTCGTTGGCGCCCAGCACCAGTACGACGTCGGTTTGCGCGAATTCGCCGTTGATGTCCTCCATCTCGAACACCTGATCGTAGGGCACTTCGGCTTCAGCCAGCAGCACGTTCATGTGGCCTGGCATGCGCCCGGCGACCGGGTGAATCGCATATTTGACCGTGACGCCGTGCGCGGTGAGTTTCTCGGCCAGTTCCTTGAGCGCGTGCTGGGCGCGGGCCACCGCCAGACCATAGCCTGGGACGATGACGACCGTCTCGGCGTTGGTCATCAGGAAGGCTGCGTCCTCGGGGCTGCCCGAGCGCACGCTGCGTTGCGCTTGCGCACCCGCGGGGCCTGCATCCGCCGTTGCGCCGAAGCCGCCCATGAGCACGTTGAAGAACGACCGGTTCATCGCCTTGCACATGATGTACGAGAGGATGGCACCCGACGAACCCACCAGCGATCCGGCGATGATCAGCATCGAGTTGTTCAGCGAGAAGCCGATACCCGCTGCCGCCCAGCCCGAATAACTGTTGAGCATCGACACCACCACGGGCATGTCGGCCCCGCCGATCGGGATGATGATCATCACGCCCAGGACGAACGCCAGGAGCGTCATGATGATGAACGGCGTCCAGGCTTGCGTGAGCATGAACCAGATGCCGCACCCGACCATGGCCAGCGCAATCGCCAGGTTGACGAAGTGCTGGCCGGCGAACACGACCGGCGCGCCCTGAAACAACCGGAACTTGTACTTGCCCGATAGTTTGCCGAAGGCGATGACCGATCCCGAGAAGGTGATCGCGCCCACGAAGGTGCCGATGAAGAGCTCAAGCCGGTTGCCCACGGGCAGCGGCTGGCCGGGGGCGGCCAGGCCGAAGGCGTGGGGTTCGCCGACGATCGCGACCGCAATGGCGACAGCCGCCAGGCCGATCATGCTGTGCATGAAGGCGACCAGTTCGGGCATCTTGGTCATCTCGACGCGCTTGGCCATGATGGTGCCGATCGAGCCGCCGACGAGCAGGCCCACAAGCACGTAGCCCAACCCGATGGCGGCGGGGCCGCGCGACAGGCTGGTGATCATGGCTGCGGTCGTGATCACGGCGATGGCCATGCCGGCCATGCCAAAGGCATTGCCGATGCGCGACGTCGTGGGGTGCGACAGCCCCTTGAGCGCCTGGATGAAGCAGACCGATGCGACCAGATAGAGGAGGGTGACGATATTCAGGTTAATCATTTAGCACCCCCGACCTTCTTTTCTTTCTTCTTGAACATCTCCAGCATGCGTCGTGTCACCAGGAATCCGCCGAAAACGTTGACGGAGGCCAGGGCGACTGCGAAGACGCCCATTCCGCGCGAGAGCCCGGTTTCGGTGAGCGCGGCCGCAAGCATCGCGCCCACGATCACGATCGCCGAGATGGCGTTGGTGACCGCCATGAGCGGCGTGTGCAACGCTGGCGTGACGTTCCAGACCACGTGGTATCCCACGTAGATTGCCAGCACGAAAATGATCAGGTTGATCAGTGTTGGATTGATCGCTTCCATTATTTTTTCCTCACGACTTGGCCGCCTTCGCACATCAGGCAGGCCACAACAATCTCATCGTCGCGGGCGATCGCTAGGTTGCCCTCCTTGTCGATGATCAGTTTCAGAAAGTCCAGCAGGTTGCGGGCGTAAAGCGCGGACGCGTCCGTCGCCACCATGCCGGGGAGGTTCGTCAGGCCGACCAGCGTGACGCCGTTTTCCTGCACCACCAGGCCCTTTTGCGAGAGGGGGCAGTTGCCCCCGCGCTCGACGGCGAGGTCGACGATGACCGAACCGGGCTTCATGGCACGCACTGTCTCTTCCGAGATCAGCGTCGGCGCAGGGCGTCCGGGAATCAGCGCGGTCGAAATCACGATGTCGGCCTGTTTGCAGCGTTCGGCCACCAGCGTCGCTTGTCGCGCCATCCAGGAAGCAGGCATCGGGCGTGCATAGCCGCCGATACCCTTGGCGATTTCGCGTTCCTCGTCTGTTTCGAAGGGCACGTCAATGAATTTACCGCCCAGGGACTCGATCTGCTCCTTGGCTGCGGGGCGGACATCCGACGCTTCGACGACAGCGCCCAGGCGCTTGGCCGTGGCGATCGCCTGGAGGCCGGCCACGCCTGCGCCGAGCACGACAACGCGCGCAGCCTTGATCGTGCCGGCGGCGGTCATCATCATCGGGAAGATGCGCCCGTAATACTGGGCACCCAGCAGCACGGCCTTGTAGCCGGCGAGGTTGGCCTGCGAGGACAGCACGTCCAGAGTTTGCGCGCGGGTGATCCGCGGTGCCGCCTCAAGGGCGAATCCGGTGATCCCGGCTGCCGCCATGGCCTCGAGGCCCGCGGCGTCAAAGGGATCGAGCATGCCTGCCAGGACGGTGCCCGACTTGATCTGTGCGAGTTCTGTGCCATCCGGGGCCCGTACCTTCAGGAGAAGGTCAGCTCCAAAGGCTTCCTTCGAGTCCACGAGTTGGGCGCCAACATCCTGATACGCCGCGTCGGTGTAATGGGCAGCGAGCCCCGCACCGCGTTCGACCAATACCTGATGTTTGGCCGCGACGTACTTCTTGACCGTTTCGGGGGTCGCGGCAACGCGCGTCTCCCCTTCTCGGGTCTCGCGCGGAATTCCTATGCGCATGGACTCCTCCGTATATATAAGTAAGGTTCTGTAACCACCTCGGTTTATACACCACGCATGGTGTACTAGTAGGGGCGTTACACGGTCAGGAATACAATTTCACTTATCATGTATCAAAAAGTCCCCACAAAAAGGCGGGTCGTGGTTGGTATGTCCGGCGGCGTTGATTCGTCGGTCACGGCCTGGCTGCTCAAACAGCAGGGCTATGACGTCCTTGGCCTCTTTATGAAGAACTGGGAGGACGACGACGATTCCGAGTACTGCTCGACGCGCCAGGATTGGCTCGATGCCGCCAGTGTGGCGGACGTCGTTGGCATCGACATCGAGGCGGTGAACTTCGCCGCTGAGTACAAGGATCGGGTCTTCGCGGACTTTTTGCGCGAATATTCGGCCGGGCGCACGCCCAATCCGGATGTCCTGTGCAACGCTGAAATCAAGTTCAAGGCTTTCCTGGATCACGCCATGGCCATGGGAGCTGACCTGATCGCCACAGGGCATTACGCCCGGGTCCGGGAGGTTGCGCATCCCGATGGCGCCCGTTACGAACTGCTCAAGGCCGTGGACGACACCAAGGACCAGAGCTACTTCCTGCACCGGTTGAACCAGGCGCAGCTCTCGCGCACCCTGTTCCCCCTGGGCGAGATCCCCAAGACCCGGGTGCGCGAGATCGCCCGTGATCTCGGGCTGCCCAACGCGGCGAAAAAGGATTCCACCGGCATCTGCTTCATCGGCGAACGGCCTTTCCGGGAGTTTCTCAACCGGTACTTGCCAAGCCAGCCCGGTCCGATCGTGACCGAGCAGGGTCAGCGTGTGGGCACCCACCACGGCCTGTCGTTCTACACCCTGGGGCAACGCAAGGGGCTGGGCATCGGGGGCGTGCGGGGACGTCAGCACGCGGATGGCACAGGCCCTGTCTGGTACGTGGCGCGCAAGGAGCTGGCGACCAATACACTTGTGATCGTCGAGGGCCACGAACACCCCTGGCTGCTGTCGGGTTCGCTCGCTGCGGGCCAGGCCAGCTGGGTCGCGGGGGGCGCGCCTTTGCCGGGGTCTTACGCCGGCAAGACCCGATACCGCCAGGCCGACGCGCCGTGTGTGCTGGATCGCCCTGGCGCTGACAGTTTTGCGCTTACGTTTAGTGAACCCCAGTGGGCGGTGACGCCCGGGCAATCGGCGGTGCTATACGACGGCGAGGTCTGCCTCGGAGGCGGTATCATCACCGGCGCGCCCTGATCAGCCCGCATCGGGCCAGGATGTCAACGAGCCGATTGAACAGGAGTTAACCGAATGTCGAGGCTGCACCGCTGGGCTACCGAGACGCCCGACAAGCTGGCGCTGATCGAGTCCGGCGACGGCAAGGCCATGACGTTCGCAGCGCTCGACGCGCGGGTCCAGCGCGCGTGCGCCTGGCTCATCGGCGCGGGCTACGTTGCGGGCGACAGCATCATGCTGTTGCTGGAGAATCGTGCCGAAATCGTCGAGCTGGGGCTGGCCGCGCGCCGCGCGGGCCTGTACTTCGTGGTGGTCAGCACGCACCTTGCGCCGCCCGAGCTCGCGCATATCGTGCGCGACAGCGGCGCGCGCATGCTGATCGTGTCTGACCGCAGCGTGTCGCAGGTGGCGCCCCTGTGCGCGCAGTTGCCGCCGCGCTCGCTGGATCTGGTCTGTGTGGGCGATGATGCCCAGGGGCTGGTTTCCTACGAGGCGGAACTCGCCCGGGCCGATCCCGATCTGCGCTGGGCTGCCCGCCCGCTGGGGCGCGACATGCTGTATTCGTCGGGGACCACGGGGTTTCCCAAGGGCGTGCGGCGCGCGCTGGTGCCACCCGAACGGCGCGACGATCCCGAGCCCGAAGTCGTCAACTGGCAGAAATCCTTCGGTTTTGACGCCAGTACCGTCTATCTTTCCCCGGCACCGCTCTACCACGCGGCACCGCTGCGCTATGTCATGCGCACGGTCGAGGCGGGCGGCACCGTGGTGATCCTGCGCAAGTTCGACCCACGCGAGGCGCTCGAGCTGATTTCTCGCCATCGCGTGACACATTCGCAGTGGGTGCCGACCATGTTTGTGCGAATGCTCGAGATCCCCGAAGCCGAGCGCGCGCGCTACGACCTCGCCAGCATGCGGATCGCCATCCACGCCGCTGCGCCATGCCCACCCCACGTCAAAGAGGCGATGCTCGACTGGTGGGGCGACATCCTCTATGAGTATTACGCAGGATCCGAGGGGTTCGGGGTAACCGTCATCGGGCCGCGCGATTGGCGCACGCACCGCGGTTCGGTCGGACGCGCGACCCTTGGCCGCATCCATATCGTCGGCGAAGATGGCCACGAGATGCCAGAGGGCGCAATCGGCAAGATTTACTTTTCCGGCGGCCCACCGTTCGCGTACTGGAACGACCCTGAAAAAACGCGGGAAGCGTTCAACGACAAGGGTTGGGCGACGTACGGCGACATGGGGTATCTCGATGCCGAGGGCTATCTTTACCTCGCCGATCGGCGCACCGACCTGATCCTGTCCGGTGGGGTCAACGTGTATCCGCAGGAGATCGAGAACGCGCTGATCCTGCATCCGGACGTGCAGGATGTGGCGGTGGTCGGCGTGCCGGACGCGGCGTTCGGGCAAGTGCCCAAGGCGATCGTGCAATTGCGCAATCCGGCGTTGGCTGGTGAAGACAAGGCGCTGGAGCTGGTGGCGTTTTGCGAGGGGCTGCTGTCGCGCGTCAAGATGCCGCGCACGATCGTGTTCGAAGCGTCGTTGCCCAGGCTCGAAACCGGCAAACTGCTGCGTCGGGTGCTGAAGGAAAAGTATCAAGCCGAGCCCGAGGCCGGGCACCGCGTGCGTCCCTGACGCCATGCGGCTAACGGCCGGGGGTCGCAGGTGTCCCGCTGGGTGACCATCACCATCGTCCAGGATGCAACGATTGACAGAGACCGAGCCCAGGACACAACGATTGACAGAGACCGAACCCAGGACGCAACGATTTACAGAGACCGAGCCCAGGACACAACGATTTACAGAGACCGAATCCAGGACACAACGATTTACAGAGACCGAGCATATGAGAACCGTCTACCGGGAAGATCACGAGCAATACCGCACGCAGGCACGCCGCTTCATCGAGCGTGAAGTGTTGCCGCATTATGCGCAGTGGGAAGACGAGGGCAAGGTGCCGAAGTCGCTCTGGGCACGGGCGGGCACCGAGGGCCTGTTGTGCCCGATGCTGCCCGAGCCTTATGGCGGCGGCGGCGATTTCGGACATTCGGCGGTGCTGCTCGAGGAATTCGGGCGCGCCAATTGCAGCTCGATCGGGTTCGCACTGCATTCGGACATCGTCGCGCCGTACATCCACACGTACGGGTCGCCCGAACAGCGCGAGCGCTGGCTGCCGCGCATGGCGGCGGGTGAACTGATCGGCGCGATCGCGATGACCGAGCCCGGAACCGGCAGCGATCTGAAGGCGGTGCGCACCACGGCGCAGCGCGAGGGGGACGAATATGTCATCAATGGCCAGAAGACCTTCATCACCAACGGGCAGAACGCGGGCATCGTGATCGTGGTGGCAAAGACAAATCCCGACGCCGGCGCCAAGGGCATTTCGCTGATTTGCGTCGAGGAGCAAGACGCTGGCTTTACCAAAGGGCGCAATCTGCGCAAGATCGGCCTGCATGCGGCCGATACGTCGGAGCTGTTTTTCGAGAATGTGCGGGTTCCCGTGGCGAACCGCCTCGGAGAAGAAAACGCCGGCTTTCGCTACCTGATGCAGGAGCTCGCGCAGGAGCGACTGGTGATCGCCATTCGCGCGGCCGCGATGATCGAGTCGTTCCTCGCGCGTACTGTCGCCTATACGCGCGACCGCAAAATTTTCGGGAATTCTTTGCTGACTTACCAGAACACGCGCTTCAAGCTGGCCGAGGCCAAGGCGCAGTGCACGATGTTGCGCACGTTCGTCGACGATTGCCTTGCGCGGCACCTCAGGCGGGAGCTGACGCCTGCGCGTGCCGCGATGGCCAAGCTCAATGCTTCCGAGATGCAATGCCGGCTGCTCGACGAGTTTCTGCAACTGCACGGCGGCTACGGGTATATGTCGGAGTACCAGGTGGGCAGCGCCTGGGTGGATGCGCGGGTCGGGCGGATATACGGCGGCAGCAGCGAGGTCATGAAAGAGATCATCGCCCGCACGCTGGAATCCGATCTGGAGTGACCTGGCCCGTGGCGAATTCGCCCTTCAGGGCGGGGCAAGTCAAGCGGCAACCCGCCTCAGGTGCGCCAGGGCACAGCCCGGGCCGCGCGCCAATCCGCGCGCAGGTCAGGATGCCCGGGGGCGGTCAGGCCCTGGGCGGCTCTGAATCGATGAATGCCTGGCGCGCGACAAGTTTTTTGTCGAGGCGGGTCAGGTTAGGGTGCACATCGCGCCAGGGAATGTGCGGAAACCGGAAATCCAGGTAACCGAGCACGCAGCCGACCGCAATATCCGCCAGCGAGTAATTGACGCCCATGCAATAACTCTGGTCGCCAAGGGTTTCTTCCATCGCGTTGAGCGCGGCGTCGATCTTGCCGTACTGGCGGGCGATCCATTCCTGACTTTGCTGGGGCTGCGGGCGCTGCAGCTCCTTAACAATAATGACGCAGGCATCTAGCGTGCCGTCGGCAAGCGCTTCCCAGCATTTGACCGCAGCGCGGTCCCGGCCACCGGACGGGATGAGCCTGCTGACGGGCGACAGGGTGTCGAGGTATTCCACGATGACGCGGGAGTCGAACAGGGCGCCGCCATCTTCGGTGACAAGGCAGGGCACCTTGCCCAGGGGGTTGATTTCCTGGACCTTGCAGTCAGGCGCCCAGACGTTCTCGATCTGCATGTCGAAGTCGAGTTTCTTCTCGGCCATGACGATGCGGACTTTGCGCACGAAGGGGCTGGTCAGCGAGGCAAGCAATTTCATGATGCGATAAATCTAGACAAACTACGGAGAATGGCCGTCCCGCAGATGATGCGGGCTAAGGGAGGCGCGCCCACAGCGTCGTCGCTGGATCCCGGGCACAGCCGTTTGAGTTTATCGCGGACCGATGGCCTTAGGGCCTAAAGGGCAGTGATAAAATCGACCATCCTAAAACTGTTGTTTTTTATCAAATTACTCTCCATGAAGACAAGCGAATCACTCGGCGTGCTCAATGCGGTGTCCCCGCTCGACGGGCGTTACGCATCCCGCTGCGACGGATTGCGGCCTCTGTTGTCCGAGGCTGGCTTCATGGCCCACCGGGTCGAGGTCGAGATTGCCTGGCTCACCGGCCTCTCGGATGCGGGCCTGCCCGAATTGCCGGCGTTTTCGGCCGGTGCGCGCAAGGTGTTGCGTGCCATCGTTGATGATTTTTCGGAAGCGGACGCTGAGCGCATCAAGCAGATCGAGCGCAAGACCAATCACGACGTCAAGGCGGTCGAGTACTGGCTCAAGGACAAGGTCGCCGGGCATCCGGAGCTTGCCCGCGCGGCGGAATTCATCCATTTTGCGTGTACGTCGGAAGACATCAACAATACCTCCCACGCCCTGATGCTCGGCAGGGCCCGCGATCAGGTCCTGCTGCCGCAGTTGCAGCGGCTGGTCGATGTGGTCACGCGCATTGCCCACGAGCAGGCGTCGCAACCCATGCTGGCGCGCACGCATGGCCAGCCGGCAACCCCCACGACTCTGGGCAAGGAGTTCGCCAACGTTGCCGCGCGCCTGCGCGACGCGCACGCTGCGATCGCCGCAGTCGTGCCGCTGGCCAAGATGAACGGCGCGACGGGCAACTACAACGCCCACATGTCCGCCTATCCGGAGCTCGACTGGGCGGCCTTCAGCGCCCGCGTTCTGGGGGAGCTCGGCCTGAAGCAGAATCCGCGCACGATTCAGATCGAGCCGCATGACTGGATGGCAGCGCTGTTTGACGCGATCGCGCGCGCCAACACGATCCTGATCGACCTGAACCGCGACATCTGGGGCTATGTCGCGCTGGGCTATTTCAAGCAGCGGCTCAAGGAAGGCGAGGTGGGGTCATCGACCATGCCGCACAAGGTCAACCCGATTGATTTCGAAAATGCCGAGGGCAACCTGGGCCTGGCCAACGCGGTGTTGCGCCACCTTTCCGAGAAGCTGCCGATTTCACGCTGGCAGCGTGACCTGACCGACTCCACCGTGCTGCGCAACCTGGGCGTGGCGCTCGGTTACTGCCTGGTTGCCTACGACGCCTGCCTGCGCGGGCTGGGCAAGCTCGAGGTCAACGCCAGGGCGATCGATGCCGACCTGGATGCCTGCTGGGAAGTCCTGGCCGAACCGGTGCAGACGGTCATGCGCCGCTACGGATTGCCCCAGCCCTATGAGCAGCTCAAGGAGTTGACCCGGGGCAAGGGCATTACCGAAGAGGCGCTGCGCACGTTCATTGCAGGGCTGGATTTGCCGGCGCCCGACAAGGCGCGACTGATGGCATTAACCCCTAGAACTTATATTGGCTTGGCGCTCGAGTTGGCACAATCGGTGTAAAACGGCGTGCGGTAAGCCGACCATCTCAACGGGCGACGGCGCGCAGCAGGTCCGTCGCGTTGCTTATCGTGCAAGTACCTTCCTGTTATTCCTCACCAGCCATTGGAGAAAATGCGCATGAATAAGTCAGTGATCAAGACCCTCTTGGCCGCAGCCCTGCTGACGCTTTCGATTCCCGTCGCCTATGCCCAGTTTGATCGCCCCGAACGCGCGATCAAGTATCGCCAATCGGTGATGACGATCATGGCAAACCATTTTGGGCGGATCCAGCCAGTGATCAAGGGCGCCGCGCCCTACGACAAGGATGCCGTCAAGGCCAATGTGTCGGTGATTGCGATGATGGCCCCGCTGCCCTGGGCCGCCTTTACCAGTGGCTCGGAAAAGGGCAGCAACGCCATGCCCGATGTCTGGAGCGACGCAGCCGGATTCAAGGCCGCGCAGCAGAAGTTCCAGGAATCCGTCGCTGGGCTTAGCGTAGCGGCCGATTCCGGCGATCTTGAAAAAGTCAAAGTCGCATCCGCGGCGGTCGCCGACGCGTGCAAGGCCTGTCACGAAAAGTTTCAGGTCAAGCGCTAGCGCAGGCGATTCGGTCGGCGAAACGGCTGGCCGGCGCGAGACCTGAGGCGCAGGCGATTCAGGCGACGAAACCGCAGGCCGGCGCGAGCGCTCAGGATTTCAGGAAGGGCAGGACTGCGGCGAGGTAACGCTCGGGTATTTCGGTCACGGGGATGTGGGCGCTTGGCACGCTCACGATGCTGGATCCTGCGATGTTTGCCCGCAACTCCTCGCCACGAGCCGGCTGCGTGGATTGATCTTGTGAGCCCGTCACGATGAGTGCGGGCGCGCTGATCGCGGCCAGTGTCGGCAGCAGCGTCATGTCGCGAATAGCAGCGCAACAGCCGATGTAACCGTCGGGCGATTGGGACAGCACGCCGTGCCGCATTCTGCGCACCCCGATGCTGTCGGCCTGGACGAACGCGGGCGTGTAAAACCTTCCGATGACGGCATCGGCCACCGCAGCCATACCGCCTTGCCGGATTGCCTCGATGCGCTGGACCCAGACAGCTTTGTCAAATTGCGCCGCCGTGTTGCTGAGCACGAGCTTGCGTAAACCCACCGCTTTTCGCGCGCCGAGTGCCATGCCGACCATGCCGCCAAGCGAGATCCCCCAGAAGTTAAACGATGGGGCCCCGCTTGCCGCAATGACGGCCTGCGCGTCGTCGGTCAGTTGGTCCAGCGAGTAGTCGCCGGGCGTCGTATCCGAGCCACCATGGCCGCGCATGTCGTAGCGGATCACAAAATAATCTTGCATCAGCGTGTCCAGGATCGGGTCCCAGAGCGTGACGTCGGTCCCAAGGGAGTTGGCAAGGACGAGCGCCGGGAGCGAGGCGTCGCCATCCGCGCGCCAATAGATGCGGCAACCGTCGCGATGAAGTGTGGGCATGTGGGGTTCCAGATAGGCTAGGTGTCGACGGCGCGGTCACGCCTGAACAAGTGTCAGCAACCACCACGCGACGGTTGCGGCCAGTGCGGCGATCAGCAAGGCGGTCAGTCGCGTGACCGTGTCGTCGCGGGTGGCGGGTGTGCCCGGCGGCAGGCCTGAGACGGGCGTGTCTCCCGTGACCATCGCCTTGATGAGGGACTGGCCTTTTGCGGTGTAGACGACGATTGCGAGCAGGTGAAGAATCAGAATCGCGAACAGCGGCTTTTCATTGATCTTGTGCAGCCGAGTCAGGGTCGCTGACGTTGCGTCGCTGACGAAGCGCATGAGCGGGCCCTCGATCGTGATCTCGTCATTGGCGAAGAGGCCCGTCACGGCCTGGAATCCGATGATGACCAGCATCGCGATCACCGACCAGCCGCCCGCCGGGTTGTGACCTGCGTACGCACCGTGCGCGCTGCTCTCATGCCGAAGGTAATGCCAGGCCCTTGTCGGGCTGACGACGAACTGCGAAAACCGCGCAGTGCGAGGACCGACCAGACCCCAAATCACCCGGAAAACAAGCAAGGCAAGTGCCACAATGCCCAGGCGCACGTGCCAGGTCATCAGGCCGGAGCCCAGTTTCGCGCATGCGATCGCGCCGGCGACCGTCAGCGCGAAGGCGACATGAAAAAGCCGGGTCGGCAAATCCCAGATGCGCAGGCGAGGGGAAGAGGAGTTCATTGGTTTCATGTGAGTGAATTTATCACGCGCGGTCCGAGCCCGACGGTGGAATTGCCAGGCAATGTCGCGGCGCAGCATCCCCACGGAAAGTTGTCATGCCGGTGTCACCCCCTTTGGGATAAGATGCGCAACGAGACAGCCCGTTATCGCCGGTCCCCGGCTTAAGCGCCAAGAACAATTCCGCATGCCAACATGACCGCTGCAGTCACGTTTGAACAAGTCAGCAAGACCTGGGATGCGACGACCGCGCTGCACCCGACCGACCTGGTTCTGCCTGCAGGCCAGTTTTCGGTGCTGCTCGGGCCTTCTGGCTGCGGCAAGACAACCACGCTGCGCCTGCTGGCGGGCCTGGAGACGGCAAGCACCGGGCGCATCGCGATCTTTGATCGCGACGTGACGCGCGCGCCGCCCTCGGAGCGCGGGGTGTCGATGGTGTTCCAGAGCTATGCGCTGTTTCCGCACCTTTCGGTGACGGAGAACGTCGTCTTCGGGCTGCGTGTGCGCAAGGTCTCCAAATCCGACATCGCGACTCGCCTGGCGCGCGTGCTCAAGTTGCTCGGGCTCGAGCGCTATGCCAGTCGACGGCCGTCCCAGCTGTCTGGCGGTCAGCAGCAGCGCGTCGCGCTTGCGCGTGCACTGGTGGCCGACGCAAGGCTATGCCTGATGGATGAGCCGCTTTCGAACCTCGATGCGCAACTGCGCCAGGAGATGCGCCACGAGTTGCGCGCGCTTCAGCAGGAGCTTGCGCTGACCGTCGTCTATGTCACGCACGACCAGACGGAAGCCATGAGTATGGCCGACCAGGTGGTGCTGCTGCGCGAGGGCCGCGTCGAGCAAGTGGCCACGCCGTTCGACATTTATCGCACCCCGGCCACGCAGTTCGCCGCACAGTTTATCGGTAGCTCGCGCATGAATATGCTGCGGATCGAGCACGGCTGCATCGCGGGCACCGAAATCCGCGTGAACGCGCCGGCTGGCGCCATCTTCCTGGGCCTGCGCCCGGAGGATATCCGCCTCAATGGCCCCATCATGCTTGCGCTTGCAAAGGCCGAGTTCATGGGGGCGGATCTGCTCCTGAGCGCGCGCGCGGGGGATCAACTGATTGGCGTTCGCGCCGAAGGCAAGCACGCGATGGATGACTTGTCCATCGTAAACCTCGGCTGGGATGATGCGGCCCAGCACTGGTTCGACGTGAACGGCAAGAGGGTGTGATTTCTTTGACTACAACCGAGCTTATTGGGAGATATCGATGAAACGATTACTGACAACGCTGGCTGCCGGCCTCGCGGGCGCCTGCCTCAGCGCGGCTGCGCTGGCCAAGACCGACATTACGTTTTATTTTCCTGTTGCCGTGGGCGGTCCGATCACCAAGACCATCGATCAGTACGCCGCGGATTTCAACAAGGAGAACCCGGATTACAACGTGCTGCCGGTTTACTCGGGCACCTATCAGGAAACGATCGTCAAGGTGCTCACCGCGCACAAGTCGGGCAAGCCGCCGGCTGCTGCCATCCTGCTGTCGACTGATACGTTTACGCTGGCCGACGAGGATGCCATCATCCCGATCGACAATTTCGTGAAGACGGATGAAGACCGCGCGTGGATGAAGAGCTTCTTTCCCGCGTTCATGCTCAACAGCCAGTTCGGCAACAAGACCTGGGGCGTGCCGTTCCAGAGATCCACGGTTGTCCTGTACTGGAACAAAGAGGCGTTCAAGGAAGCGGGTCTCGATCCCAACAAGCCGCCAAAGACGTGGGACGAAACGGTCAGCATGGGCCAGAAGCTCACGAAGAAAGATGCCGCAGGCAACGTGACGCAATGGGGCATCCAGGTGCCCTCGAGCGGCTTTCCTTACTGGCTCTTCCAGGGCTTCAGCACGCAGAACGATGCGATCCTGGCCAACGCGGACGGCAATCAGGTCAAGTACGACGCCCCGAACGTGATCGGCGCGCTGCAATACTGGGTCGACTTGTCCCGGAAATACGGCATCCACCCGCCCGGCGTGGTCGAGTGGGGCACGACGCCGCGCGATTTCATGGAAAAGAAAGTCGCCATGATCTGGACGACCACAGGCAACCTGACCAACATTCGCGCGAACGCCAAGTTCGACTTTGGCGTGGCCATGCTGCCCGCCGGAAAGAAGCCGGGCTCTCCCACGGGCGGGGGCAACTTCTTCATCTTCAAGAAGGTGTCACCTGCGGAGCAGGAGGGTTCCTTCAAGTTCGCCAAGTGGCTCACGCAACCGGCGCGTGCCGCGCAATGGAGCATTGATACCGGCTACGTGGCCGTGGCGCCCGCGTCGTACGAGACAGAAGCACTGAAGAAATACGCGGCCGATTTCCCGCCCGCGCTGGTCGCGCGCGATCAGCTGGAGTTTGCCGTGGCCGAGTTGTCGACCCACGACAATCAACGCGTCACCAAAGCCCTGAACGACGGGCTGCAGGCCGCGCTGACGGGCGGCAAGACGCCCGAGCAAGCCATGAAGGACGCACAAGTCGAGGCAACCCGGCTTCTGCGGCCCTATCAGTAAGGCCTGCGGATCGACGGGCGCTGACTCCCTGGCGCCCGTCGCCCGTCCACCGCTTCGGCAAATGGCGTCATGAACGTCTCGCTTCGCCAGATCCACGCCTACCTGTTGCTGGCGCCGGCCTTCGTGTTTCTGGTCGGCTTCACGCATTACCCGGCGGTCGCCACGCTGCTCGACAGCTTCATGTCGACCCCGAGGGCAGGGCGTGCGTCGGTGTTCATTGGCCTGGAGAATTACCAGGTCATGATCGAGGATCCGATCTTCTGGCGATCGCTCATCAACAATGTGTGGTTTGCGCTGGCCACGATTCCGGCGTCGATCGCGATATCGATCACCATGGCGCTCTGGGTCAACGAGCGGATTGCCGGGCGGCAGTTCCTGCGCATGTCCTTCTTTCTGCCGACGGTGCTGCCGATGATCGCCGTGGCCAATATCTGGATCTTCTTCTACACGCCGGGTTATGGGCTGATCAACCAGATCCTGCAATGGCTGGGCTTTCAGGGGCAGAATTGGCTGGGCGACCCGCATCTGGCGCTCGGCGCGGTCATCGTGGTGGCGATCTGGAAGGAGGCGGGATTTTTCATGATCTTCTATCTGGCGGCGCTGCAGACGATGAGCCCGAGTTACCGGGAGGCGGCGCAGATCGAGGGGGCGAGCAACTGGTATTTCTTTCGCCGCGTGCAGTGGCCGCTGCTCATGCCCACCACGATCTTCGTGCTGGTGAATGCGGCCATCAACGCCTTCAGGATGGTCGATCACATCTTCGTGATGACCAAGGGCGGACCTGACAATGCTACCTCGCTGCTCCTGTTCTACCTGTACGAAGTCGGCTTCAAGTTCTGGGATCCGTCGTACGCCTCCACCCTGACCGCGGTGTTGCTTGCGATCCTGGCCACGGTGGGTCTGCTGCAGTTTTTCGTGCTGGATCGGCGGGCCCACTACCGATGAGCGCTGCGATCGAAACCGCGCAGTCCCGGGCCGGATGGCTGGCGACAATCGGCGCCTGGATGCTGGCGATTGTCTGGATTGCGCCTTTTCTCTACGCGCTCTGGGCTGCGGTGCATCCTTCGGAATTCGCCACGCGCCTGGTGCTGACCGCGCCGCTGACGCTGGCCAATTTCGCTGCCGCGTGGGATGCCGCGCCGTTTGCGCGCTATTTTCTCAATACGACGATTCTGGTCGCACTGATCCTCGGGATTCAGCTGGTGCTCTGCACACTGGCGGCCTACGCCTTCGCGCGGTACGCGTTCATCGGCAAGAACGTTCTATTCGCGCTGGTCCTGGTGCAGTTGATGGTCATGCCGGAAATCCTCATCGTGCGCAACTACCAGACGCTGACGGCGCTTGGCCTTGTCGATACGCTCTTCGGGATCGGTTTGCCGTATTTTGCGTCCGCATTCGCCATTTTTCTGCTGCGCCAGACGTTCATGACGATCCCCAAGGAGCTTGTCGAGGCCGCCGTGATGGAAGGCGCTTCGCCCCTGCAGGTGTTACGTCACGTCTATATTCCGCTTGCCAAGCCCGTTTACCTGGCGTTCTCGCTGGTGTCGGTGAGCTACCACTGGAACAACTTCCTGTGGCCGCTGGTCGTGAGCAACTCGGTGGGGTCGCGACCGCTGACGGTCGGTCTGCAGGTGTTCTCGTCGAGCGACCAGGGAATCGACTGGTCCATCATCACGGCGGCCACGCTGCTGACTTCGGCGCCGCTGCTGGTGGGGTTCCTGATCTTCCAGCGGCAGTTCGTCCAGTCCTTTATGCGCGCGGGGATCAAATGAAGATCATCAGCTGGAACACGCAGTGGTTCAAGGGACTCGACGAAGGGGTCGACGTTGCGCGCATCGTCAGGGTCGCCCGCGAAATGGCCGACTTCGACGCCATTTGCCTGCAGGAGGTCGCGGTCAACTACCCGATGCTCACAGGCGGCACACCCGCCGACCAACCCGCTGAGCTCGCGCGGCATCTGCCGGGCTTTCAGGTGTTCTTCGCGCCGGCGATTGACGAGTTTTCACCGGACGGGCGGATGCGCCAGCAGTTCGGCAACCTCATTGCGACGCGCCTGCCGGTGCGCCAGCTCCAGCAGATCGCGCTGCCTTATCCGAACCCCGCGTGCGCTCCGGGTGAGGGCGGCGCGCTTCCCAGCATGCAGCGCGTGCTTGCGGTCTGCACCGTGCAGGCGCCCTGGGGTCCGCTGCGGCTCATGACAACCCACCTTGAGTACTACAGCCTGCCGATGCGCCATGCGCAAGCGGTCGCACTGCGCGACTGGCACCTGCAGGCGTGCGCACTGGCACAGCAGCCGCCCAAGGCGGAAGCGGGCACGCCTTATCAACCCAAACCGCACACCCGGGATGCAGTGCTCTGCGGCGACTTCAATTTCGAGCGCGACAGTGGTGAGCATGGCGCGGTGGTTGCCCAGATGCCGGCCAACGGGTTCGTCAACTCCTGGGATGTCCTGCATCCGGGCGAGCCCTTTCCGGCCACCTTCCGGATCTATGACCGGACTTATGGCCCGGAGCCCGTCGGTTGCGACTTTTTCTTCGTGAGCGAGTCGCTGATCCCGAGGGTCAGGCGTTTTGCCGTCGATCAGGCCACGAAGGCGTCGGATCACCAGCCGGTTCTGATCGAGCTTGCTTAGCGTCGCGCTCTATTGACGCTCGCCAGTCACCGGGCACCGTCTGCGTGCATGGATGGCTTGTAATCGGTGCGAAGAGCGACATGCCGGGCACCAGTTTGGTGCCTACGGCTTTAGCGCACACCGCAAGCGCTGACCGCCTCCCGTCGATTCATTGCTGGCATGGATATTGCGTCCCAAAGGTCAGGCAAGACTTTTTGGGTGTACGGACCATGTCCATTTTTTCCGATCCTTTCTCTTCGAAAATCCGTCTCCGCTGCGATTGCGGCCGACACGCGAGCGCGGCCGACCATGCCGCGGCGCAATCGCCGGCGGAGAACCTGAAAGGCGATGCACTGACCGCCCGCGTGGTCGAGCAGGCCGTGACGCGCGCGGTGTTCCCCGAAGATTCCATGCGCCGGCGGTTTCTACAGGCGGTCGGCGCGCCCACGGCGCTTGCGGCGCTCTCGTCGGTGTTTCCGCTGGCGGCAGCGACAGAGGTGTTCGCCCAAGGCACGGGCAAGCTCGAGAAGACAGCCGTCAAAGTGGGCTTCATCCCGATCACGTGCGCCACGCCGATCATCATGGCCGACCCGATGGGTTTCTACAAGAAACAGGGTCTGGACGTCGAGGCGGTCAAAACGGCAGGGTGGGCCGTCATTCGCGACAAGACCCTGAACAAAGAATATGACGCCGCGCACATGCTCTCGCCGATGCCGATCGCGATCTCCATGGGGATTGGCGCAACGGCGCAACCCTATACCACGACCGCCATCGAGAACATCAACGGTCAGGCCATCACCCTGGCGATGAAACACAAGGACCGGCGCGACCCGAAGGACTGGAAAGGATTCAAGCTCGCCGTCCCGTTCGATTATTCGATGCACAACTACCTGTTGCGCTACTACCTCGCCGAGCATGGCCTGGACCCCGATCGCGATGTGCAGATCCGCTCCGTGCCGCCTCCCGAGATGGTCGCGAACTTGCGGGCCGACAACATCGACGGATTCCTTGCGCCGGATCCCGTCAACCAGCGCGCTGTCTTCGATGGCGTGGGCTTCATTCACTTGCTGTCCAGGGAACTCTGGGATGGTCATCCATGCTGCGCGTTCGCCGCGAGCAAGGAGTTCGTCACCACCAACCCGAATACGTACGGTGCGCTGCTGCGCGCGATCATGGAGGCAACTGCCTATGCGCAGAAGCCCGAGAATCGAAAGGAGATCGCTGCGGCGATTTCCACCCCCAATTATCTCAACCAGCCCGTCACGGTGATTGAGCAGGTGTTGACCGGCACGTTCGCGGACGGGCTGGGCAACGTGAAGAAGGTCCCCGACCGTATCGGGTTCGATCCATTTCCTTGGGAGTCTTTCGCCGTGTGGATAATGACGCAGATGCAACGCTGGGGCCAGGTCAAGGGCGACATCGATTACCAGAAGGTCGCGAGCGCGGTTTTCCTGGCGACCGATGCGAAGCGGTTGATGACCGAAGCGGGACTCGTTGCGCCGAAGACATCAACCAAATCATTCACGGTGATGGGCAAGATGTTCGATCCCACCGACCCGAAGCAATACCTGGATAGCTTCGCGATCAGGAGGACCTGATCGATGGCGCGTTCCGAAAGGCTGCGGGCGTTTTTGCTGTCGCTGCTGATTCTTCTGGTGTTCGTGGCCGCCTGGCAAATCGGCACGCAGCCCGTCGGTGGCGGTGCTGTCGTCGACGACGACTACGCCAAGCTGGTGGGGGCGGCCGCCGCCAGCGGCCAGAAGTCTGCCTTCCCGACGCCGGCCGACTTCGGTGCAAAACTGATTGAGCAACTCTCGCATCCCTTTTACTCCAACGGACCGAACGACAAGGGAATCGGCATTCAGCTTGCCTGGTCGATCGGCCGCGTCGCGCTCGGGTTTTTCCTGGCGGCCGTGGTCGCGATTCCGCTCGGATTTCTGATCGGCATGTCGCGACTGGTATTCGACGCGCTCGATCCATACATACAGGTGCTTAAACCGATCTCGCCGCTGGCCTGGATGCCGCTGGCGCTCTTCACGCTGAAGGATTCAGGCGTATCGGCAATTTTCGTCATTTTCGTATGCTCGATATGGCCCATGCTGATCAACACCGCATTCGGCGTTGCCGCCGTTCGCAAGGAGTGGATAGACGTGGCACGCACGCTGGAGGTCAAGCCCATCCGGCGCGCGCTGCTGGTGATCCTGCCTGCGGCGGCGCCCACGATCATGACCGGCATGCGGATATCGATCGGCATCGCCTGGCTGGTGATCGTGGCGGCTGAAATGCTGGTCGGTGGCACGGGGATCGGCTACTTCGTCTGGAACGAATGGAACAACCTTTCGATCTCCAACATCCTGGTGGCCGTCCTGATGATCGGCCTGATTGGCATGATCCTGGACATGTGTTTTGCGCGGCTGCAAAAAGCCGTGACGTACCGGGATTGATGCCATGGCGAGCTTTCTGCAGGTCCAGGGGCTGAGGCAGGCATTTTCCGCGCCAGGCGGGGACGAACTGGTCGTCTTTGACGACATCAATTTCGAGATCGAGCGCGGTGAGTTCGTTTGCATCATCGGCCACTCGGGATGCGGCAAGACGACGATCCTCAACGTGCTCGCAGGACTTGAGCGCCCGAGCGCCGGCAATGCCTTCATCGATGGCCGGGAGATCCATGGCCCGAGCCTGGATCGCGGAGTCGTCTTCCAGTCCCACGCGCTGATGCCCTGGATGACAGTGCGCGGCAACATCGGATTTGCGGTGAAGTCGCGCTGGCCTGACTGGTCGCGCGCGCAGATCGACGCGCACGTGCAGCAGTTCATCGACATGGTTCATCTGGGCGGATCGGAAGACAAGAAGCCCTCGCAATTGTCGGGCGGCATGAAGCAGCGTGTCGGGATCGCGCGCGCATTTTCCATTCAGCCCAAGATGTTGCTGCTTGACGAACCGTTCGGTGCGCTCGACGCGCTCACGCGTGGCAACATCCAGGATGAGCTGCTCGCGATCGTGCAGCAGACGCGACAGACGGTCTTCATGATCACCCACGACGTGGACGAGGCGATCCTCCTGTCCGACAAGATATTCCTGATGAGCAACGGGCCGCGGGCCGTTCTCGCCGAGGTGGTGGAAAATCCGCTGCCGCGGGACCGGGCCCGCGCTACGATGCACCACGATCCCCGCTTTTATGAACTACGCAATCGGCTGATCGACTTCCTCGTGAACCGATCCAAGACCTACGCGATGGCCTGAAATTCATTTGCACTGATACTGGGAGAATCCAGCATGGCGACCACCAAGACCACCAAGACCACCAAGACGACCAAGACTGCGAAGGCCGCCAATGCCGTGAAAGCGGTCAGGAAGGTAAAGGCCGCTGTCCCGGCCCAGGCGGCATTCGTCAAGCCGATGACGCGGGAAGACGTGACCGACCTGATTTACGCCGCCAAGGTCAGCAAGGGTATCAAATGGGCCGATGTGGCCGATCAGCTGATGCTGTCCAAGGAGTGGACGACCGCCGCGTGCCTGGGGCAGATGACGCTCACCAAGCCGCAGGCCGGACTGGTCGGCAAGATCTTCGGATTGCCGGCGCAGGCCGTGGCGCTGCTTCAGGTCGTGCCGTACAAGGGATCATTGCCCACGGCCGTCCCGACCGATCCGCTCATCTATCGGTGGTACGAGATCGTCAGTGTGTATGGCTCGACGATCAAGGAACTGATCCACGAGGAGTTCGGCGACGGCATCATGAGTGCGATCGATTTTTCGATGGATATCGCCCGGGAACCTGATCCCAAGGGCGACCGCGTCCACGTCGTGCTGTCGGGCAAGTTCCTGCCTTACAAGACGTACTGAGTCGCCGCTGAACCCCTTTTCGTCCTGATTCCGTTTCGTGCGCCGAGTCGCGCGCGGCGGGTGGGGCGTCTTGCCAGAATAATGCAGGAAGACGCGTGCGTATTGAACTTGATTTTGCGTCGATCCTGACTCAGTGGCCCCTTCTGCTGAGCGGGGTCATCTGGACGCTCGGGCTGACGGCGGTTTCCGCCGTCATCGGCGTGCTCGTCGGTGTGGCGTTCGCCTGGGTGCGCCTCTGGGGGCCGGGATGGCTGAAATGGATCGTCGGCAGCTATGTGGAATTCATCCGCAACACGCCGTTCATCGTGCAGCTGTTTTTCTGCTTTTTCGGGCTCCCGCTGCTGGGCATACGGCTATCGCCCGAAGCCGCTTCGGTGATCGCGATGGTGATCAACCTGGGGGCCTATGCCACCGAGATCATTCGCGCAGGCATTCAGGCGACGCCGCGCGGGCAGGCGGAGGCGGCAGTGAGCCTGGCGCTCAGCCGCTATCAGGTCTTCACATACGTGGTGCTGCCGCCGGCCCTGCGCAAAGTGTGGCCGGCGCTGGTGAGCCAGATCATCATCGTGATGCTGGGCTCGGCCGTCTGCGGCCAGATCTCGACGCCTGAGCTCAGCTACGTGGCCAACCTGATCCAGAGCCGCAACTTCCGCGCCTTCGAATCGTACATCGTCGCCACGGCGATTTACCTGATGCTTGCGATCAGCGTGCGCGCTTTGCTGAACTGGGCCGGTCCGCGCTATTTCTTCGGAGGCCGCCGTGGTTGAGTTCACCTTGTGGGATATCGTGCGTAACCTGCTGCTGGCGGCGCGCTGGACAGTCCTGTTGTCGCTGGTGGCCTTCGTGGGCGGCGGCATCGTGGGCCTGGGTTTGCTGATCCTGCGGATGTCGGGTGTGCGCGGCGGCGCCAGGTTCGTCGCGGGTTATGTCCAGTTGTTCCAGGGCACGCCGCTGCTGATGCAGTTGTTCCTTGCCTACTTCGGACTTGCGCTATTTGGCCTGGAGCTGTCTTCCTGGGTATCGGCGGGATTCGCGCTCACGCTTTACACCAGTGCATTCCTGGTGGAGATCTGGCGCGGTTGCGTCGCCTCCATACCCAAGGGGCAGTGGGAAGCTGCGCAAAGCCTGGCGCTCAACTTCGGCGAGCAATTGCGCTATATCATTCTGCCGCAGGCAGTGCGCATTGCGATTCCTCCGACAGTCGGGTTCCTGGTGCAGGTGGTCAAGGGCACGGCGCTCGCCTCGCTCATCGGGTTCGTGGAGCTGACCAAAGCTGGCACCATGATCACCAACGCGACCTTCCGGCCATTTCTCGTCTACGGATGCGTGGCGGTGATCTACTTCCTGCTGTGCTACCCGATCAGTTTCTACGCCAAGTCACTCGAAGGAAAGATCCATGCAAGATCCTGAAGCCGCCGTGCAGGCCATGGTTCATATCGAAAGCCTGCGCAAGTCGTTCGGAAGCAATGAGGTCCTCAAGGGGATTACGCTGGATGTTGCGCCGGGCGAGGTCATCGCGATCATCGGCAAGAGTGGATCGGGCAAGAGTACGCTGCTGCGGTGTATTAACGGCCTTGAGGCGTTCGACTCGGGCGCGCTGGAGGTCGACGGTTATCCGCTCGTCCATGATGATCCGAAGGCCATGCGCGCGCTGCGCCAGCACGTAGGAATGATTTTCCAGAGCTTCAACCTGTTTCCCCACCTGAGCGTCGGGCGCAACATCATGCTGGCGCCGACACTGGTCAAGAAGGAAAGTCCTGCCGAAGCGGTCATCCGCGCGAAAAAGCTGCTTGATCGCGTGGGCCTGGCGGACAAGTTCGACGCGTTTCCCGACCAGCTCTCCGGGGGACAGCAACAACGCGTAGCGATCGCGCGCGCACTGGCCATGAGCCCCTCAGTACTGTTGTGCGACGAGATTACGTCGGCACTCGATCCGGAGCTCGTGGGCGAAGTTCTGCGCGTGGTCGAAAGCCTTGCCGACGAAGGCATGACGCTGTTGATGGTGACACATGAGATGAGCTTCGCGCGGCGCGTCAGCGATCGCGTCGTCTTCATGCATCAGGGGCTCGTGCACGAGATAGGGCCGGCGGCTGAGCTGTTCAACGCACCGGCCACCCCGGAACTGCGGCAATTTCTGTCATCGATCCACGATTGATCATGGCCGGTCTTGCGTACGAAACTGGCGGCAGCGTGACGGATCGCGTTGCACCGGGGGTCGCCGACATGCGCCTTACAATGATCGGACCCGCGACGAAATGACGACCAACATGCTGAATCCCGACGCCGGCGCGCACATCCTGCAATGGGCCGATCTTCTGGCACGCCATAGCGAGCCGCCGTGGGATGCGCGTGGTGAATTGACAGCCACCTATCTCACACATGCGCACCTCGCCACCGCGGGCGATCTGGCGCAGTGGATGCGCGATTCCGGGTTCGATTCGGTTACGACCGACGCCGTGGGCAATGTCGTGGGGGTGTACCGCGCAGCGCGGCCAGATGCTCCTGTGCTGATGACAGGGTCACATTACGACACGGTGCGAAACGCAGGAAAATACGACGGGCGTCTGGGCATCCTTGTTCCGATCGCCTGTGTCGCCGCGCTCGCACGTGCGGGCCGCCGCCTGTCGTTCGATATCGAGCTCGTTGCGTTCGCAGAAGAGGAAGGGCAGCGTTTTCGTGCCACCTTCCTGGGGTCGGGCGCGCTGACCGGGGATTTCGACCCGCAATGGCTTGACCAGCAGGATGCGCATGGCCTCACCATGCGCGATGCCATGCGCGCCGCGGGCTTGCCCGGGGAGATGGCCGCGATCGGTGCACTGCGGCGCGATCCTTCGCGCTATCTGGGCTTCGTCGAAGTGCATATCGAGCAGGGGCCTGTCCTGGTCGAGCGAGCCGTGCCCCTGGGCGTGGTGACTTCCATCAATGCCGGGGCGCGTTATGTCTGCGAAGCTGGCGGGCGCGCGGAGCACGCCGGGACGACGCCAATGGGGATGCGCCGCGATGCCTTGCTGGCGGCTGCGGAAATCAGCCTGTTCGTCGAGCAACGCGCGTCTCTGGCCCCTGGCCTGGTCGGGACGGTCGGCCAGATGGAAGTCCCCGGCGGGTCGATCAACGTCGTCCCGGGTGCGTGTCGCTTCACGCTCGACCTGCGCGCGCCGACCAATGCACAGCGCGACGCGTTGGTGACCGACGTCCTGGCGGGTGCGCGCGAGATTGCAGCGCGCCGGCAGATCTCCCTGGAATGCAACGAGTCCATGCGCGTGGCAGCCGCGCCCTCCGATCCTGCCTGGCAGGCCCGCTGGGAGCGCGCGGTCGCGGCAATTGGTCAACCGGTGTTTCGCCTGAACAGCGGCGCGGGGCACGATGCCATGAAGCTGCACACGATCATGCCGCAGGCGATGCTGTTCGTGCGCGGCGGCAACCGTGGCATCAGCCACAACCCTCTCGAAATCATTTCCGCCGAAGACGCGACGCTTGCGGTGCAAGCCTTTACGGCACTGCTCGACGATCTGGATGTGAACGGATGACAAACGACAAGACAGACCTTTACGCACGACTTGACCAGTGGATCGACGCGCATTTCGAAGAGGAAGTGCAATTCCTTCAATCGGTCATCCAGGTTCCCACGGATACGCCGCCCGGCAATAACGCGCCACATGCCGAGCGCACCGCGGCGTTGCTGGCGGATCTGGGGATGATGGCCGAGCAACATGCGGTGCCGACAGAGGACGTTCATGCGGCGGGCATGGAATCGATCACGAACCTGATCGTGCGGCGCCAGTATGCCGAGGGCGGCAAGGTGCT